>CAMLYL010000038.1 GCA_946491665.1 uncultured Lachnospiraceae bacterium | reverse complement strand
CTGAGGTTGTTGTTGAGGATGAAGTAGATCTGGACAAAATCAGCGTGGGATGTCAGGTGCGTATTCTGGACTGTGAATTTGACGAGGAGCTGGAGTACAAGATCGTGGGATCAACGGAGGCAAACAGCTTAAAAGGCAAGATTTCCAATGAGTCTCCGGTTGGAAGAGCGCTGATCGGAGCCAGAGTGGGCGATACGGTTGATGTGGAGACCCAGGCCGGCGTGCTGCAGTATAAGGTTCTGGAGATTCAGAGATCCAATTAAGATACAGGCGGATTCAGGCTGTCTGCATATTCCGGGACGCTTTGGGTGCGGATCGGATTGCAGACGGGACAGATATAGGAGAATGAGAAAATGGCGGAACAGAAGAAGGGAAATGCACCGGAGCAGGATCTGAACCAGATTCTGAAGAACAGGCGTGAAAAGTTAAAGAATCTGCAGGATGCGGGAAAGGATCCTTTTCAGATTACGAAATATGATGTGACACATCACAGTGAGGAAATTAAAAATAATTATGATCAGCTGGAAGGTAAAGTGGTTTCCATCGCGGGACGTATGATGTTCAAGCGTGTGATGGGAAAGGCTTCTTTCTGCAATGTACAGGATCTGCAGGGCAGCATCCAGGTCTATGTGGCGCGGGACAGCATTGGTGAGGACGCGTACAAAGACTTCAAAAAGTATGATATCGGAGATATTGTCGGTATCAGAGGAGAAGTGTTTACCACAAAGACGGGAGAGATTTCCGTACATGCTTCAGAACTGACTCTGCTTACCAAGAGTCTTCAGGTGCTGCCGGAGAAGTTCCACGGTCTGACCAACACGGATATGCGGTATCGTCAGAGATATGTGGATCTGATTATGAATCCGGAATCAAAGGAGACGTTTATCAAGCGTTCCCGGATTATTAAAGAGATCCGCCGGTTCCTGGATGACAGAGGGTTTATGGAAGTGGAAACTCCCATGCTTGTATCAAACGCAGGCGGCGCGGCGGCAAGACCTTTCGAGACTCACTATAATGCTCTGGATGAGGATGTGAAGCTTCGTATTTCTCTGGAGCTTTATCTGAAGAGACTGATTGTAGGCGGACTGGAGCGCGTTTACGAAATCGGCCGTGTATTCCGGAACGAAGGCGTAGACACCCGTCACAATCCGGAGTTTACGCTGATGGAGCTTTATCAGGCGTATACCGATTATGAAGGAATGATGGAACTGACTGAGAGCATGTTCCGTTATCTGGCGGAGACCGTCTGCGGCAGCAGCAGGATCTCCTACAATGGAATTGAGATTGATCTCGGAAAGCCTTTTGCACGTCTGACCATGAATGACGCAATTAAGAAATATGCAGGCGTGGATTTTGATGAGATTAAAACAGATGAGGAAGCAAAAGCGCTGGCAAAAGAGCGGGGTATTGAGTTTGAGGAGCGTCATACCAAGGGCGACATCATTAACCTGTTCTTTGAGGAGTACTGTGAGAAAGAACTGATCCAGCCGACTTTCATTATGGATCACCCTCTCGCGATTTCTCCGCTGACAAAGAAAAAGCCTTCCGACCCGGACAAGGTAGAGCGTTTTGAGCTCTTTATCAATACATGGGAAATGTGCAACGCATATTCTGAGCTGAATGATCCCATCGATCAGCGGGAGCGTTTCGCACAGCAGGATGCGGCTTTTGAGGCCGGTGATGAGGAAGCGAACCATACGGACGAAGATTTCCTGAACGCACTGGAGATCGGTATGCCGCCCACCGGCGGTATCGGATACGGCATTGACCGTCTGGTAATGCTGCTGACAGACAGCGCTGCTATCAGAGATGTGCTGCTGTTCCCGACAATGAAGTCTCTGGATCCGAAGAAGGGCGAGGCGAAGGCTGAAAAAGCTGATGCTGCAGAGGTAAAAGCAGAGGAGAAACCGGCTGAAAAGATTGATTTTTCCAATGTGAAGATCGAGCCGCTTTTCGAAGAGATGGTTGACTTTGATACTTTCAGTAAGTCTGACTTCCGGGCTGTGAAGGTAAAAGCGTGCGAAGCAGTGCCGAAGAGCAAAAAGCTTTTGAAGTTTGTTCTGGATGATGGAACCGGAACAGACCGTGTAATCTTGAGCGGAATTCATGATTACTATGAGCCGGAAGAGCTGGTAGGAAAGACCTGCATCGCTATTGTAAATCTTCCGCCCCGGAAGATGATGGGAATTGACTCCTGCGGTATGTTGATCTCGGCAGTACACGAAGAAAACGGTAGAGAAGGTCTTAACCTTCTGATGGTGGATGACCGTATTCCAGCAGGAGCGAAGCTGTACTAAATATTTTGACATTATAATTTCAAAGGGCACTTTTTGAAAAATATTTCAAAGGGTGCCCTTTAAAAAATGGGCGTGTGAAAAAACAGGTGATTAATAAGAATGAATGAGAAAGATTTAAAAAGCTTTCTGGTAGTTTACCAGGAAAATAGTATTAATCAGGCTGCTAAAAAGCTATTTATTACACCGCAGGGACTGAGCAAAAATATTAAAAGTCTGGAGCAGGAACTGGATACCGTCTTGTTTGAACGCACAAAATCAGGTGTGAGGGCAACAGAGAGCGCACATATTCTGAATGAAAAAGCGCAGCGTCTGATTATGGAATATGATGATATAAAAAGAATTGTGCGACACAACGGCCGGGGACAGAAAACATTACGGATTGGGTGTGCCAGCGGCATTTTAAATTTATTGCCATTCTCTGTTCTTAAAGAATTTATGGAAACGCATGAAGATATTCAGGTGGAATGGTCCGAATATGAAAACGAGGTGGTACGGGACAAATTAATGAAATCAGAAATAGAATATGGTTTTGTGGTCGGTCCCTGGGAAGAACTGGCAGTAACTGCAGAAAAACGGTATGAAACAAATCTGACACTTCTGGTATATGAAGGTCATTCGTTGTATCAGGAACAAAGGATTTGTATAGAACAGCTGGAACATGAAAAACTGATTTTGTTAAATGAGCGTTTTCATATTTTTCACGATCTGGTAAATGCATGCAAAGCACGGGGATTTTCACCGCGGATTATAGCAAAAACGGCAGATGTGAGTTCACAATATAAATTGTGTCAGGAAGGGGTCGGGCTTGCTGTGGTACCGGAATTTGTAAAAGATGCATTTCAGATGAAGCATTTGAGGGCAATTCCATTTGAAGAACATATTAAATGGGAAGTATATAGCTGTTATAAAACTTCTATGGGTATTTATAGTGCGGTAAAACAATTTAATGAATATCTGTCCGGGAGTAATTAGTTTCTGTCAGCAACGATTTCTTGTTAAGTATCAACATATAGTTGCTATGCAGGCTCCTGCTGTAAATTTATAATAGAATACATATTAAGAATAACAGGAGGAGAGCTGTATGGAGTATAAGGAACTATATCAGCCGGTCAGAATTGGTTCAGTTACAGTCAAAAACCGTTTTGCGCTGGCACCAATGGGACCGCTTGGCCTGGCAGATGCGCAGGGGGGATTTAATCAGAGGGGGATTGATTATTACACGGAACGGGCAAAAGGCGGTACGGGTCTGATTATTACCGGAGTTACATTTTCAGACTGTGAAGTTGAAACACAGAGTATGCCTAATTGTCCGAATTCAACATACAATCCGGTGCACTTTATCCGGACCAGCAAGGAAATGACAGAGCGGATCCATGCATATGGAAGTAAAGTATTTCTGATGATGTCTGCCGGATTTGGAAGAGTTACAATTCCGACAAATCTGGGCGAATTTCCGCCGGTGGCGCCATCTGCGATTCCGCACAGATGGCTGGATAAGGTCTGCCGTCCGCTGGAAAAAGAAGAGATTCGCAGTATTATCAGATCATTTGGAGATGGCGCATATAATGCAAAACGGGGAGGATTTGATGGAGTGGAAATCCATGCTGTCCATGAAGGCTATCTGCTGGATCAGTTTGCGATTTCCATGTTTAACCAGAGAACAGATGAGTATGGCGGGAGTCTGGAGAATCGTCTTCGTTTTGCAAAAGAAGTGGTAGAGGAGATTAAAAAACGATGTGGCGCTGATTTCCCGGTAGTTATGCGGTTCAGTGTAAAAAGTATGATCAAAGACTGGAGGGAGGGAGCCCTTCCAGGAGAAGATTTTGAAGAAAAAGGGCGTGATATCGAAGAAGGACTGGAAGCAGCAAAGTTGCTTGTCTCTTATGGCTATGATGCGCTGGATACGGATGTGGGAACTTATGATGCATGGTGGTGGAACCATCCGCCTATGTATATGGAAAAGGGACTGTACCGTCCGTATTGTAAGATGGTGAAAGATGTTGTGGACGTGCCGGTATTGTGCGCAGGAAGAATGGATAATCCGGATATGGCTGTGCAGGCAGTTCAGAACGGGGAGTGTGATATGATCAGTCTGGGGAGGCCATTGCTTGCAGATCCTGATTATGTCAATAAACTCCGGGCAGGCAGAATAAAAGAAATCCGTCCATGTATTTCCTGCCAGGAAGGCTGTATGGGCCGGGTGCAGGAATATTCCATGATTAATTGTGCTGTAAATCCACAGGCAGCCCGGGAGCGTGTGACTGCCTATACACCGGTTTTAAAACCGAAAAAAGTAATGATTGTCGGGGGCGGCGTGGCTGGCTGTGAAGCCGCGAGAGTTCTCGCAATCCGCGGACATAAACCAGAGATTTTTGAAAAAGAGCAGGTTCTTGGTGGAAATCTGCTTCCAGGTGGTGCGCCTGAATTCAAAGAAGACGATCTGGAGCTGGCAAAATGGTATACATATCAGATGGAACTTCTTGGAGTACCGGTCCACTATGGCACAAAGGTTAACAAAGAAGATGTTCTGGCACAGCATTATGATACAGTTATTATTGCAACCGGCTCTGTGCCGAAGCGGTTTTCTTTAGGTGATGACGAAAAAGTATATACTGCGGCAGAAGTGCTGATGAAAGAAAAAGACTGTGGAAAAACTACTGTAATAGTAGGAGGAGGTCTTGTGGGATGTGAGACAGCATTGTGGCTGGCCCGGCATGGAAAGAATGTCACCATTGTAGAGGCATTAGATCAGCTGATGGCAGTAAATGGTCCATTGTGTCATGCAAATCACGATATGCTGCTGCGTCTGCTTCCGTTCCATGGGGTGAAAGAAGTGTTAAATGGCCGGGTGCAGAGTTATATGGATGGAATTCTGACAGTGGATCAGAATGGAACAGAACAGAAACTGGCCTGCGACAGTGTGATTTTATCTGTAGGATACCGGGAAGAAAATCAGTTGTACAAAGAGCTGCAATTTGAAACACCGGAGATTTATCTGCTGGGTGATGTAAAGAATGTAAGTAATATTATGTATGGCATCTGGGATGCTTTTGAAGTGGCAAATCATATATAAATAACATAGTGGGAAGAAAGAATGCATGTCTGTTTCGGGAATAAAAACAGATATGCATTTTTCGTATATGTGGAATTATTATACAAATAAATTATAATACGATATTTTTATGGTATTTTACATTTCTGGTATGGATTTGTACAATTGGGAATATAAAAACTTGTGGCCGCAAGCGATTACAAATTAAAAAGTAAAGGAGAAGCGGTATGGCTACATTAGAGCAATTACAAGAACAGATTGAATTGTTAAAGCAGGAATTAGAAAACCAGAAAATAGAAAAACATGAATTACAGCGTTTAAAAGATGTTCAGGAAATCCAGAATGTCATGTGTGAGTATGAATATCTGCACTATCCGATTCTGTTTCCGGAAAAACTGAATCTGTTTGCTCTGGATATGCCGGATGTCAGTATGGATGTTGGAGATTCTGGTATATTTGTCGGACGGGAAGGCATAGAAACAGTATTTTTAAAGATTCTTGGTTCTGCCAGATTTGCAAAAGGTGCGTTTTTTATGCATTGTGTTACTACTCCGATTATCGAAGTTGCAAAAGACGGAAAAACGGCGAAAGCAGTATTTATGTCACCAGGCTTAGAAACATATTATGAAGATCACGCCCATGTGCCGCCCGAGTGCTATATTCCGGAGAAAGCAAAGATGGAAGCATACTGGTGCTGGGGAAAATATAGTGCTGATTTTATTAAAATTAATGGAGAATGGAAAATATGGCATCTGAAATGGTTCAGGGATCTGCGCTGCGATTATTATAAGAGCTGGGTAGACGATACTGCTGCTGTTGCAGATAAGGCAAGCTATCAGAACAGGAAAGATAATGTAGATATGCCGTTCCATAAACCAATGAAATTCCATCAGCCCTATAAACAGACAGAACGCAAGGTTCCAGTTCCACGTTATCCGATGCCGTATGATACATGGGATGACAAAGATGCAGACTGGGCGTTCAGAGATTTCGAGGATGTAGTAGGGAAAAAAGAATACGATATTGAAGACCGTATGTGGTAAAAAATGACACTTGTCAGATAAAAGGAGAGCGAGTATGACAGGATTAACAATATGTATTATTACAGTTGCGGCACTTGCAATATGTATTATACTAGGGCAGAAATTTAATGTAAACATCGGGGTATTGGGACTGGTTGCGGCAAGTGTGCTTGGAATTTTCATATTCCATATGAGACCGTCAGAAATTTATACATACTGGCCAATTTCAGTTGTTTTGCAGATGATAATTGTGACTTTCTTTTATGGATTTGCAACAGTCACTGGAACTGCAAAATATATGGCTGACTGAGCAATTTATTCTGCGAGAAAATGTCCGGCGTTACTTCCGGTTATTTTTTTCCTGGTAGATTTCGGGATGATGGCGATCGGCATTAATCCAGGTGCAGTAACTGTATTTCTGGTTCCCGTATTTATCGAGATCTGTTACAAATCTGGTATTTCAGAAATGGTCGTACTGACAGGTCATTCACTGGCATTAGGAGCGGGATGTACGTCCCCCATAGGATCAGTAGGAATTATTGCAAAAGGGTTGTTTGATATGTTCGGGTATGAAGGACAGGGGGCTGTGCTCCTGCCCAGAATCTGGCTCAATTTTGTGATTGTAAGTGCTATATGTTTTGTTGGAGTTTACTTCATTTTCGGGGGTTACAAAATGAAGGTGTCCGGCGATGTACAACGTCCGGCCCCGGCCACTCCGCTGATTAAGAAAAATCTTGTACTGATTGTTGTCTGTGTATTATTATTTGTAGTTCCCATTATTTTAAGTCATCTGGCTCCGCAGGTTGCCTTTTTTGGAACATTGCAGAATGGTATGGACGTTCTGATGGTATATTCCATAGGTATCGTTCTGGCGGTATGGATGAAACTGGGGGATGAAAAGACAGTATTAAAAGAGCAGGTTCCCTGGAGTACGGTTCTGCTGGTAGGTGGCTGTGCAACACTCGTTGCAGTTTGCAGCGCAATGGGACTGGGCGAATATTTGTCTGAACTGATTAGCAGAATTTCTAATACAGCTCTGATTGCACCGGTAATCACAGTTGTATCCGGTCTCGTAAGCCTGGTGTCGGATTCTACCGCAGTGGTATTTCCACTATTTTTCCCGGCAGTATCTGGAATTTCCGCAGCAACAGGACTGACCGCAACGAAGCTGTTCTCCTGTATTATGACAGGGGCTATTCTGGCAGGGATCGCACCGATTTCTTCCGGCGGTTCCATGAATCTGTCTTTTGTAAAAAAGGAACGTAAGAATAAAGTATTCCTGATGCTATGGGTTTACAGTCTATGCCTGATCGTGATCCTTGGTTTTATTACGGCAACGCCGATCGTAAGATAAGCGGGAAGAAAAGAGGATATGATGAAGAGTCTGGTATTGTCAGCAGATCAGAAGCAGGTTTTTCTTAAAGCTGTCATACCATCCGGACGAGATGAGAAAAGCCATTACGCCGACTGGGTAATGGCTTTTCATTATATTAAAAAGTTTTCAGATATATTTTTTCTCTTTACAAAATCCACAAAGACTTTAAGGGCAGGATTTGTATTAGTCTTGTTCCATACCAGATCTGTCTGTAAAATATGATGAGCACCTTTCAGTGGAATATATTTTACTAAATTTCCAAAACGGCGCTGGGTCTGGGCCATTAAAAGTGAAATACCGATGCCGGCCCCGACCTGCAATACCAGCGTCTCAACAGAATCAGCGATTAAAAAGCCGCCTTTTGGATGAAAGTCATTTTCGATAAGAAAAGATAACATTTCATTGTAGGGTAAATGAATTTCGCTTCCCTTTATACTGATGTAAGTTTCATCCTGCATATCATCCAGCGTCAGATACGGGTAATCCGCATAAGGATGGGATGGACTGACAATGAACGCAAATTCATCATGATAAAATGGTATAAAGTCTACATTGGGTTCCTGCTCTACTTCCATATGCAACTGGAAGGCAAGATCTACCAGATTGGAAGATAGCATCTGACGGATGACGGGAGAATTGTGCCAGCTAAGTGTCAGTTTTGTATCTGGGTATTCTGACTGATAATCCTGCAGAATCTGATCAAAGCGTGCATATTCCACACCAGAGCATGCAATATGTAGGTGGTTTTCGGGATGGGTTCCAATATGCTGCACCTTCTTTGTTAAGCCGTCAAGTGCGTCCAGTATCGGAGGAGCCTCATGGAACAGCGTTTTTCCCGCCGGAGTCAATGCTACGAGGCGGTTATTCCGTTCCAATAATTTTACTCCCAGCTCCTTTTCGAAATCAGAAATTTTTTTACTCAATGCGGGCTGACTGATAAAGAGTTCTTCCGAGGCTTTTGTAAAATTCTGATGCCTGGCAACACAGAGGAATGCAGTTAATTTTTGTATATCCATTGTAAATGATCCTTTGCAACAATTTTTTTCATTATATCTGGAAATCTGGGGATTTACAATAAAGATATCATTACTTACCCGGGTTATGAAATGAAAGCACAAATCGTGTTCCCCCCTTTTCTAGTGGATAATGGTACAAAGTAGAATTATCTCGTAGAGATAATTTTGGGAAACTCAGGTAAAGTACAGGTTGATATCCGGCGGGAACGTGATATAATTACCACATAAACATTTATAAATACGCATTAGGAGGCTGACAGATTTATTATCAGGGGCTCAGTGCGTCATAAGGAGAATATTTACACTGAGTCTGACTGATATATAAGGGCTCAGTGTTTTTATTTGTCCCAGAGCCTGTATAAATCTGTCAATCAACTAATGCGGGGTTGGAACTGCGTAGAGTTTTCCAACAGAGACTTGTTGCTGCTGACAACAGCAGGGGCTGACAACCGACAGTCAGAAAACCAGTCACAGCCTACAGGAGGTAAATGTTTATGAGGAAAATGATTTATGGCAGTATTGCCTGTGAAGTGACCGTAGCTGAAAACTATAATTTTTTTACAGAAGTGTCCTGCGAATATGAGAAAGATACCATTGCATATGCAGCAGAGCATTTTTTCACGAAATGCAGACGGTTCCGCCGGGAGTGTACCTATCAGAGCTGGCAACACCGTATTGCAAAAGGGAAAGCAAGACGGCCGGAAAACTTCACATATCTTATACCGGCAATCCTGATGGAATTGCCGGGAGGATGGGTAAGATTGGACGGAAATATCGATGCAGCCGGTGTTAAGATTAACAGGATTGAGTTGCTGGAAGAACATCCCCTTCTTTTAGCGGGGAAAAATTCAATTGATGTACTATAAAGTATTACCTGATTCATTTCCGCAGAGGGTCTCCGGCACTTATGTTATTTTATTAACGTGAAAAACTCCTTGTAAACAGACAATAAGTAATGTAAAATGCATTTAACTGACAAAAAAAGAAAAATACAGAAAATTATTGAGGAGGACATACATGTTAAAAAGTAAAGTGGCAATTATCACAGGCGGAACAAGAGGAATTGGATATGCAACGGTAAAGAAGTTCCTGGAAAATGGAGCAAAGGTTGTGTTATTTGGTTCCCGCCAGGAGACGGTCGAGAAAGCTCTTGCTTCGCTGAAGGAAGAAAATCCGGACTGGGAAGTATCCGGCGCATGGCCCAGTCTCACTGACCCGGAAGCAGTAGCACAGGAAATAGAGAAGATTCGGGAAACTTTCGGACGGATTGATATTCTGGTGAATAACGCGGGAATGTCCGACAGCACGCCGATTGATAATTATACGGCAGAGCATTTTGAAAAGATCATGAGCCTGAATGTGAGCGCGGCAATGAACTGCATCATGCCGACGGTCAAAATTATGAAGGAACAGGGCGGCGGATGCATTCTCAACACCAGTTCCATGGTAAGCATCTGCGGGCAGCCTTCCGGCGTTGCTTATCCTGTGAGCAAATCCGCGGTAAACGGACTTACCTGGTCTCTTGCCCGTGAGCTCGGTCCCAGCCATATTCGGGTAAATGCGGTAGCTCCCGGAATTACAAACACAAATATGGTAGCATCGCTTCCAAAAGAAATGATTGAGCCTCTGATCAATGCAATTCCTCTCCGCAGAGTGGGAGAGCCGGAGGATATTGCAAATGCATTTCTGTTTTTAGCAAGCGATATGGCGTCTTATGTCACGGGAGAGATTCTGTCAGTGGATGGAGCTATGCGGACCTGATGTTTATGGCTGTAAATGAAAGTCCGGCATCTTTCGCGTTTCCGTTATGATTGGAACAGGGAGAAATTAAGATATATGTATGAGGATATCATTCGTTTGATATCCGATAACACAGAAAAAGCGTTAACTCATTTATATGGGTCAGCGCTTTTTTGACGGTTTTCCGGAAAAAGAGATAACAATATAATTTATGATGTTATTTGATGAAACTTTTTTTCGATTAAGAACGTCTATTGTATATAAAGCAAAAATATAGAGATAAGGCGGATAACAGAGTTGAAACAGGATTTGTATGAGCAGGTAATCATCTATATCATCGAAAATCAGGATAAGTTTTACCGTCTGGCGTACAGTTATGTCCGGGATCAGGAGGAGGCTTTGGACGCGGTACAGAATGCGGTGTGCAAAGCGTTGGAGCATTATGATGAATTGAGAAACGGAGCCGCTGTTAAAACCTGGTTTTACCGGATTGTGGTGAACGAGAGCCTGTCTATTTTGCGGGAGCGCAGAAAGACAGTTCAGACAGGAGGAGAACTGCAGGAAGAAGAGACTTATGTGGAAAAAGGCTTTGAGTCTCCTGATGAAGATCTGTATGAACAGATTAACAGACTGGAGATGGAAACACAGGAGATTATCAAGTTGAGATTTTATGAGGAACTGTCGCTCCGGGAGATTGCTGAAGTTATGGAAATGAATGTCAGTACGGTGAAAACCAAATTATACCGGGGGCTGAAAACTTTAAAATTGTCTATTCAGGAGGTAGATGTATGAGTCGGATGGAGGATGCAAAAAAAAGATATCATGAGATTCCTGTTCCGGAAGAACTGCCGGAGAGGGTCAGAAATGAAATTGAGAAGGCGAACAAACATGAAACAGGGGGAAACAGAAAGAAAAACAGGAAGTTTCTGAAGAGGACTGAAACAAAAGGACTTGTGGCTGCGGCGGCTGCCATGGCTGTTTTTATAACGGCATTAAATACCAGTACAGTGTTTGCTGAAAGTATAGACGGCATTCCTGTCATCGGAGCTGTGGCCAGGGTTCTGACCTTCCGGTCTTATCAGGCGGAATCAGATGATCTGAAGATATCTGTGGATATTCCCGCTATTGATATTATTGCGGAAGAGACCGGGGAGGCGCCCCAGTCTGTGAATGAGGAAATTTATAATATGTGCAGCCAGTATGCAGAGGAAGCTGTAAAGAGAGCGGAAGAATATAAACAGGCGTTTCTTGATACCGGCGGCACAGAAGAAGAATGGGCGGCTCATAATATAGAGATCCGGGTTGATTTTGATGTAAAGGCACAGACGGATAAGTATTTGTCTGTGGCAGTTATGGGAACAGAGAACTGGAATAGCGCTTATAATGAAACCCGGTATTATAACTTTGATCTGGAAACAGGAAAAGAAGTAACGTTAGCGGATCTGCTGGGAGATGACTATGCGCAGATTGCGGATGCAGATATTCTGCAGCAAATAAAAGAGCGTGAAGAAACTGGAGCTATAGATTACTGGGAAGAAGATTTTGCCGGAGTGACAGATGATACAGTGTTTTATATTAATGAAGCGGAGAATCCGGTTATAGTTTTTGAAAGCTATGAAATTGCTCCGGGAGCAGCGGGAGAACCCGAATTTGAAATCACAAAATAAATGAGCAGGAAAAATGCTATGCAGATAAGAAAAATGTTTTTACTTGCGGGAATAACCGGAATGTTGATTCTGACAGGGTGCGGCGGAGCAGCAACAGCGGATAAGGATCCTTTGCCCGCTGAACAGGATGAAGGTGAAGAATCTGCAGACGGCCCGTTTTATGAGGATAATTTTGCTGTGGACAGCGCTGCCGCTTCAGAATTCGGCAGTCGGCTCAAAACAGCTGTAGCAGAAAAGGATCTGAAAGCTCTGGCAGATCTCACCGCTTATCCTGTTTATGTAGGACTGCCGGACACTGATGGAATTGCAGAGTCGGAGGACGATTTTCTGAGACTTGATTCTGAGCAGGTTTTTACAGAGGAACTTCAGGATTCGATTGCGTCAGCAGAGGAAACGGCGCTTACGCCCAGTGAGGCGGGATTTGTTCTGGCGGGTGAAAATGGTCGGCCGAATATTGTTTTTGGCGTGGTGGATGGAGAACTGGAAGTTACAGGAATTAATTATTAGAAAAGCGCAGAAGTAAAATTTATGGATATTGCCGTCACCTGCAGCTGAGCGGCGGCGATATTGTTATCTTTCCATGGATGAAAGATAAGACAGTGGGACACCTTCCTGAGATTCGGGGAGGTGTCCTTTCTATCAGCGTAATTGACCGATGAACGGAAAAACATTATAATGAAAAGAGTTATATTGGGATGGCAGGAACTTGGTCCGGCCGAATAGATGAAATGAGGTTTTTGGCAGAGGTATGATTTATACGGTAAAGAAAATAGAAGAAGATGTTGACTTCGGATGTGAAGAAAGAGCAGAAAATATGCCGGTGATGGCGGTTGTGACACTTGAAGATTCAGACGGCTGTGAAAGCAGAGTCCGAATGGAAGATCAGATGCTTTATGACCACAGTATCAATGAAGGCGACCGGGTATATTTAGATGAAAAGAACCGGCTGCGGCTTCTGTGATATGAGGATTAATCTGGAGAGTAATCAGGGGGCGGAGGAATGAAAAAAATAGCAGTTATTTTTCCCGGAATCGGATATCACTGTGATAAACCGCTGCTGTATTTTGGCCGGGAGACCGCAAAGGAATGCGGTTATGAGGAGTGTATAAATTTAAGCTATTCTTACAGCGGCGGAAATATCAGAGGTGATGAGGAAAAAATGCAGGAAGCATTTCAGGTACTGTACGCACAGGCAGAATCCCTTCTCGCGCAGGTGAATTTTTCTCAATACGACGATATACTGTTTCTCTCCAAGAGTGTGGGAACAGTGATATCTTCTGTATACGCGAAGAAGCATGCGATCAGATGTAGAAGCGTACTGTATACGCCGCTGAGGGAGAGTTATGGTTTTCCTGCGGAGCGCGGCATTGCCTTTATCGGAACAGCGGATCCATGGAGTAATGTTCCGGAGGTGACTGCCATAAGCGAAAAATGCGGAGTGCCGGTCTATACCTATGCCGGAGCGGATCACTCTCTGGAGGTGGGGAGCGCACTGCGAAATCTTGAGATTCTGAGAGATGTGATGGAGAAAACCAGACAGTATCTGAACAGCTGAATGATAAAAGAAAGCTGCTGTATCATTAACATATTGTGAGGGAGGAAAAGCAAAATGAGAACTGCCGGAACCTATGAATATACGCTGAATATGGAGAGCATTTTTGAAGACAAGTTTTCTGCGTTAAAGAGCTATTATTGCCGGGAGGATTTTGTGCAGGCGCTGGAGGACGTAAGAAGAGCCAGGTCTGATGCAAAGGAATTTCGTATGCGGGATTTAAAAAGATTGTGCAGAGCCAGAGATATAGATGCAGAAGCGCTTCTGAAAGACGATGCCCTCCTGGAAATGATACCCACCCGGGAGCAGATGCAGGATCATCTGCTTCAGGCATTTTATGATATGTATGCAAGCTTTCCGAAAACGACAGATTTTATGGAGCGTATTGTACGCCGCCTGGCGCCGGAATACCGGAATGATACGGTGAGAACGGCTATTCTGAAGAAATTCCTGGCGGGAGCAGGGACTGGCTTTAAGCGTTTCCATACAGAGCAGATTCTGGAATGGGGGAAAAAGCGGCTCACCGGAGAGGAGAAGAAGCGGCTTGACACACTTTCTCAGGATGATCAGCAGGCGCTGATTTTTTCCAGAATAGATGATTCTGTATTTGAGCATAAGACGGTAGCGCTGTCCGGCGTGGATATATTCCGCCTGATTGCCGGACGCATAAAGAAATACCGGGAGGATGAAGGACTTGCCTTTGTGCAGCCGGAACTCAGTGCGGAAACCTGCGCCAGGCTGGATGATTTTCTGAAGGGTCAGGGGATCGACAGCGCGGAGTTGTCTGCCGGGGAAAAGATAGCGGAGATCCTTGCAGTGCTCGATGCAGGCAGGATTTCCGGGGACGAAGCGGAAATCCAGATTTCCGTATTTATAGACGGGCTGGAGCGCGATTTCAGAAATCAGTTAAAAAATATACCCCGCATTTCAAAAACAGGCGCTGCGGGAACAGCAGCAGATCTTTATAAGCAGGCGAAAAAGGATGCCTTAAAAGCGGCAAGAGCCGAGGCAAAAAAAACAGAACCGGATTATGAGCTTCTGGATATGTGCAGTGATCTGGTTGCCGGAAATTTTCGGGTAAATGGAAAAACAAAGGTTTATCTTTACTATTTTGCAATCATGTTTGGCATGGATATGCCTGTTGAGGATGCGGATTATGAACATGATAAAAAATGGTTTGAACATTTAAAAGAAAATCTGAATGAGGTTCTGCCTGAAATGCTTGACGAGAAACAGAAGGAGTATCGGAGGCTGCTGAAGGAAGCAGCGGAAGGTCTGAGTTCCGAGGAGACGGAAAAACGCCTTCATTCTCTCAGCAGAGAGCATCTTTACAGACTCAGACGTGCTTTGTACGGCGTGGCAGGATGCTGTGATCTTTATGAGCTGATGGAACGGCCAACACCGGCTGATACTGCAGAGATCCGGGCGGCGTTGAAAAATGTACAGGCGCTGATTGATGTCAGAGATATAGAAAAAAGTCTTTTTCAGGATTTTTACAACGATAATCTTCTGAGATTTCTGGAAGGTAATTATACCGATTCCAGAATGGCAAGTGCATTTGAAAAAGAGCCCACGGGGGAGGGGATTAATTATAAAAGCTTCGTAGAAGCGATATATCTTTATTTTATCTGCCACGAGGAATTGGACATGACTCCGGGAGAAAGAATTGATACGGCGGAATCTATAATTGAAAGCTGTATTGAGATGGCAAAAAAAGCGGGTGCGGAAAGAAAGCATTCCGCCAGTGAACATACGCAGATGTACAAAGACTGTCATATCAATATTCTTGTGAATAAGAATGTGGATGAGATCGCGAAGTATGTAGTGGATAATTATCTGGTTATTTCTCCGGAGAATATGGGGGCGGCCAGGATCATGGTTGCCTCAGAGGAGAATACGGCCTTTGATCTGATTGGAGAAATTGTGGAAGATCTGGATGCTGTATATCCGGAGGTGGAATTGTTTTATAAGCCGGGGAAAGGAATCAGAGATAATCAGAATCGACGAAAAGGAGAATTGTTCGATGCTGTTAAGGCTGATATTTCTTTTCAGACAGCGTTTGGCTTTGACTGGAAAGTAAAGACTCTTCTGGAAGAAAAGTATGCAGAGGACAGGGATTTTCTGAAAGTAGTAGCGGCTATCGATGAGAGAGTGCGTGTGCAGTCCGGCCGTTACAGCCGATCACAGAGAATTCGCATGATAACGCTGCTTTTTGTACTGGCGGCGTATTCTGATGCATCCGTTTCTCTGAGCGCGGATATTATCAGGGAACGAATGGCAGACAAAGGAGTGATCTCTGCAGGTATGCAGCAAAGCAGTGCGCTGTCTGCTCTGAAGGAGATTGGCTATGATATTCAAAGAGACGGCGAGCGGTATTTCCTCGGAAAGAGACAATATGATGATCCTGAGATGAATGCTTTGCTGGAACGGGTTTCCGGAAGATATCTTGTGATAGATGAGGATATGGAATTGCTGATGGCAGAGCTGTTAGTCCGCCGTATGCGTTATGATAAAAGAGTTACGCGGAGCGAACTGATTTCCATCCATTTCAATTATTACATTGCGCTGCTGAATGAGACGGAGGGGCTTGATACATTTCCGGAGGTGTTCGAGGATTATGATACAACGATTAGTCCCATTCTTGAAGAAGCCAGATACCAGCCGCTGAGTGAAAAAAATATTCTGGATATGTATGTCGTAATGGCATTGTATTTCTACCTGGTTGAAAATAACGGATATATGTAAACGGCTCCCCCCGTTCTGAGACGAAAAAGGATCTGTTATGATTCTCACATAGAACAGTAACGGAGAGATGTGGGAAAATGAATATCAGGAAATATAGTAAGATGGGAACCTATCATGCGGCCGCGGAAGGAGAAAATCAGGATTATCTGTACAGTATGGAGAATAAAGACTACCTGGCGATTATGCTGGCTGACGGCGCAACGGCATGCGGGCAGGGGAAAAAGGGCGCGCAGCTGGCATGCGAGGCGGCAAGACAGATCATTGAACGGGAGGGAGATGTATTTTTTCATTATCCCAAAGAGAAGATCGCGTATCTGCTGACGGAGCAGATTCTGTACTGGCTGGAATGTAATAAAGACAGCGGGGAAGATATCCATGAATACGGAAGTACGTTCATGCTGGCCTTTATGGAGAAAAAAAATGGACGGACCGTGTTCGTGAATCTTGGAGACGGCGCGGCAATTTCCGTAAAAGGAGAGGGGATATCCTGTTTAATGCGGCCGAAACGACTGTACGGAAATCCCTGCCTGACGACAACAGAGGGAGCCTGCAGACTAACAAAAGTTGAAGTGATGAATGTTTCGCTGGGAGAGAATATTATTCTGTGTTCGGATGGATTTCTGGATCAGATGAGCGGCGTCAGCGGCGCAGAATTATTAAGGAACTTTGACCTGGAGACTCTGAATGATGAACTGCAGCGGTCAGAAAATAGGGATGACTGCAGTTATATTGCATATACACGGGAACGAAAATAAAAAGGAGACAAACGATTATGGATGGGGAAGGGCGTAATTATCTGACCGGTTCGATCATGCTCTCAAGGAATGAGGACGGCAGTTCTCCGGAGGAGTACTGTGTAAAGTCCGTGATCGGGGAGGGTGGTTCGACCGTCTGTTATGAGGCTGCGCGTATACTGAAAGACGGAAGTGAAGAAACCGGAAAACTGAAGGAATTTTATCCGGTGGATTCAGCGGCCGGGGAGCAGGCGTGGTATTATTCACTGGAGCGTCTGCCGAACGGGCAGCTGGTTCCCTGCGCGGGAACTATTCGAAAATTCAATGATATGTGTCGGGATTATCTCAGTACCTATAAACTGCTGCGGAAGGTTATGTCGGATAATCCGAAAAATGAAGTGCTGAAAAATTATATTCAGCAGGGAGAAATTCTCTATGGCTGTGTGGAAAAGGAGTCAGAGGCAGGTTGGAAGGCCGGTTTTGGGCTGATCCGAAAAAAGCAGCCAGAAGGGTTTCCTGATGGAGATCGCCGCAGACCTACGGTTTATATCTGGTCTCCGGGAGTGGCGGGAAAAGGATTTGATCTGTATCTGGAAGAGGTAAGAAAGCAGCCGGATTACCGGCCGGAAGAGCGGCTGCGGGATATTTTGTCTGTAGTGGATGCTCTGACAGACTGCATCAAGGCTCTGCATACCGCCGGGCTGATGCATATGGATATTAAGCCGTCCAATTTCCTGGTTCCTTATAACAGTGATTTCAGAATAAAGCCGAACAATGTCTCTCTTTTTGATATCAATACGCTGTGTTCTGTGGACAGTGAATATATGAGGATTTCCGGAACGGAAGGGTATCGCGCGCCGGAAGTGCTCAGAGGAAGGGCTGACAACCGCTCAGATATTTATTCGATTGGGGCAATGCTGTTTTACGCGGTTGTGATTACAAAAGATATTTCCGATGGTCTGTACCGGGATTTTTATTATTCCAGTATTGACCAGCTGGTGAGAAACTCGGAACTGTTCCGGGCGTCAGAAACGAATTCCGATGCTGCGCTTATGTCCAGAATCTGCAGAATACTGGAGCATTGCCTGGCAAAAGATCCGAGAAAGCGTTATCAGAGCTGTTCAGAACTCAAGGAGGATCTGGAAAAGGCCAGGAAACGGCTGGATAAAATGCTCTGGACGCCTGTAGAGAAAAGCAAAGCAGGTCTGACAGATCCGGCTATTGTGATACAGAAGCTTTTGTATCAGCATCCGCTGTATGAATCAATTGACGATGATGTAACAGAGGTGAATGTTCTGGTGATCGGTTCCGGAACCTACGGACAGAAGTTTATTGATATTTGTCTGCAGGCGGGACAGATGTCCGGGATTCATCTGAATATTACGGCTGTTTCTGATGAACCGGAGGAGGATAAGGAGGCATATCTGCGATTCCGCCCCGGGCTTCCCGAATTTGTGAATGTGGACGGGGCCTCAGACGGGAGCGGAATGCCTGTTTTTGCCAGTCTGAATTTCAGAAACGTTTCTCCGGAAGCGGAGGATGATGCGGATCCGCTCAGATTCGGCAGAAATACTCAGATCAACAGAGAGCTTGTGAAAAATCTGATTGAAGAAGCTGTACGGAACGGCAGAGAATACCATTACATTTTTGTGGCGCTGGGCGAGGATCGGATCAGTCAGTCTATTGCCCGGCTTTGTTCGGACGGACTGCGTGAGTGGCGCGGGCGTTCCTGTCCGGTCTGTTATGTGAGCCAGAAGATCAGACAGGGAAGAAAGTCGGATCTGGCTCATAAGCTTTATCCGGTCTGCATCAATGAAACTGTGAATATGGAAACCATTGATCAGAATCTGGGGCAGATGGCTTTTAATGCGCACATTTCATGGGACAGTACGAGAAACCGGAATGTGATGAGGGAGAGGGAAAGTTTCTTTTCCGGCAGCAGCCGGAGGGAGAAATATAACCGTGCCTCTTCACTGGCCTTTGCGCTGTCTATAAAATACAAGCTGCACAGTGTTCATATTGACTGTGAAGACCCGCAGGAAGCGGCGGAACTGTTTTCGGCGCAGATTCTGGAAGCCCGCGCCGGAGATGAGGAGGCAAAGCGGAAATTCAACCAGCTGGTGGATCTGGAACACAGAAGATGGGTGCTGGACAAAGTGGCCGACGGGTGGACGGCGCCGCGGGATGAAAAGGGGAATCTGAAGCTGGAAGACTGCATTGTGCGCGGAAGTGTGAAGGATGAAGTGAACCGGACCCATCCGTGTCTGGTGAGAGGTTCGGAAACAGCTGTGCTGAGCAGTCCGGAATATGCGGCTGATCATCACGCGAAATGGGATACGGGAGAGATTGATCCGAATCTGGATGAACTGGATCAGATGTCGGTTCAGCTTCACCGATGTTTTAAGCAGCAGGCGAACCGGCTTAAAAATGAGGGGATTCTCCAAAATCCGGATCTGCTTTTTATACAGAACAGAATTCCTTCCGAGTGCGAGAATGTATTTAAGGCGTTCCGGCAGTTTCAGTTTGCGCTCAAAAATATTCTGAACGGGGTGGAAAGTTACAGCCGGCAGTATGATTATTACCAGGATACCCTGAAGGCTGCCCTGAAGGAATTGCCGGATGAAACGAGAGTAAAAATCGAGGAACGGCTGAAGGTGATAGAACGGGCCTTTTTCCCGGTGGTTGAGAGTAATCTGTATCGGGATTATAAGGCAAACGACGAAGTGCTGATTGAGAAAATTCCGTTTATTCTTTCCTACCGCTGTCCATCTGTGATTGCAATGGCGTTTGAAGACGGAAAATATCAGAACGGACGGAATGAAGCGGTGTTTGCCAATGTCGCGGCGGCAACCGTACTGTGTCCTGAAAAAATAAACTATCTCTATTGTTTTGACAAGGATGCGGAAGTGGAATTGCTGATCCGCAAGCTGGATGCGGTTCTCAACTATTTTGGAAAACGTAAGATGCACTGCGGTATCCGGCTGGCGGTATCCTGTCTGGAGAAGGTTCCGGATCAGGAGCGGGAACTGCTGCAGAAAGAACTGGGACAGCTGCAGAAACGTTATCTGCCGGGCCAAAAAGCAGCGTGGTTTGAAAGTGCGGAAATTTTTGACGCAGCGCAGTATGAAGAATCAGCAGAGCAGTTTCTGGCATATCTGGGAGAACATCCGGCTGATTTATATGACGGAGGAAACCGTCTGTTTTCGTCAACTTATGATAATGGGATGTTTATGGGGAATCTCCTGAGAAATGAAATTCCCTATTTTGAATTTGACTGGCGGCATAAAATTTTCGGAAAACGGATCGGCTGTGAGTATCTCAGATTTGTTGAGGATAAATCCTTTATACGGATTCAGGACATGTTCGCGCTGATGAATGCAGCGGATAATCGTTTCAATCTTCCTGAATTTGCGGATGATTATGAGGCTCTGTGGAAAATTTATACCGGTGAGTATCTGAGCACAAAGAAATTTGAGAACGGTGTGGGGAACTGGAACCGTCTGTGCATATGTCTGGAAAAATATGAGGATGAGCGGAAACCGCTGGCAAAAATCGCAGTTAATGCGGCAAAAAATCCGGAGAAGGAAACTTTTACATATTTCCTGCCGGAATATACATTTTCAACGGCTAAGAAGCTGTTGCAGAAGCTGCTGGAATACGGGATTGCGGAGAATGGATCGTACCTTGTAAATCATGCCAGCGATACCTGTCGTCTGGAACTGATTGTTAACAAAGAGTATGAACAGCAGATGAACGATGTTTATATGAATCCGCAGATGCTTCTTCCGTATTATAATGCGGAGGTTCGGAAGTATCGGGCCTGCAATACAGATTATGTGGAAATCCGGTGCAATGATCTTACGGTGACGGATGTGAACCTGGACCGTGACGGAACCGGGCGGCAGAAATACGCATTTGATGTTCTGCAGCAGCTGGAAAAGGCTCATTTTATCAGTCAGTTAAAGCAGAATCCGAATAACGGGAAGCTGGCGAGCTTCGTGTATTCATCTCCACGGATCAAGCAGATGCTGACCTCGGCCGGAGAGATACTGGAGGTATACGCGTACTATGATGTGCTGAAAACAGGATATTTTGATGATGTTGCCAGCGGATATGAGTTCTGCTGGGAATCCGGCGGAGTAAAAAATGAGCTGGATCTTGTATTAACGAAGGGATTCCGGAGTATAATTGTTGAGTGCAAGGCTGTGGTGGAACTGAAGCTGGATTATTATCACAAGCTTCACAGTATAGCGGATCAGTTCGGAATCGGGACAACGAAAGTATTGCTTGGAAATACTTACGCGCATTCCAACGCGGTCACAAATGATCTGAATGCCATGCAGAGAAGCCGCGGAAAGCAGTTAAGTATTCAGACGATATCGGATAAGGATAAAATTATTCATATTGGTCAGACTCTGAAAGCACTCATGGAAGAGGATCAGGGATGAATTATTTTCTGACGGATGTCGGAGAGTTCAGCGGCATCTGTCAGAAAAATTATAAGGAGCAGGTTATGAAAAGGAAAAAATATATTCCGGTACCAGTGGATACATCGGATGTTTTTCTGCCGGAAGAATTACTGGCGCTGACGGAAAAAATTGCAGAAAACGTTCATGATGTATGGGCAGTGGGACGCATTTCAGAAGGCTGGGTTTACGGGCCGGTAAAGAATCTGGAAAAGAAAACGACGCCGCAGCTTGTGCCATACGATGAGCTGTCGGACAGTGAGAAGGAGTATGACAGAAATACGGCGCTGGAGACGCTGAAGCTGATTGTAAAGCTGGGCTACCGGATTGATAAAGCGGGAGACAGAGAAGAACAGAAAAAAGAGATATGAGAACCTGCGGGCAGATCTGTTTGGCAGCCGGAAGGAGGCCCGGCTGGAAAAGATGTACGGACACTGGGGGCGATTGAGATTCTGGATAACTGTGACAGCTATGTTTTTCTGGGAGAAAGCATCTTATACGCTCTGTGATTCCAGTTCCCGGGCCAGATCCAGCAGATAATGCCGGGATCCTCACAGTAGCGGAACCCGTTTTCGTCCATCTGGAGGATCCAGGCATTTTGTTTGTTCCAGCAGTCGACAGAGGGAATTGCCGGCTGGTCTTCGTCTGTGGCAAGAATAATCCTCAGATTTTCATATTTGATGAGCGCATTTGCAAGCAGCCGCAGCTGTTTTGCGTAGAATGCAGGTGAAATCACAATTTTCCGGCTGCAGATGAGAGAAAGACTCCTGCTGATAAAAGGAGTTTTTGTTGCGCGGGCTACCAGCCTGTGATATCGGAAAATAAAAATAAAGGGCTTTTTTTCGGAACCCGGCAAAAAATTGTCATCGGAAATTGACCGGAATATCTGATTAATTTCCAGACAGTGTTCTATCGTACTCGGATCTACTTTGTTATCTTTTAAAATTTCTGTCAGCAGATTCTTATTTACCGCAATGAACGCAGGGGAGGATAAGATACAGTAAAAGATGCCGCTGCGGCGGTGAAAAAGCGTATGAATTCTTCCTGGGAGGAATCGTAGTGGATCATAAATCTGCACAGAAAGCCTCTTGCAGACAAGCCGGAAATGCGGTTTACAAAATTTTCGGCAAAAGCAGGGTCTTCTGTCAGCCAGATAAAATTGCCGGCGTCCATAAGCGTAAGCCGGCCGGGAGCCGACATCTGATCTGCATAGTCCAGCAGTTTTTCCAGAGCGAGACGTTTCCCGTCATTGCCGGAAAATGTAAGAGAAGAGGCGACATGATCTGTTCCGGATAGTAAAAGAGGCATGTCTGACATGAGACCGGATTCGCTGCCGGTCAGGATCCGACGCAGAACGTGCTCAGTCTGTTCGGGAGTGCTGACAGTTTTGTCTGGATAAAGGAAAGACAGAACTCTTTTTAAAATGGATGATGTGGTGGTGGGGTCCTTTAACGGCAATCCGAATATGCTGGAGTATATTGCGGACGGAAGAATGGACTTTGATCTGGGAGAATCTACGGCGTGGGTTGCCTGCCACGGGCTGGATTGTATGGCGCGGTATTTTGCCGGGCAGGAAGTGTATAATGATTCCGGTTTTGCCATGTATTTTATTACGGCGGATAATATAGACGATTACCTGGATCCGGAAACCGGAGAAGCTTCCTATTCTTATGACGGAGTGCAGGATATTTATCTCAACGGTTACAGCGAGCTCTGGGGCATTGATCTGACAAATGTACTGGACGGGATTGAGTAGAAATGAAAAAGAATGCGCTGGCTTATTTCAGCATAGCGACGGCAGGGACATTATGGGGCATTCTGGCGATTTTTGTGAACTATCTTTCGTCAGCGGGTCTCTCGTCCCCGGAAATAGTAGAAATCCGGGCATTTTTTTCAGTGCTGTTTCTGGTTCTGATCTGCATCTTCAGAAATCCGGCTCTGCTGAAGATCAGAGGGCGTGACATCCCGCTTTTTCTGGGAACCGGACTGGTCAGTATTGTCCTGTTTAATACCTGCTATTTTATTACGATACGGATTAGCGGAGTCTCTACGGCAGCAATGCTTTTATATACGGCCCCGGCTATGGTGATGGCGCTTTCCGCGCTGCTGTTAAAGGAAAGGCTGACGGCACGGAAGATCCTGGCTCTTGTCATAACCGCCGTCGGGCTGCTGTTCGTCACAGGCGTGCTGTCTTCCGGGGAGACCCTGTCGGGAGCGGCGCTGCTGATTGGGCTGGGATCCGGATTCGGCTATGCCATGTACAGCATTTGCGGAAAATTTCTGGTGGGAAAATACGAGCCGCTGACAATAACTACTTACACATTTCTTGTGGCGGCTCTGGGTCTGGCGCCGTTTGTAAATTTCAGACATATTTACAGTGGTATCAGCAGCTGGCAGGGAATTGGCATGAGCCTGGGCATCGCGGCTGCCTGTACGGTTATCCCCTTCCTCTGTTATACCTGGGGACTGAAAAAAGCAGACGCGGGGAAGGCATCCATTATAGCCACCGTGGAACCTCTGGTGGCTACTGTATTGGGAGTAGTCGTTTACAGAGAAGAATTATCTGCAGGAAAACTGGCAGGGATTATATTGATCCTGCTGGCTATTGTTGTAGTAAACAGAAAGAAAAGGGCTGTGGAAAATAGATAGTTTATCCAGGGGGCGATTTGCGTAATCCCCCTGGCTTTTTGTTATATCTGTATCTGGAGGGCAACGTTGATGTTCCATGTGTTTTGTTCAGACTGATATAATTTTGGCGGAAATTATTGAATATATATTTTGGAAACAGTATCTTCCACACCATTGATCTGAAGTCTTACATATATATCACCATTTTCAAATTCACTTAAAGGATAGACAAGTGGTTCAGAGAGATTTGTAACATCTATGGACTGCGCGGTGTCGTCCTGTACCAGCCACAGGATAAGGGATGCGCCGTCCGGAATCGTCTGACAGGAAATGTCAGCGTACAGAGCCTGGGTTCCGGAATCTTCAATAGTCATTTTTTCCTGAGAAACAAAACCGTCGCTGGCGCTCCGGAAATCCAGTTCCCAGACGCCGTTGAGGTAAGTGTTGGAATCCATGCGGATGGTACCGAGATTCCAGACACGCTCATTTGATGTGACGTCTGTATTGATTCCTGTGTTGGTTGCCGCGCTGACAATGAAACCTGTCAGGCATGTCAGCATCAGTACAATGCAGACGATTCCGGCGATGATAAGTTTCAGATGGTGAGTTTTTTGTCTTTCCATAAGTATTTTTTCCTCCTTGCTTTTAATCTGTGAGCCGCATGCTTCACAGTATTTTGCTTTTAATGTAATCCGGTGCCCACAGAAGGGACAGTTTTGTTTTGGTTCCGAACGGCGCAGAAAATACAGCAGAAGTCCGATAAAGGGTGTGGTAATAAAAACAATGATGGCCCACAGAACCGGATCGTCTTCACGCTGTCTGCAGTCCTGATATACCCATGCGGAAAAAAAGGCAGATGCACATAATGCAAAAAGGAGAAAGAGCAGCAGTAAAAGCGGAATCAGTAAAGACAGACCGCTGAATCCGTCGCTGTAAGACCAGGACCAGAGGATGCGCAGTATAATCAGCAGAAGGACAGCTGCAATAACAAGATAAAGCGGGATTTTTTTATGTGATTTACTTTTCACGCCAGTTTACCTCCTTTCTGGATCCGGATAGTCGTGTTTTCTTTCAGGTTCGTCCGTTTCAGACCGACTATTGTAAGCAGTATGCCGGCCAGTCCGATATACCAGCAGATTCCTGCGGCAAAATAGGATAAGTACATATTGTTGATTAATATGAGAGCTGCGGCAGCCAGCATCAGAAAGGTAACAAGATTTAAAACCATAGGCAAAAACCACAGGGATATCGTCCGGGTATCCGGTATCTGCTGTCTTGCTGCTTCCTGCTGATATAAAGCTGCTTTAAGTCTGTTGTTAAGTTCTGCTGAGGGCTGATCTTCAAGCTTTATAGATTCCCGGATGAGCTGATCCAGATCTTCACTAAAATAATTATCTTTCATATCCTGCTTCCTCCAATTTTTTCTTAATCAGGTTCCTGCCCTTATACAACCAGCTTTTTACGGTTCCGGGAGGCTTTTTTATAATAGCTGCAATCTGTTCTATAGAACACTCTGAAAGGTAATACAATGTCAGCGGTATCCGTATTTTTTCGGGGAGATTCTGTATAATTTTATTGACTTCTGTATAAAGTTCCTGTTGAAAGTAATTTTCTTCTATATTTTCCCTGGAATGCAGGGTATCCTGTATATTATCTTCAAGATTGCCACAGGGAGCAATTTCACTGCGCCGGACCTGCTTCCGTTTATCACTCTTCCAGAGATGCCAGGAAAGTGAAAAAAAGAGAGCTTTCGGGTTCTGGGTCCAGTCCAGATGCCATTCACTTTCCAGTGCTTTTAAAAATGTCTGCTGATATAAATCCTCTGCATCGTTTTTATCCATACAGAGTTTCAGACAGAAACGATAAATATCGGTACCGAACTTATCAATACATTTCTCGATTTCTTTTGCGTCCAACGCCTCACCTCCATTGCCTGTTCACTTTATATTCGTCATGAGTATGTGAGCGGTTCATTTTTCTGAAAAAATTTTCATCTGCATAGTGGAGATGCGGATGCCTGTTATATTATGTGCAGTGACGGATGTTGTGTCAACGACTGCATAAATATGACTATACTTGTCCGATCCATTTTATGGTATGATATATCCGGAATAAATGTATGCACTGTCTGTACTTTGGGGGCCCATCTATGAATCACATAAGACACGATATTTTCAAGGCAATCCATGAGGGAAAATGGCTGAATATTGAATACAGGAATAAGGATGGTCAGGTGACAAGATACTGGATCGGGATCCGTGATCTGAATGTACAGAAGCGTACTCTGGCGGTGGACGGGCTGCATCTGAGCCGTTTCACTACGGAATCTTATGATCACATTTATATTGATTCGATTCTGTCTTCGAAGATTGTGGAGGGCTCTTACTGTCCGGTGAATCAGTCGCTGGTGGAGGATATTTCTCTCAATCCCCGGAAATATCAGACTCTGTTTGATCATGTGGCAAATCTGAAAATTCTGACTTATCTGGAAATGTGTCACCGCATGGATACCATTCCCTATTATTCGGATTTTGCACTGATTCAGCTTCTGGACCGGGAGAGCTTTGCGGGTGACAGATGTCAGATTAGTGAAGAGCAGTTCCGGACGATTGTAAAGTACTTTCAGTATCGGATGGATGAGAAGGACAGGCGGGATGGAAGACTGGTGATACAGCAGCTCGCCATGAATGTGCTGAGTCTTCATACGGAAAAAGGACTGTATGTGCTGGCATACCGGAGACTGCGGCTGGATGTAAAACAAAAGACGCTGCGGCTGGATCCGGAGATCCATATCTGCACAGAATTCATGATGGGAGAGACGAAAGAAAGTATCCGGAAATATCTGGATGCGGATGAGTATGAGCTGCTGGAGGATTTTGAGGCGAATCAGGAAAAAATCAAGGACTGTGTGACAAGGCATGACCGCCGTATTATGGCAGTGGACGATATGCCTTATGTGATTGGACTGGGGATGGAGACCGCGCTGGATCTTCATAAGGAATATCAGGCGCTGATGAACCTGTATGAGAGTGGAAAGGCGACAGTCCCTATCCGGGCGTTTTTTGGAGATCTGGTGAGCCGGCCTGTAAGCAGAAAGGATTATCCCATTACGCTGATTAATTCCAATATTAATCTGGACCAGCTTCTGGCAATCAATACAGGTATGAAATATCCGGTAGCCTATATCCAGGGGCCGCCCGGAACCGGAAAGACGAATACGATTATTAATACCATGGTGACAGCGTTTTTTAATGAAAAAACAGTGCTGTTTACTTCCTACAATAATCATCCCATTGACAGCGTGTTTGAGAAACTGACCACCATGCAGTATCAGGGAAAGCGGATTCCTTTTCCTGTGCTGCGGCTGGGGAATGCGGGGAAAGTGCGGGAGGCTGTTGGCTGGATTCGCAGACTTCTGGAGGAGGTAAAAGATATCCGGGTGTTTTCCTCCACGCTGGACAAGCGCAGGGATGACCGGATTGAACGGGCAAAGCGTCTGTCACAGCTCCTAAAAAAATATGATGAAATGCTGGAGATGAAAGAGCGCAGCCAGGTGATCCGGCGTCTCATGGAATATCAGAATCAGAGGCAGATAAGCATGGAAATGCTGCCTTTTCAGGCGGATCTGCAGGGGCGGCAGCTTCGGCGGGTGGAGGAAAAGATCAGAAAGGCAGGAAATATCACGGATGAGGATGCGCTGGCGCTGCTGGATTCTGATTTTGATCAGTTTTATCAGTATCTTTATTATACTTCCGCAGGATATATTAAAAGACTGGAACAGGATGAGTATGAGGAACTGAGAGATATCTTTTTTGAGGAAGGGGAGGAAACCCAGGCGGCCAGCTTTACCAAATGGCTGAGCAAATCGAAAAATGTGAAAAAGCTGCAGAAAGTTTTTCCGGTTATCATTACTACCTGCATTTCCGCCCACAGACTGGGAGAGCCGGAGCCGCTTTTTGATATGGTGATTATGGACGAAGCCAGCCAGTGTAATACGGCAGTGGCGCTGGTGCCGGTTATCCGTGGAAAACATCTGATGCTGGTGGGAGATCCGCAGCAGCTGAATCCCGTGATTCTGCTGGATGAGACAGTAAATCAGAAACTGCGCCGGAAATATAAGGTGGCGGAAGAGTATGACTATCGGAAAAACTCTGTTTATAAGACGTTTCTCGCCTGTGACGCGGTCAGTGATGAGATTCTTCTGCACAATCATTACCGCTGCAATGAGAAAATCATCCGGTTTAACAACAGGAAATATTATCATTCAAAGCTGAAGATCTGCTCTGAGAGCAGGGAAGAGCATCCACTGATATATGTGGATGTACACAATTCTTCAACGGTTCAGAAAAATACTGCACCGGAAGAGGTGGAGGCCATTGTGGCGTATGCCAGGGGTAACCGGGGAAAAAGTATCGGCGTGATTACGCCCTTTGTCAACCAGCGGAAGCTGATCGAGGAAGCGCTGCAGAGAGAAAAACTGTCTAATGTGATATGCGGCACGGTTCATGCCTTCCAGGGAGACGAAAAAGATGTGGTGCTGTTTTCCATGGCTCTCACAGACCAGACCGGGGCTGCTACCTATGAGTGGCTGAAAAATAATAAGGAACTGATTAATGTGGCCACTTCACGGGCAAAAGACCGGCTGATTGTATTGGCAGATTCCGGGAATCTGAACCGGCTGCACAGCCGGGAGGGAAAGGACGATCTGTTTGAACTGGTTGAGTATGTGAAAAAGAATGGACAGTCCAGGGTAACAGAGAAGAAGGTAAATTCCCGGGCTCTGGGAGTAAAGCCTTTTTCGACTGCCACCGAGGAGGCTTTTCTGGAAAATCTGAATCATGCGCTGGGGAATATCTGGCTGTCCCAGAATCATTTTACAGTGCATCGGGAGGTGGCCGTTTCCCAGGTGTTTGAAGAGAACTTCAGCGGCACAGATTTGTTTTATTCCGGACGGTTTGATTTTGTAGTATATGAACGGCAGGGAGAACAGGAGATTCCGGTACTGGCTATTGAGCTGGACGGGAAGGAGCATTTTGAGGATGAAATCGTGAAGCGGAGGGATGAAAAGAAAGCGGAAATCTGCCGGGCACATCATCTGCAGCTGATCCGGGTGGAGAATTCCTATGCAAGACGCTATAATCACATCAAGAGGATTCTGATTGAGTATTTCTCGGTACGGCATTAAGCGGAGACGTTTTGTAAGATATTGTTTATGCGGATATTGATGAAGCATATAAAATAAGGGAACGTATGAAAAAAGAACTGGAGGAAGTGTATAACATTGCAACAGATCCGACGGATGAGTTTATTCAGACATTTGTGAAAAAATATAAAGTGATACATTGATACATTCATTATTTTGATTTTTAAAGCGATTTATGATTCCTGGAAGTTATCTGAAGTATCTATGTTTTACCTATACGGGGCCGTTGCAAAATAGATGAGTAATCATCTATGGAGCAATGGCTCCATTTTTA
>CAMLYL010000037.1 GCA_946491665.1 uncultured Lachnospiraceae bacterium | reverse complement strand
ATTTTCTCAAGTGAAACTTAATATTAAAAAGTGACATTTTCAAAAGTTATTGACAATCCCCGGGCGCCCCGCATCAAAAATACCGTCTCCTTTAAAAAGAAACTGCCGCCCGGCAGGAATCCCCGCCGGGCAGCAGTTTCACTCACGTTTTTTATGATTACAATTTACCAATCAGCCACAGGTTTTATCTGCTGACCCTGCCGTTTACAACAGTATAAGTCCTTCCGTCAGCAGTTACGGTTCCGTTATAGCCAAAATCCACCTGGCCGCCGCGGATATACCACCAGCCGTTGGAATTCTGCGCAATACCATTAAACGCAAAGTTCACTTTGCCGTCTTCGATCCGCCACCAGCCGTTGGAATTCTGTGCCACCGTATCGGTAAAGATTACCTGGCTTCCTCTTACATACCACCAGCCGTCCTGTCCGTTTACGGTTCCGCGGATTACATCGTTCTTTGCGAAGGTCACCTTGCCGTTCTCAATGTACCACCAGCCATTGCTGTTGTTTCCAAATCCATTGTAGCCAAAGTCTACCTTGCCGTCCCGGATATACCACCAGCCGTTGGAATTCTGCGCTACCGTGTTGGCGCTGAAATTCACTTTGCCGTTCTCAATCCGCCACCAGCCATTGGAATTCTGCGCTACGGTATCTGTAAAGATCACCTGGCTTCCTCTTACGTACCACCAGCCGTCCTGTCCGTTTACGGTTCCATGAATCACATCGTTCTTCGCGAAGGTCACTTTGCCGCCTTCAATATACCACCAGCCGTTGTGATTGGACGCAAATCCATTGTAGGAAAAGTTTACCTTGCCGTTTTCAATATACCACCAGCCGTTGGAATTCTGCGCTACCGTAATCGCGTCAAAGTTTACCTTGCCGTTCTCGATGTACCACCAGCCGTTGCTGTTGCTTGCCACCGTATTTGTAAAGATCACCTGGCTTCCTCTTACGTACCACCAGCCGTCCTGTCCGTTTACGGTTCCATGAATCACATCGTTCTTCGCGAAGGTCACTTTGCCGCCTTCAATATACCACCAGCCGTTGTGATTGGACGCAAATCCATTGTAGGAAAAGTTTACCTTGCCGTTTTCAATATACCACCAGCCGTTGGAATTCTGCGCTACCGTAATCGCGTCAAAGTTTACCTTGCCGTTCTCGATGTACCACCAGCCGTTGCTGTTGCTTGCCACCGTGTTTGTAAAGATCACCTTGCCGCCCTGTACATACCACCAGCCGTCTTCTCCGTTTAAGATACCGTGGATCACATCATTCTTCGCAAAATTCACTTTGCCGTTCTCGATATACCACCAGCCGTTGCTGTTTTCCTGGAAGCCGGTATAGTCAGACTGCACAACGCCGTTCTTATAATACCAGTTTCCGTCCGCTCCTCTGGCTACCTCATCGGTCTTTTCAATCTGGAAGTTCACTCTTACGGTTCCGGTATAATTGTTCACGCCGGTGATCACCGCAGTAGCTTCTCCGACACGGTCATTATTCTCATACGTCACGACAAAATCGCCCTCAGAAGTTTCATCATCCGCCTGAACCAGATTGCTCCAGTTCACAACGCCGAGACGCACTCTTCCGGTCACTGCCGGCTCATAGGTCGTGCCTGCCGGATTGTCGGAAGAATATTCCGCGTTTTCAACGGTAAATTCCGCTTCCCATCTGTTTCCCGCATCCTGATCAGACAGATCGAAGGGAACGATGCGGAAGGTCAGCTCCGTCTCACCGGTGTAGTGATAGCTGTTGCTTGTCACCTTCACGCTGACGTCGCCTGCGGAACCGTCATTTTCAGCAACCTCAAAGATCAGATCATTGGTGGCATTAATATCTGTCGTTCCGCCTTCCTCTGTGCCGTCTCCGCCCGAGGACGCAACCCTTGCAGTCGCCCGGATCGTCGGAGTCTGAGACCTTCCATTATACCGGTACAGATAAGTTCCCGTCTCCTCATCCTTTCCATAGGCATTCGCAAACACATAAATCATATCCGCCACATTGACTTCGGGGAAGTTCGCATAGATACCGGCCGTTCCGCTGCCTGACTCCTCCTTTGACAATACAGAATAATGATCCAGAGACGCGTCCGCCTCAAAATCAAACTCGGGATCGTAGGAATATACGTCAAACTTCGCGCCGTCATTCTCCCAGTTTACAATAGAATCGTCCTTATAAACTGCCGCGGGATTTCCTCCGTTCTCCGCAAGACGGAAATCGCGCTCCTGCTGGTAAACGGTATAGCTGACATCCGCTCCCAGGGCTTCTGTGATCTGAATACTCTTGCCGGAATCCAGCCAGATGGCATCTGTCACCTGCGCATTTCCGCCGAGGGAGATCTGGGACGCCGTCTCTTCCACTTCCCGAATCCGGTCTTCTGCCACAAAGATGCCGGAAGCATATTCCAGAGGAGAATAATTGCCGGAAACCACAGCGCCGTCTCCCAGATTCAGGGTTCCGCTGTCCACGAAAATACCGCCGCCGAGACCGTAACATGTCTCATCCCGCTCATTGCCCTGGGCAGTCTCCAGAGAAAGCACACCGTTCTTACAGCTTACCAGATTCAGGCGGGACTGCTTCTCGGAAGCCACCTGACCACAGTAATATGCTTCATTATTATCCACACTTCCCTGCAGCAGGTTCAGCTCTCCGCCGTACATGTAAATGCCGCCGCCGACAGAAGTATTTGCTGAAGGCAGAGATGTGTTATTAACAGCCTGATTATCTGTAATCTTCGCATCAGCGCCGTCAATGGTAACCACGCCGCCCGCAATGCAGATGCCGCCGCCTTTGGTAATCACCTGATTTCCTGAAATAGAACCGCCGGTCATGGTAAAGGATCCGCCCGCCATATAAACCGTACCTTCACTGTTTCCGGTAGCATCCGAATTGATATTGTCGGAGATTTCACCGCCCTTCATCTGAAAACTTCCCGAATTATAAACAGTACTTCCTGTTCCTTCATTTTCCGTAATGGCGCTGCCCTCTTTCATTGTAAAGGTGCCTACATTGTAAACAGCCTTCGCCTGCGCAAATGCCGCATTTGCCATCCGGCTTGTACCGGTAATGACGCCGCCGTCCATGGTAAACTCGCCCTCATTATAAACAGCTCCATAGCTAAAAACCCGAACATCCGCGATCCGGCCGGTCTCTGTCATAATAAATTTGCCTCCGTCCGCGTTGTAAATAGCTCCGTAATAATTGCTGGCTGTTATGTTGTTTTCCAGGCTTCCCGCAAAAGTGATCTCTCCTGCGTTCCACACAGCCTGTCCGCCGATCGCTGCCGGATTCGCCGTGCCGGTCAGATCCGTCGCTCTTCCCCGTGTAAGAGTGACGTCCGCCGCCACATCTGCGCTGCCGCCTGCTTTCACATACAGCAGCCGCTCCTGGTAAGCGCCGTCCAGCGTCAGACCTCTCAGCTCCAGATTCGATCCGGAGGAAACCACAAACATACCGGTCTCTGACTGCTCCGCCGATGCAAAGACGCCGTTTTCTGCTGTAATCGTATGGCCGTAGCCGACGATCTCCACAAAGGTATTTTCCGGAAGGGTAATCATTCCGTCCCCGGCCTCCGCGCTGTCCGCCGTAAGATCCGCCGCCAGCGAAATCACCAGGGGATTCTCCGCTGTGGTATCGGCCGCAGCTTCAACCGCCTGTTTCAGATCATCCCAACTGCTGACTACAGTTCCGTCGGGATCCACAATGTTGAAAGTAACCTCCCTGGCGCCGGTAAAGTTACCGTGTCCGGTGATCGTCACAACAGCTGTTCCCGGTTCCTCATTATTGGCATAGGATACGGAATAATCGTAAGCCTCCTCAGAATCCGCGTTCCCTGCCGTAAGCACCTGATCTCCAAATCTTACGGTAACCCCGGGAGTGGCTGCACTGCCGTTCCAGATCTGATCCCCGATTGCATCGACCGTCACCTCCGCATCGGAGATCTCCCTGGGCAAAATCTCAAATTCGGCTTCCTGAGATCCTGTATAGCTGCCGATACCGCTGATAACCACGGAAGCGGTTCCCACATCTGTATTATCGGAATAGGAGAGGGCGTAATCCACGCCTTTTTCCAGAACCTGATCGCCCAGAGTCACTGTCGGCTCCGGCGTCAGCCCCTCTCCGGTATAAACGAGCTCCTGATCCTCCGGAAATGTCACCACAGCCGCCTCCAGAGATGTCCGCTCCCCGGTCTTTTCCTGCAGGGACAGCTGATTATTTCCGTCCAGACGGACCTCCAGGTCGGCTGAGTCCGCATAGGTCAGAGACTCCTCATCGGTATATCTGGGAACATATCCGTCTCCCTCCGCGATCACAGTCCCAACCTCCGGGTTTTCCACCTCCACGCCGGAAGCCGTTGTCAGAGGAGATGTCAGCCGGATCACAGCCTTGCCGGCAGTTCCGTTATATCCTTCCTCCAGCTCTGCGGGAAGATAGACCGATCCGATCTTCGCCGCATCTCCCATACGCAGAATGGGGGACGCTCCGATGAGCACCCGCGTTCCGGAAGTGCCGCCCAGCCCGCTGGAATTATACACAGGCATGCAGTCCGCCAGATAGACGTCACTCCCCTCCGCCGCCGTATTTCCGGTGATTGATCCCCCCGCCATAGTAAAGGCGGGAACTGTCTGGCTGGTTGCGGACGCGCTGAAGCCCACGCACACACCGCCGCCGACGCCGGCAAACGTATTATCCGTCCATGCCGCTGACGCGGTATTTCCGGATATCTGACCTCCTGTCATGGTAAAGCTTCCGGTCTGCAGATAAACGCCGGCTCCGCTGGCGTAATGGTATGTATCCGCGGTCTCCTCTCCCTCCTCAGGAGCCGTTTCGCAGACAGCCTCGTTTCCGGTGATGGTGCCTCCCGTCATGGTCACATTGCCCAGCACAAACACCCCGCCGCCGCAGCCTCTGTCCGCCGCCCGGATGGCATTATAGCCGGAGGAATCACTCTCCCCATAAAAGTTCGTATAAACCTGATTGCCGCTGATCACGGTATTCTCATCATCAGACGCCTGGATGGTCATATCGGCGCTGGCATCCAGATAAACGCCGGCTCCCTGGGGCTTGTAATTGCTGCTGGTTATGTCATCATAGATCACAGTGTCCCGGATCACCGCTTTCTCGTCACACTGGACTCCGTCCGGAATCTCTGTATCATCTGTTTTTCCCAGAACAAATGTACTACCGTTGAAAAATACGCCGGCTCCCCGCCCGGATATCTCATTGTCCGCTATGGTTCCCCCATACATATAGAAGGAAGCACGGTTTCCCAGATAAACGCCTCCGCCCTGCACGCCGCAGGTATCATACACATAGGAATTCCCGGAAATGGCGCCGCCGTACATAATAAATTCCGCATCATTGCCGATATATACTCCGATACCGTTGGGGAGACTTCCCCTGGTGGAAAGATCAACCGTATTATTCCGGACTGCAGATCCCTTATCCATAATCAGCGTTCCCAGCACATAAGCGCCGCCGCCGTCATTATATACCTGCCTTGATGCATATGTGGGCTTTCCGTTGGTAAGAACAGCTCCGTTTCCCAGCTCCAGAATCGCCCCGGCAGGAACATAGGCGCACCGATCGATCTGATTGGCGTCACAGATGACATTTTCCAGTACCAGGCTTCCTCCTACATACAACAAACCTGAGACATATCTTCCATTCCTGTAATCAGCCGCCGCTCCGGTCGCCAGCAGTGTATACTGCTGCCCTTCCGCGGACCGGATCTCCACATAGGTTCCGGAAGCAATATTCAGATATGCCGTACAGGAGATGTCGTTCTGCAACTCAATTACAGTGGGATTCTCCGCATCTGTGCTGGCAGCCGCCAGAGCCGCCGTCAGCTCCGCCGCTGTCGTCACCTGCGTGACAGCCGCGTCCGCCGTCTCTCCGTCAGTCTCTGCGGCATCGGCAGTCTCCGTCTGCACTGCGGTCTCCGCCGCCGCTTCTGATTCCGTCTGCATATCCGCAGATTCCAAATCATCTGTTTCTTCCGCAGAATCTGTCTCTTCCGAAATCTCTGTTCCATCTTCCGGATTCACTTCCTCCGCATAAGCCGTCACTGTACCCAGGGGCAGCGCCGTCTGGGGCGCCGCCATGCCTGCGGATACCGCCATCACCATCAGGATGGCCATTACCTTTTTTAATTTCATTCTCATGCTTCCTTTCTTATTTTGCTCGTTGCAATTTATATCATATACTTCCGCACCTGTCAGATCCGGAAGATATTGATCAGATATTTGAATACGCCGATCTCTCTGCGAAGCGCTTTATGGAAAATGCCGTAAAAGCTGCGGAACAGCTCCGCCTCCGCATCGGAAGCCGCATTTCTGCTGTAGAAGGACCGTACATACAGCTCCGTCAGTCTGGTAAAATTCGCCTCCCCCACAGAAAATTCCTGCAGAGTATGATCCATATCCGCCGCGAATTCATACAGCGTATGGTTTGCCGGACGCCGGATGCCGGTACGCTCCAGCCTTGTCAGGAAATAGGTGTAATACTGTATGATCTGCTGCTCCGGCGCCAGCAGGTCTGTTTTCTTCTTCCAGTTTCTGCGCACCAGAATCCGCAGAATAAACGCAGCCGCGATCAGAACCGCCGCAATCACCAGAATCAGCGGCACGCGGTAAAGGTTCAGCATATAATAAACTGCCTGCGCGGCCTGGGGAGGAGTCTGATTCTGCACTCCGCCTTCCGGTATGTCCTCCTGCGTCTCCTCGGGATCCTCCTGCTGCTGTGTTTCCTCATCCGCACCCTCTTCCCGCTGATCCGTATCCGCGGAAGAACGGAGACTGGGATCCAGATACTCCTGTGTACTGTACAGCCCCATCTGCCGGACGATTGTCATCTGCTGCAGCTGCTGAATCAACTTCAGCTCCCGTGTAGGAGGATCCAGCGGACGGATGATGCCGTACCACGCCCCGCATCCCACAACAAGCGCAGCCAGACAGATGACCAGCGACTGCGCCATAAACCGCGGCAGCCGGATCTTTCCCGTCTGCGCCTGTGAAAGCGACGAGAGATAGTTGCGGTACCAGAGCATGATCAGGACACAGAAGTCAAACAGCAGAAAGCTCCACACATGCACCTCAAACTGCAGAAATACACTTCCGCAGATCAGAATATTTCCCGCCAGAAACAGCGCAATAATGCCGGGTCTGGGCCGGCACGCCAGATATACCAGCACCGCCGTCAGCACGGCCACGGTCAGAGCCACAAACAGACTGTTGGACGCCTCGTCGGCGAACACCCCGTTCACCCGCACATATACCATCACGAAGACCAGCAGGGCCGCGCCGATCACGATACCGGTTACCGCCGTAACACGTGACCAGGAAAACAGCACCATAACAGCCATGGCCGCCGCCATAAACAGAGCCACCAGCAGAATACTGGCGGAAAAACGGTCCTCCAGTACAAAACCGGCAAACAGCGGGAAAACGAGACCTGTGGCGATGCAGCCGCACAGCAGCCAGTCCCAGAACCGGTATCTCAAAAATTCCCTCATGCAGCCTCACCTCCCGCGTCCGTGGTATAAACAAAATAATGTCTGACGCCTGCCTCATCCAGCTGGGACAGCTTCGCCCGCAGAGTCTCCACCTCCCGGCTGTTCAGTCCCGCCGGTATTACATAATAGAGTTCCGGCACACGGCGCTGTCTGCGGATCCGCATCAGCTCCTGCAGCAGCTCATCAGTCACCCGCGCCGTCACCACAATCACATTGGTGCTGCGGCTGGCAACACTTCCCTCCTCCAGGAGAATCCGGCAGGCGTCCGGGAATGCGGCGTCCGGCTCGGGGGTAATCACAGAAAAATCCTTTATCAGATCCAGATCATCCTCCCGGCCCCTGGGCCGTATTCTGCGCACGTTCCGGTGACGGTCACAGTACAGCAGCGTATAATTGGTATGATGTTTTGCAATCTCATCCAGCAGGGACAGAGCCGTCTCAATCAGAGTATCCTGCAGATCCATCAGCACCTCCCTGTCGTCCTCTCTGCAGGCGGCAAAATCCAGAACTACAGAATAATCCACCTCCCGGCTGCTCTCCTGGAGCTTGGTCATATATCCCTGGCTGTGGGCCGACAGCTTCCAGTGAATCTGCTTCATGGGATCTCCCATGGAATACTCCCGGACGCCCACATAGTCCATTCCGCCGGATACCATGGTCCGGGTATCCCGCGACGACTCCGCCAGAACCACCTCGGATTCCCGCAGCTCTTCCACCGGACGGATCCGGGGCCTGACAAAGACCTCAAAGGCTCCGTTCAGGGGAACCTTCACCTGAAAAAATCCGAAAAAATCCCACATCTCCATATCCCGAATACCACCCCGGTAGACGCCTATATGCGGCATGGCAATATTCAGGCCGAATCCCGTCTCCTTCCCCGGCGCCAGCGCCAGATACATCCGGCTCATGGAATCCTCTCCTCCGAAGAGGTCAGAGATAAAGATATTTACCACGGTCTTTGCCGTCACGATCTTCGACCGGTTATAAACCCGCAGCCCGGCGGATATTTTTCTGCCCCGCTCACAGATACTGTCAGTTCCGTCAAGCTCAGACTCCACGGTAATTCTTTTCCGGGCAATCCGCAGGCAGACCGCCGACAATCCCAGACACAGCGCCAGGAAAAAGGCGGGGAAATCGCCGTACAATGTATTCAGAAATACTGCCGGAATCAGCGCAATCGCAAAGATCAGGATCACCAGCAGCACCTTTCCGATCCGCCTTACGATCATTTTCTTCCCTCCGCACCCGGCAGCACCGGAACCGCCACTGACGCCACAATATTCCGGATAATGTCCGCCGGATCCTTCTTCTCCGTCTTCGCCGTGTGCGTCAGAATAATCCTGTGAGCCAGTACATAGGGAGCCAGATATTTCACATCATCCGGAATCACATAATTCCTTCCCTGCAGCAGGGCATAGGCTCTCGCCATGGCATACAGCGCGATGCTTCCCCGGGGAGAACTTCCCAGACGGATATCCGCATGAGTACGGGTGGCGCTGACAATATGTACAATATAGGAAGCCACCAGTTCGTCCACCCAGACGCGCTCATTCTCATTGATCAGCTCCACCACCTCTTCCCGGCTCACCGCATAGGAAATTTCCTTCTTTGCCTTTTTCCCGTGCATTACAATGGATATCTCATCGGAAAGTTCCGGATACCCCATGGACAGCTTGATCATAAAACGGTCGATCTGAGCCTCCGGAAGCTGATAGGTTCCCAGGGACTCAATGGGATTCTGAGTCGCCAGCACCATAAACGGCGGTTCCAGCGGATAGGTTCTGGAATCTACCGTAACCTGCCGCTCCTCCATAATTTCCAGCATGGCCGACTGTGTCTTGGCGGATGCACGATTGATCTCATCCGCCAGAACAATATTGCTCATGGCAGCGCCCGGCCGGAACTCAAACTCTCCGCTTTTCTGATTATAAATGGAGAATCCGGATACATCTGAGGGCATAACGTCCGGCGTAAACTGGATCCTCTTGTAATTGCAGGAAACGGTTTTTGCCAGAGACGATACCAGCGTTGTCTTTCCGGTGCCCGGTATATCCTCAATGAGAACATGACCGCCAGCCACCATACACATGACCACGAACTCCACCTGTTCCCGCTTGCCGGTAATCACCGTCTCAATATTCGCGACAATCTGTTTCATTTTTTTCTGCGCCTGCGCCGCCTGCTCCATGGACAGAGTGTCCTCCGCCGCCGCGCCGGGGGCTAATGTTTCAAAATCATTCATATTCTTACTCTCCTTATCATTTCTTTCTGAGACTGCATCTTATAATATCAGACCAGCGCCGCATTTCATGCGGACTGCATACTCTCTTCCCTGCGCCGGGTAAAGCCGGGCGCGCACACCCGTATGGGATTTCCCCGCGGATCCAGCACCTCCAGAATGTCAATATCCGCCTGGTACGCCTTATACAGATTTTCCTTTGTAATCACCCGATTGCAGGGACCGAAAACCAGAGGATCATTGCGGAACAGCATGGCTGTCTTCGCCTGGCACATAAACGCCTGATCCGGCATATGTGTGGTAAAAACAATACACAGCCCTTTTTCCGCCAGCATCCGGATACAGTCCATGACCAGAATCATGTTGCCGTAATCCAGATTCGCCGTAGGCTCGTCCATAATCAGGATCTTCGGCTCCTGAGCCAGCGCTCTGGCAATCATCAGAAGCTGCCGCTCTCCGCCGGAGATCTCCGTGTACACCCGGTCCCGGAGATGGCGGATGCCCACATCCTCCAGAGCCTGCTCCACAATCTCGAAATCCTTCCGGCCGGGCTGCCCCGCGGCTCCCGTCTGTCCGATGCGTCCCATCATGGCAATATCCTTCACCAGATAGGGAAAGGACGGCACATGAGCCTGGGCCACATAAGCCAGGTAGCGGGATCTTTTTTTCGGCGTCCACAGAGATATATTATCGCCGTCGATGCACACCTGTCCGGCCAGGGGCTTCAGAAGTCCCAGTATGGTCTTGAACAGCGTCGTCTTTCCCACTCCGTTGGGTCCCAGCAGCGCGCATATATCCCCCGCCCCCAGCTCAAAAGTAATATTTTTTATTACGGGCCTGCCCTTCTCATATCCGCAGGCCAGATCTCTCATTTCCAGTTTCATTCGAATGTACTCCTCTGTCTCACCAGAATTATCATAAAGAACGGCAGCAGGCAGATATTTACTATAAAGGTCGCCGGCAGGGTGATCACCTGCAGATTCGCATCGACCAGAACATCCCCCGCGCTGTTCCGGAGGAAGGCGCAGGATGACACGGTCCGGCACACCATCATCAAAGAAGCCCCTGCCAGGGCGCTGAAGGAAAAGAGCTTCCGGAAATCCGATCCGGCCGCATTCCTGACAATAAAGGGAATCACCATAGACAGCATCCCCGCCTCTCCGCAGTGAACCATGGCCGCAGTCGTCATCAGCACGCCGCAGATCTGTCCCACGACGCGGTAGGGAGCCGGATTCACACCGGACGCCCTGGCTTCTCCGTCGTCAATCCCCGTCACATTGAACCGGTACCGCAGAAACAGCATCGGCAGCAGAGATCCGGCCATCAGCACGAAGAAAATAATCAGCGAAACATTCTTTGTATCAATATAAGTTCCCATGGTAATCTGCTGGTAGGTCAGCAGATCCTCTTCCGACAGGTTGTACATATAGTACATGGCTATGGTTCCCAGACCCTGGTTGATAATGGATCCCGCCATCACCATCTTCAGCACCGACGGATTTCCCGTCCGGTCGCCTGCCAGCTTTCCCAGTATCAGCACGCCGCCCACACAGAACGCCGTCAGAAGATAGCACAGCTTGTAGCGCATGCCAATCAGCACCAGCGCCTCGCCGGAATACATCATAACCATCATGATATTTCCCAGCTGTACTCCGGCTGTGGCGCCCAGCATATTGGGGGAGGCCATGGGGTTCCTGTAAATCGTCTGAAAGATTGCCCCCGCCACTGCCAGCCCGGCTCCTGCCGCAGCAGCCATGCCGGTTATCTTCAGCCTGGAGAGCGCCCCGCCGTAGTCAATCACACCGATGGCCGCGATGAGATCCTCCCGCTGATGCCAGTAGCTGCCGTCGAAAATTCCGGACAAGGCAATTCCCAGCCGGGTCAGAAGACTGTGATAATATTTTCCGGGAATAAACAGTTCTGTCCGCTCATAGGGCAGATATTTAAAACCCAGACAGATCAGAAACACCGCCGCCGTCAGCGCGGCCGCCAGCAGAATCCTCCGCCGGTTCTTTTTCCTGTCAGAATCCCATTCCTGACGCAGTTGCGCCTTTTCCAGCCTCATTCGAACCGCCTCCTTTCCGGAATAATGTAATAATCATGACAATACAGCCCAGAGGACCGGTAATCACACTGAGTGAGGTTTCCAGAGCAAAGATACAGGCAATGTCATAGATCACGGTCATAAATACTGCCCCTGCCATAATCACAGCCGGCAGCAGTTTCTTCATATCCGGCCCTGTAATCCTGCGCATCACCAGAGGCACCATAAAACCGATGAATCCGATCCTTCCGCAGAAAGAGACAACCATGGCAGTCAGTATGGTACCGCTTAAGATCATCAGATTTTTATACCGCCGCACATTCAGTCCCATGGCTTCCGCCTCCTCCTCGCCGAAGGCAAGAAGATTCATTTTCCCGCGGCAGAACAGCAGAATCCCCAGACAGATCAGAATGGGAATTCCCATAGCCGCCAGCATGGGAAGGGAGGTCAGCTGAAAAAAATTCCCCATCATCAGCCGCTTCATTTCCTCGATCCGTCCATCGGAAGGATTGTTGGCAATGATCCAGTACTGGATCACCATCATAATATTGGAGATGATCCCGGAAAAAACCGTTCCGGCGATGACCATGGTGGAGGAGGATACCTTTCCCCTGCCGGCTGCCAGAGATACCAGAAGGATCAGACAGACACCCCCGAAGCAGCCGGCCAGCGTACACAATGGCTGAAGAAATCCGGAAAACACCGCATTCAGTCCGGCGTTCCCCCAGAAAATCAGAAGATACACCATACATCCCATGGATCCCCCCGACATAACGCCCATGGTGGACGGTCCCGCCAGCACGTTCCGGAAGGTTCCCTGGAACACGGCTCCGCAGGCCGCCAAAGCCGCTCCCGCCAGCGCCACTCCCAGAAACTGGCAGTAAAACATCTCCACGCTTCCCGTAGGGCCTGCCTGGAAAAACAGATTATAACTGTGCTCGATAAACTGCTGAATACTGCTCATAAACCAGGAAGCGCGGTTATAATACTCTCCTCCGGTGCCCGGCAGGTAAACCCGCACACTGAAAATGAGGGATCCAAAATAGAGAGCGACCCATATGATCAGCAGAACCGCCGGCAAAGGGAGCCTGCGCATCCGCTTTCTGTTTTTTTGCTGATATTCCTGAATCTCGTCCTCCGAAACCGTTACCTGTATGCGGCCGGAGTCCGACGTCGTTTTTTTCTTCTTCATAAGCTGTTTTCCGCCCCTGTCTTTCATTACTTTCTATATCTTTGCCGAAAGAAGGCTTTTGCAGAATCAAGTAATCATTAAGAATACTTCTGAAATTCTTACTTTCATTTTTTCCTTTTGTCTAACACAAGAGAAGCGTGATGTAGTTGTAACTACATCACGCTTCTCTTAAACCAGACTTTAATGCATAACACCACATACAACATCTGAACATATTCGTATTTAGCTGTTGATCAGATCATTTATCTGGGAATCACTCAGCGTAATCCCGAAAAAGTCAGAGTAGAAGCTTCTCACTTCTGTTTTCAGCCGGTCCTCACTGATGGCGCCGCTGATTTTGCACAGCACCCAGTAAGTTTCCAGAGGAGACTCCACACTTCCCTCTGCCCAGTTGCCCAACCCGGTGGGGTTTACATAAATATCATAGTCTCCGGCAATGTCAATTGCATATTCTGTCGGAAGTGAAGCAAGAGACACAGACACGTCCAGAAATCCGGGCTTCCACTGGGGACTGGAGCTGATCATGGACTTCACATAATCATCTGCCACCACAATTGCCCTGTATCTGTCGCTGCCGCCAAGATGAACACTTGCATCCCAGCGACTGCTTGTTTCACCATTTCTAATTAGATAGATGCAGTTATCCGCACCAAAAGTCCAATAATCATCATCCACCCAGGCGCCCTCCAGATGATTATATATGCTTTTATCGGAGAAGGTTGGATGTCCGAACCACCCTCCGTATGGAAAAACATAAGCACTGGTATATCCATTTGGGTAAGGCGCAACAGAATGAGCCACGCCCTCGGTGGTACTATATACTCCTGCCTGCTCCCAGCATTCAAACATGGGAATCCCATCTCTGTCAGCAGACGCAACAGCCACGCCCTGTCCCTGTCCGTTTACAACGCCGGAAGACTCCGGAAAATCTACAATATATTCATTATATCCGGGATCATGTTTACGCTGAAAAGTGACGTCTTCCCGCCACTCTGAAATGTAGAGAGTATAGTAATCCTCGGTCTTTCTGAGATTTTCCCCGTCTGCCAACACTTCGTCCACCCAGTCACAGTATTTCTGGGCAATCACACCGGCAGCCTGGCCGGTACTCTCATTCGTCTCCAGAGCCTCAGCCACGATCTGTACCGCCTGTTTAATGTTTCCGCTTGATGAGAGCTTCGGCAAAACCAGATAGCCGATTCCCAGCTCCTGCAGCTTCGCGATCTGATCTGATGAGAAGGTGCCCTCTCCGCTGATCTCAAAGCATACATCCGGACTGGCCTTCAGCAGCTCCTGGAAATCACTGTCACTGATCTGACCGGAACCGTCTCCCGACCACCAGACATTCACCTGGGTATCCGACTCCCCGGCAAGGATCATGCTCCCGATTTCGTTGGAGGCAAAGCTTTCGGAGGTTCCCAGCAGCCGGCTCGTACCTCCAACCATTGTGACAATGGGAGCCGCCGCGCCGACGGCAGTCACCGTATAGACGTCTTCCGGTATGGTCTGTTCGGTGCCGGAAGCATCTGTAACTGTTTTCTTCTCTCCATCTTTTACCGGATAAGTTTCCGTATCATCGTCATCATCCGACGGAACCTTGTCGTCTCCATTATTATTTCCGCTTTCAGGATTCCCGTCGCTGTTGCCGTCAGACTCGGTCTCACTGTTCCCGTTTCCGGAATCTTCGGCTGTATCATCCTCCGGATTCCCGGAAGCCGCTTCGCTCTCGCCGTCGCCGCCGGAGGTTTCCAGATCCTCATTTTTCGTGGAAGAACTGTCCTGCGTGCGGGACGGGGCGTCGTCCTCCGCACCGTCCTCCTGCAGCCCGGCAGCCTGTTCCTGCTCCGCATTGTGATCCTGCGCCTCCTCCTCCTGACGGGTCTGGGGCGCTTCATCTTCTGCAGCGCCGTTTTCATCATCGAAGTCAGCGGCCACATGATCCGGATCCACCTCCGCAGCGTCCGCCGTATAGACCGGGTCAATCAGCGCCGGACTGACGCGGCATCCCGTCAGGGATGCCGCCATAATCATGGTAATGCCGACTGCGCTGAGCCGTTTCATTCTTTTTCTCAAAGAATTCACTCCCATCAATCACAACTGCGGTTTAATAATACTGTGCATACTGAGCAAACAGACCTGCCAGTGCGGTCTCATCGTATGCATTGTCATCAATGTGTAAGTCACCGCGCTCCTGATCATCAGGATCCAAGTTCTCAACAACCGCAGCATCATAAATACTATCTAGGCTGGTGGACTTGATATGATAGAACTTGGATGCGAAGTACTCATATACATATTTCGCATTCAGAACGCTGGCGCTGTCATCATAGATCCGGGCCAGGATGTATCCCATACCAAGAGCATTCTCTACAGAGTTCATGCTGACGCCGTACAGAGTCTCCATCTCGTTGATAGAAATCAGCTCCGGAGCATTCGTCCCGCTGGTGATAGCCGGATCATTCTTGATAGCAGTTTCTGCAGCATCGCTGGTGATAATGATCGCATCCACATCTGCCAGCTGAGCGCCAGTGGCTGGTGCAGTTGCCTGGCTTGTCAGGTTGTTGGTCACATCCTCTGTGTACTCCACATAACGGTTGGTAGATGTAGCTGCCGTGGAGCCCTGTCCCTGAATGGTATAAGATCCATTATCATTAACTGCGCTGACAATGGCGATCGTCTTATAATTCTCTTCGCCGATGGCTTCCTTAATGTAGCCCTTGATACCCATGATATAGTTTGCGTAATCAGCTGCAATCAAAGACGGACTGCCGTATCTGGTTTCCTTTCCTGTTGCAGTGATCTTTGACGCCGCGTCAAACACAGTCGCCATCATAGTAGTCAAGTCCGTAGAATTGTAGCACACCTTCAGCGGATTATAGATCTCTCCCGTAGCCGCAATCGTCGCAAGCTGGCTGTCATAACCGGTATCATCCGTCACATCATTGTTTGCCGAAACGCCGATCAGCACATCCGGTCTGGTATACAGGGAAACAGACACTCCGCCGTACTCATCACTGATTGTTATGGTGTCCGCCGCAACCGGGCTTCCCGAAGCAGCAATGTTCAGCAACGCATTGGAACTGTTTCCGCCGTTGAAGTTGTAATAATAGTTCCACCAGTAGGGATCCGGATTCACATTATTAGAGGTTCCCCATACTTCCAGCGCAAAGTTTCCGATGGCAGTATCATCTGTCGGCGCCGATCCGTTGATCATACCGAAACCGGACGGCGTGTTTGCACCCAGGATCTCCGGCAGCGGTGTTGCCGCTCTGTGCGCGGTGGCTGTCACCACATCCTCGTCTACTGTCGCCTCCGCTGTGGGTGCGTTGTTCAGGTCTGTCGCCCATGCGCTCACCGGCGCTACTCCGCCAACTGTTACAGCTGCAGCCGCGATTACCGCGGTAAGTTTTGAAAGTCGTGCTTTCATTTTCATCCCCTCCTTTTTGTTTCATACAAATTTCTTTTTCGATCCCAAACAGATTGGCTTCGGTCTGTTCCGTCCCTCCGGCTCCCGATTTCATATGTTTTTATTATGTATCGTTCTGTTTTGGTTTCGATGTTTGTATTTTATCGTTTTTATTTATTTTTTCAAGGGGTTTTACTCGAAAGGCCGTTTTTATTACCTGAAAAGCATTTTTCGTGTCGGAAACACTGTTTTTCCAAAAGAACAGACCACACGAAAAACTTGAGGAACAGGGTGTGCTGTGTTAAAATGCAGGAGAGGTGATATTTATGGCATTAGCGCCGGAAAAATTGTACACTACTGATGATATTTATGCATTGCCGGATGGGGAACGGGCAGAAAACTGGCAATTGTATATGAATTCGAGAAAAACGATGGGAATACCTATTCATTTTCTGATGAAATCCCGGTTGGAATCTATGGCGGAGATTTAAAAATAAAAATTGAATAAAATGTTATAACTCAGATTAAGGGCGGCGCACCATTATCAAATCAGATGATGGTGCGCCGCCCTTGCTCCGTCTAAAGGAAAACAGCTTAATTGCATGACGCCTTTAGAATACAGGCGCTGCCTGCAAACCAAAGCTGCATAAAAATATCTCCAACCGTACAACTACGGCTGGAGATAGAAAAATTTTATTTTTTTATCTGTCTACCTGACAGGGAACTGTTCAATTCCTCATGCGTCAGCCCCCTATGTTCTATGTCTACAGCAATCCTCCTACTGCCAGGAAGATCGGCGCAAATACCAGAGCCACAATCGTCATCAATTTGATCAGAATGTTGAGGGACGGGCCGGATGTATCCTTAAACGGATCACCTACCGTATCGCCGACAACCGCAGCCTTGTGGGGCTCGCTTCCCTTGCCGCCGTGATGTCCTCCCTCGATGTACTTCTTCGCATTATCCCAGGCGCCGCCCGCATTCGCCATAAAGATGGCAAGCATAACGCCTGTTACCAGAGAACCGGCGAGAAGACCGCCCAGAGCCTCCGGTCCAAGAAGGATACCGATGAAAATCGGCACTACAATGGCAATGATACCCGGTACGATCATCTCCCTCAGAGACGCCTGGGTAGAGATACCGACACAGGTCTTGTAGTCCGGCTTGCTGGTTCCCTCCAGAATACCCTTGTCCGCGCGGAACTGTCTGCGGACCTCTTCAATCATCTTATAAGCAGCCTTGGAAACTGCCTCCATGGTGATCGCAGAGAAGAGGAACGGCAGCATGGCGCCGATCAGCAGTCCGACAATAACCGTCGGTACCAGAAGGTCGATCACGGTAAGCTGCACCGCCTCCGCATAAGATACGAACAGAGACAAAGCTGTCAGAGCCGCAGAACCGATGGCAAAGCCCTTCCCGATGGCCGCTGTGGTATTTCCCACAGAGTCAAGGGAATCCGTAATGTCGCGGACGCTCTCATCCAGACCGGACATCTCGGCAATACCGCCCGCATTGTCGGCAATCGGACCGTATGCGTCAACAGCCACGGTGCTTCCCGTAGTAGCCAGCATACCTACGGCAGCAAGCGCGATACCATATACGCCCGCGCATCTGTAAGCCACAAAAATACCTACGGCAATCAGGATGATCGGAATCGTACAGGAATGCATACCTACGGCAAGTCCACTGATGATATTAGTAGCGGAACCGGTCTCGGACTGCTCCGCGATTCTCTGTACATGCTTATACTTGTCAGAAGTATAACGCTCTGTAATCGCACCGATGCACACACCTACGATCAGACCGGCAACAATCGCGATACAGGGCAGAAAGCTCTTCGGAGCCCACACGCCGTTGTAAAGGATCACAGGGCAGAGGATAATAGACACAACAACAGTAATAATATTCGCCATGTTCTGACCGAACTTCAGCGCCTTGTGCGGATCGCTGCCTTCCTTGCCGCGCACCATAAATACGCTGACAACAGAAGCAAGCACGCCTACTGCGGAGATAATCAGCGGATAGATGGCGCCGCTTACTCCGTCAAAGGCAAGAAGACCAAGTGTAATGGCGGAAATAATGGAACCTACATAGGACTCGAAAAGATCGGCTCCCATACCGGCCACGTCACCTACGTTATCACCTACGTTATCAGCGATAACCGCCGGGTTACGGGGATCATCCTCCGGGATGCCGGCCTCTACCTTACCTACCAGGTCCGCGCCCACATCAGCGGCCTTTGTGTAAATACCGCCGCCCACACGGGCAAACAGAGCTACGGAAGAAGCTCCCAGGCTGAATCCGAACAGAATGTCATCATTTCCTGTCAGCAGGTAAATCAGGCTGACGCCCAGAAGACCGAGGCCAACCACGCAGAGACCCATAACCGCTCCGCCGCGGAACGCGATGGGCAGCGCTGCGGACATTCCCTTCTCTCTTGCGGCATTCGCCGTTCTCACGTTCGCTCTGGTAGCGACATTCATGCCGAAAAATCCGGCGAGAATGGAGAAGCAGGCTCCGATCAGGAAACACAGTCCGGTGGTCCAGCCGATGGCCAGGCCAAGGGCGATGAAAACCACAGCAATAAAGATAATTAAGATCTTGTACTCGGAAAACAAAAATGCCCGGGCACCTTCATGGATCGCTGCGGCAATCTCTTTCATCCGGTCTGTTCCTTCCGGCTGTTTCTTCACATTCGCAGCTAATCCTGCGGCGACAAGCAGCGCTATGACGCCGATGATTGGAATGATAATAGTCCAACTTAGTATCACTTTTAAAAACTCTCCCTTCCATATATTGTATACTCGGATACTTTTTCCATGGTATCATACGCTAATCAGAGGTGTCAACAATCGTTAAAACGTTATCAAAGTAATCAAAAAAATGCGGAAAAGAAACATTTTCTGCTTTCTTCCTGAAATTCCGCATTTTTTCTGAAAATATACCGGCTGTTTCTCTGTTTTTCTACCGCTTCACGCCCCGGGTGTCCCGGTTGCCCACATGAAGCCGGTTCAGCACAACCTCTTTGTCCTTCACCTTTACCGCATATTCGGAATCCTCTTTCAGAATCCATGCGGAAACGATTCCTTCCTCTTTTCCCAGCCGCATTCCGCGCACGCCGATGGCTCCCTTTTTCTTCTCCGGGATATCGCTCACCTGTATCCGCAGGAAGTAGTTCTTCTCCGACTGAAGCGCCAGCGTATCTTCCGGCGCGGCCGCGCCGACGCAGAGCACCTGATCCCCCTCCGCCAGCTTTGTGGCGGCGGTGGTCCGTTTGGACACATCAAACTCCGCGCCCTCCACCAGCTTGATCATGGAGGTTCTGGTCACAAACAGCAGCTTTTTATCCATAATATCCGCCAGACAGAGAATCGCCACGATTTCCTCGCTGCTGCTGGAATAATTACAGATGTTATCCACAGGAATTCCCTTGTCCCGGAATTTGCCGAAAGGCACGTCCGCCATTTTCACCAGATGCATCTGTCCGGTATTTGTAAAAAGACAGATCCTGTCATCGCTCATGCAGGGTATGATCTGGCGGAACTCAGCGTCCGCCGCTTCTCTGTTCCGCTCATAAGTGGAAATGTCTATGGATTTCACATAGCCGAACCTGTCCATGAGAAGCATCACCGGTATGGCCTCCTGCTTCTTCTCCTCATAAACGGCCGCCGCCGCATTCTCAATCACCGTCTTTCTGGGAACGGCGAACTCCTTTTTCAGATCCTTTAACTCCTTCATGAGCACCTTCGCCATCTGAGCACGGCTGCCGAGAACTTTCTCATAAAACTCGATGTGCTTCATGGTTTCATCGTGCTCTCTGATCAGAGCCTCGATCTCCAGCCCGATCAGACGGTACAGACGCATATCCAGGATCGCGTTTGCCTGCCGCTCGGTGAAACGCAGCATGGCGGCGGTTTTCTCAGACAGCTCTGATTTGAAACGGATGCCCTCCGTTGCGCCCTCCACCAGACATTTTTTCACCTGATCCCTGCTTTTGCTTCCCCGGAGAATCTCGATGATCAGGTCTATCACGTCGCAGGCTTTGATCAGTCCCTCCTGGACCTCCTGCTTCTCCCGCTCCCGGTTCAGAAGCGTGGTATATTTCCGGGTGGCAAGCTGGTACTGGAACTGAACGTTGTGGCGGATGATCTCCACCAGTCCCATAGTCTCCGGACGTCCCTCCGCCACTACCAGCATATTGACTCCGAAGGTATCCTCCAGCCTTGTCTTTTTATATAAAAGATTGCAGATATTCTGCGCGTCCGCTCCTTTTTTCAGCTCAATAACAATGCGGATGCCCTCCTTGGAGGACTGATTGGAAATATCCACAATATCCGTGGTCTTTTTCGTCTCCACCAGGCTGTACACATCATTCAGGAACTTGCCGATGTTGGCCCCGATCATGGTGTAGGGAATCTCGGTAATGACGATTCTCTCTTTTCCGCCTTTCATGGGCTCGATCTCCGCCTTGCCCCGGAGCTTGATCTTGCCGTTTCCGGTCTCATAGATGGCTTTCAGATCATCCTTGTTGATCACTATGCCGCCGGTGGGAAAATCCGGCCCCGGAATGATCTCCATCATTTCCTCTGTGGTAATATCCGGATCTTTCATGTAGGCGATCACACCGTCGATCACCTCCCCCAGATTGTGGGGCGGAATGCTGGTAGCCATGCCTACGGCGATTCCCTCTGCCCCGTTCACCAGAATATTGGGAATCTTCACCGGCAGCACCGATGGTTCTTTCTCCGTAGCGTCAAAGTTCGGAATGAAGTCCACCACATCCTTGTCCAGATCCGCCAGGTAAGCCTGCTGGGTAATCTTCTGCAGACGGGCCTCCGTGTAACGCATGGCGGCGGCGCCGTCACCCTCGATGGAACCGAAGTTTCCATGGCCGTCCACCAGCGGCAGACCGTACTTGAAGTCCTGTGCCATCACCACCAGAGCGCCGTAGATGGAGCTGTCTCCGTGAGGATGATACTTACCCATGGTATCGCCCACAATACGGGCGCTCTTCCGGTAAGGCCGGTCATAGCGCACCCCCAGCTCATACATGTCATACAGGGTCCGGCGCTGCACCGGCTTCAGACCGTCCCGCACATCGGGAAGCGCCCGGGATACGATGACACTCATGGCGTAATCAATATATGATTTCTGCATAATCTCCGAATATTCCGTCCGGATAATCTGCTCTTTTTCCATACTCATGCTCTGTCTCCTATTCTATCAGATGTCCAGCTCCGCCTCATTGGCGTGTTCGCAGATAAACTCCCTCCGGGGCGGCACGTCCGTCCCCATCAGCATCTCCGTCACATCGGAAGCCATCCGTCCGTCCTCGATCTCCACCCGTTTCAGCATCCGGCGCTCCGGATCCAGAGTTGTCTCCCAGAGCTGTTCCGCATCCATCTCTCCAAGTCCCTTGTAACGCTGCAGGGTAAAGCTTCCTTTGTGGGTTTTCCGATACCTTTCCAGAGCCGCATCGTCATAAAGATACTCCTCCGGCCCTTTCGCGGGAATCGCTTTGTACAGAGGCGGCATGGCGATATAGACATGCCCCTCAAAAATCAGCTCCGGCATAAAACGGTAAAACAGGGTCAGCAGAAGGGTGGCGATATGAGCGCCGTCCACATCCGCATCAGCCATAATCACAATCTTGTCATACCGCAGTTTCGTAATATCGAAATCGTTGCCGTAGCCCTCGGAAAATCCGCAGCCGAAAGCATTGATCATGGTCTTGATCTCGGCGTTTGCCAGCACCTTGTCAATGCTCGCCTTCTCCACATTGAGAATCTTTCCCCGGATGGGCATAATCGCCTGATACATGCGGTTTCTTGCCATCTTCGCGGACCCGCCGGCGGAATCTCCCTCTACAATAAAAATCTCGCATTTGGAGGCGTCCCGGCTCTCGCAGTTGGCCAGCTTGCCGTTGGAGTCAAAGGAAAACTTCTGCTTTGTCAGCAGGTTTGTCTTCGCCTTCTCTTCGGTTTTGCGGATCTTTGCCGCCTTCTCCGCACAGGAAAGCACCGCCTTTAAGGTTTCCAGATTCTTATCAAAGTAGAGCTGGATCTCCTCTCCGGTTACCTTGGCTGTCACCTTGGAAGCATCCTGGTTGTCCAGCTTCGTCTTGGTCTGTCCCTCAAAGCGGGGCGCCGGATGTTTGATGGAAATCACGGCGGTCATGCCGTTTCTCACATCCGCTCCCGTAAAGTTTGCATCCTTCTCCTTCAGAATCCCCAGCTGACGGGCATATTGATTCATTACCGTGGTCAGCGCCGTCTTGAATCCGGTGATATGGGTGCCGCCTTCCGCATTAAAGATATTGTTGCAGAAGCCCAGGATATTCTCATGGAACTCGTTCGTATACTGAAAAGCAGCCTCCACAGTGATGCCTTCACTCTCCCCGGAAAAGTAAATGGGATCATGGAGAACTTCAGCCTTTTTATTGATTTCCTTTACAAAACCGGTGATGCCTTCTTCCTCATGGAATACAATGTGTTCCGGCTCCTCCCGGCGCATGTCGTCATAGACAATGGTCAGCCCCGGATTCAGATAGGCAGTCTCATGGAGACGGCTTTTGACCTCATCCTCCTTGAACCGGGTCTTTTCAAAGATCTCCGGATCCGGCAGAAAATTAATCTTCGTTCCGGTCTTTTTCGTCTTTCCCAGCACCGGAAGCATCCCATTGATCAGCGGCTCCGTAGGAATCCCCCGCTCGTAATGATCGTGATGAACGGCCCCTTCCCGGCTGATCTCCACATCCAGATAAGTGGACAGGGCATTTACTACGGAAGATCCCACGCCGTGGAGTCCGCCGCTGGTCTTATAAACAGAATCGTCGAACTTTCCTCCTGCATGAAGGGTGGAAAAAACAAGCCGCGCCGCGGGCACACCCTTCTCATGCATCCCAACAGGAATTCCCCGGCCATTGTCCTCCACGGTGCAGGAGCCGTCCGCCTCCAGGGTCACATGGATCTGATCGCAGGCTCCGGCCAGATGCTCGTCCACCGCATTATCCACAATCTCATAAATCAGATGATTCAGCCCCTTGCGGGAAACACTTCCGATATACATACCGGGCCGTTTTCGCACTGCCTCCAGCCCCTCCAGAACGGAGATACTGTCCGCATCATAAGATGGTTTTTTTGCCATTGGGATACCCCTTTCTATATTTCAAACATTTGTTCTTAATTTGCCATCTGCCAGTTTACCACAGAAAAAAAAATCCCGCAAGCATGGCGGGAAAATAACACATGACATGTAGAAATGCAAGATATTTTTATATATTTGAATGCTTTTTATTGTATTGATAAATATATCCCTCACCCTTGTTTAATATAAGGTACCGGTACAGGTGATTTTGGAGAGCATATTATTTTACATGACCTATTTTTCGAAGCCACTCATCGCTATTTAATACTGTCAGTCCGATTTCAGAAGCATATTCATCAAACAAGTTTTGTTCTGGATGCAAAAAAACTCTACCTTTATCATTCGTCACTATTTGATGTTCATCTGATGAGACTTTTGCAATGGCGATCAATTCACATTCACCCATATCCTTATTTCTAAAGCTCTTCTTTTTAATATCATTCTCTGTTATTACCCCTTGAGAAATAAGCATTTTTAAATAATCAACATCCCTCATCCAACCATAGAATCGCTGACGAATTTTCCTTAATTCTTCCTTAGCGCCTGGTATTTCTTCTAATTTCACCAAGCGAATTATCTGAATCCCCATTGTTCCAAAGGTAAGATTATGTACTGCATTATATACCTCTTTAGCAGCTTCATCTTCTATTTCTAAATAATACCCCGGTTCAAGTTCATTTAATATTGTTTCTGTGATTGTCACATCTTGATTATTTTCCTTACAAAGATTTGCAACCGTGAAAATTTCATCACAAATAGAGTGAAGGAAAACATTTGTATCCACTAAATAATACATTAGCTGTTTTTCACTCCACTTCTTAATTTTATAGATTCTCCCGTAGCTTTACCAATCTTTCCTTCTGTTACCAACTTATCAACTTTATTGTCTAACTCCAAATATGGTTTCATTAATCTTTGATATTGTGGTAATTTCTCATTAACTGAATAGAAATCTTTATCAAAAATCTCAGAAATCTTACCACCTATCGCATTTTCAATCTCTTTTCTAATCGTTTTATACTGTTTACCCTGTCTGTTTTTATACAATAGTTTCCTTAATACCATTTCATAGCTTAAACAATATTTATGGCATAACTCATCTATATATTCACCAAGTGCTTTCCTATTACTTTCCAGAAATAAATCACGACATATTGCATAGAAAAAATCTTTCACTAATAATTCTTCTGGATAAAGTAACTCGCTTGCAAATCCATTTGCCTCTTGTTCTACCTTATCTCTTGAATATAAATCACGATCATCATCAGAAATAGATACTCCTTTGTGTAAAAACCAGTGTCCCAATTCATGCGCCAATGTAAAATCTTGATGTCCATAGGATCTTTTATAATTAATACAAATTACCGCCAGGTCATCTGAACCATATCCTATGAATCCAGATAGCTTATCTATATCTTCCTTAAATAACAATATTCCATATTTATCTGTATAATCTATTTTGTCTAAGCGATGAAAAAAATCACCAGGGTAATCTTCTATTCCAAAGAATTCCCTGGCGTTATTTACTGCTTCAAGAATGTTTTTTGTCAAAAGAATACCTCTTTTCTTTGCCAAATACTATGCTTCTTCCAACAGCACCTCATTAACAAAGGCAAAATCTTTCATAAAATCTTGAATTTTTGCCTTAACGGTCTTTGATTTAACAGAATCCTTTCCTCTGTTCATTGTCGAAATAAGCAAATCTTTATTTCTTACTTCACCATCAATAAAATACTGTGTATCACAATGAAGAGCACTACAAATCAGTGACATATCAAACTCATCCACATCTTCGTAAGAGAGTCTATTTTCGATAATATCACGAATTGTTTCTTCATCCATAAAAGTAATTTCAGACAAAGCAGAAACATTAATGCCTAACAAATTCATTCTTTCTTGCAGTTCACTACCGATATACTGCATCAGCACACCTCCTACTTTTTCCAAAACAAACAGATTGGGTATATCACAATATTCCCTGCCTGTCATCTACTTTTTTATATTATATCACAAAAAAAGTTTGGTGATACATAAAAATTGTTAAGTTTTTATGACTTTCTAATCTTCCAAAAACATCCGACAGACCTTTGATGTTACCATTGTCATCATTACAAAAACTGCGCGAAGACAGAGGCCCCCACAACGGTCATAAGCCCTGCTACGGCAATGGACAGACCGGAAATCGCTCCTTCCACTTCTCCCATCTCTATGGCCCGGGCAGTTCCCACGGCATGAGCCGACGTCCCCATGGCAACGCCTTTCGCAATAGGTTCCCGTATACGGAAAATTCTACACACAGCTTCCCCCATCATATTTCCCAGAATTCCCGTAATGATAATCACGGCCACAGTCAGCGTCACATAACCGCCCAGTTCCTCAGAAACACCCATGGCAATAGCCGTTGTGATAGATTTCGGGAGCAGGGTTACATAGTATGCATGATTCAGCCCGAACAGAGCCGCCATCGCCAGGACGGAGCACAGACTTGTAATCACACCTGCGGCAATTCCCAGAAGAATCGCTTTATAATTCTTTTTCAGCAGCGTAATCTGCTCATAAAGGGGAATCGCCAGACAGACGGTAGCCGGCGTCAGCAGATAGCTGATATACTTTGCCCCCTCGTTGTACACCTCATAGCTCACTCCGCTGACTTTCAGAAATACCATCACCAGAATGACAGAAATCAGCAGGGGATTAAATAAAGCAAGCCTGAATTTTTTATGCAGCCAGCATCCTATGCCGTAAGTCAGCAGGCTGAGCACCACGCCGAAAAATACAGAAGTCTCAAGAAAACCGTTCATTTATCTGCACTCTCCTTCCATTTCCTCTTTCAGAAATTCCTCTGAAAAAATATCCTCCGTTTTTCGATTCCGGTCCATGACTGCCTGGGTGACTTTTCCAGAAACAACCATGACCAGAACAGTGGAAACAACGGTGATCACCGCGAACGGCGCCAGCACAGGCCGGAGCACATCAAAGGCATCCAGCAGCCCCACCGCCGCCGGAAGGAACATAATCGCCATAATATCAACAAGAAAATGTCCTGTCTCCCGCACCTCCTCATGGGGAATGATTCCTGTAACCAGACCGGCAAACATCAGAATCAGGCCGTATATACTGGCGGGAACCGGAATGGGAATCAGGCTGTGCAGCACTTCTCCCAGAAAGGAAACTACTATAATTATTCCAAATTGTTTTACATATTTCATATTGCTCATCGCCTCCGCATCTGTTATAAGAAAAATTCCGGATAATGTCAATATTTTTTTCAAAGAAGACGCGCTGCCCGACGATACCGGTTACTGTTCAGTCCGTTCACAGTAACCGGTATCGTCCGTATTTAAAACAGAAAAACATCCCCGTCAGAAAGGCTTCAGAACTTTCATTCTGATTCCTGCGGGGATGTTTTCCGGCGGGTATCGGGAAAAATCAAAAATATATTCCCCTTTCCCTTCCTTATTATATGTTACTCACTCTGTACACAACGTCTGCGGGAAATGCCGCTGCATTCCTTTACATCACATTCTGGGGATTTCCCGCCAGATATTTCACCACATTATCAAACACAATCACAGCCCGCTTTACCATAGCCTCTTTGCTGGCAAATGCTACATGGGGCGTCAGTATCGTGTTTTTAGCCGTTACCAGAGGATGATCCGTGGGAACCGGCGGTTCCATTTCAAACACATCGATGCAGGCTCCGGCGATTTTATCCGCATTCAGCGCGACAGCCAGGGCCTGGCTGTCAAGCACCGGACCGCGGGCTGTATTGATCAGCACAGCATTGGGCTTCATCAGCGCGATTTTCTCTGCACTGATCAGCCCCTTAGTCTGTGCGTTGGAGGGAACATGAAGAGAAATAATATCACTTTCACTCATCAGTTCATCAAGAGATACATAGCGTATCCCTTCCACTTCCTTCTGTGTGCGGCTGTAAGCCAGCACCTCACATCCGAAAGCTTTTGCAATATTGGCTACATTCATGCCGATCGCGCCGGTGCCGACCACGCCGAATTTCTTGCCTTCCAGCTCGCAGCCGATCAGGCCATCCTTGGTTCCGGCGTTTCTGGCACGCTCATCGCAGGCCGCCAGATTACGGTAAAACATAATCAGCATGCCGAAAACCAGATCCGATACTGCCGCGGTAGAATATCCCGCGCAGTTGCATACGGTCACACCGTTGGCGCGGCAGGCGTCCAGAGCAATGTGATCCACGCCGGTAAAAGCAACGGACAGCAGTTTCAGCTTTTTGCAGCCGTTTATCACTTCTTCGTTCAGAGGGTTATTTGCAACAACAATGATCTCCGCGTCTTTTCCCCGTTCGATCAGCTCCTGCGTATCGGTGGTTTTTGTGTCATAGTACACAATCTCCACAGAATCTTTCAGGGCGTCCACCGCCATTTTCAGAAGTCTGTCCTTCTCTACGCCAAGAGGTTCAATAATTACTAATTTCATGAGGTCTTCCTTTCTGATCCGCCATTTCCGCGAATCACCATATTACTAGCTCTGCTTCATATCAATCTCGTTCATCAGCGGTTCCCCCGCTTCATAACGTTTCAGATTTTCACAGAAAAGATCTACTGCCCGATCTATGTACATTTTGCTGTCTGCCGCATAGTTGGAGGGCGTAATGATTACATTATCCATATTCCACAGGGAACTGTCAACGTGAAATGGTTCTGTTGCCACTGTATTCGAGGCCATACTCAGGTATGACACGTCTCAACTGTGTCAATATTTCCTGTTTTTTTTTCGGGATTTATATGTTATATTTAAAATTATATATTCAAGCCCCGCTCGCGGGTTTTGAATAATCCGGATTTTTACCAGAACAGCAGCGACAAAGAGGACGAATGGAAAAAGATTTAACAAAAGGAAATATATCAAAAACACTGCTGCTTTTCGCGGTTCCCATGATTCTGGGAAATCTGCTGCAGCAGTTTTATAATATTGCAGATACTGTCATTGTGGGACGCTTTATCGGTGCGGATGCACTGGCGGCAGTCGGAAGCGCCTATACACTGATGACCTTTCTGACGTCTGTAATCATTGGGCTCTGCATGGGATGCGGAGCTCTGTTTTCCATGTATTACGGAGCCGGACGAATGGACGAGCTGAAGGAAAGCCTGTGGGTGTCTTTCTGGCTGATCCTTGCGGTAACTCTTATAATCTATGGGGTTGTTTTCGCCTGGACAGACGGAATTCTGCGTCTTCTGCAGACGCCGGATGAGATCTATGATCTGATGTATGACTATGTGCGGATCATTTTTATCGGCATTGGTTTTACTTTCTTATACAATTACTTTTCCTTCGTCCTGCGGTCTGTGGGCAATTCCGTGCTGCCGCTGATTTTCCTGGCAGTCTCCACGATTCTGAACGTGATTCTGGATCTGTGGTTTGTGGCCGGACTGGATTTGGGCGTGACGGGAGCCGCCGCGGCCACTGTAATCGCCCAGGCAGTTTCCGGCATCGGACTCGGCGCAGCGGCGCTCAGGTCAGGGCGCCCGCAGAGCGGAGCGCGCCATCCGGAAAAGCAGCACCGCCGTTTTCGCCGGGAAATGCTTCTGCAGGTGGGACAGTACGCCGCTTTTACCTGCATGCAGCAATCTGTCATGAACTTCGGAATTCTGATGATTCAGGGACTTATCAACAGCTTCGGAACTACCATTATGGCCGCTTTTGCCGCCGCAGTAAAAATTGATACGCTGGCTTATATGCCGGTGCAGGAATTTGGAAATGCTTTTTCTTTATTCATTTCCCAGAATCACGGAGCCGGGAAGTCGGACCGGGTCCGCCGCGGAATCCGGATCTCCGTCCGTGTCTCAGTGATTTTCTGTATCATCATTTCTGCAGTTATCTGGCTATTTTCCCGGCTCTTCATGCAGATCTTCGTGGATCCTGGCGAAACAGCTATCATCGCCGAAGGGGCCCGGTATCTGCATATTGAGGGAACTTTCTACTGGGGCATCGGCTGTCTCTTCCTTCTTTACGGTCTTTACCGTGCAATTGGAAAACCGGCCATGTCCCTGGTACTGACAGTCATTTCCCTTGGAACCCGGGTAGCTCTGGCCTATCTGCTGGCTCCGTCTTCGCCCCTGGGCGTCACCGTAATCTGGTGGGCAATCCCCATCGGCTGGATTCTGGCAGATCTGACAGGATTTCTGTATTACAGAAAAAAAATTGTATCCTGAATTTGTTATTTTCTTCTTCCCGGCCGCAGACTGGACGGCTGGGCTTCGGCCAGCGTTACACTTTCCTTCTTCCTGGCCGTAGACTGAACGGCTGGACTTCGGCCGGCGTCACACTTTTCTTCTTCCCGGCCGCAGACTGAACGGCTGGACTTCGGCCGGTATCTCACTTTTCTTCTTTCCGGCCGTAGACCGGCGGACTATCCTTCGGCCGGCGTCACACTTTTCTTCTTCCCGGCCGCAGGCTGGACGGCTGGGCTTCGGCCGGCGTCACACTTTTCTTCTTCCTGGCCGTAGACTGAACGGCTGGACTTCGGCCGGTGTCACACTTTTCTTCTTCCCGGCCGTAGACTGGACGGCCGGACTTCGGCCGGCGTCACACTTTTCTTCTTCCCGGCCGCAGGCTGGACGGCTGGGCT
>CAMLYL010000036.1 GCA_946491665.1 uncultured Lachnospiraceae bacterium | reverse complement strand
CAGGATAATTGCTGCTTCTTTAGTAACTTTTATCCCGCATTTTTGTTCGCTATCGTTTCTGGTATAGGAATCATCCTCTGCGCTCAGAGTCTCGTATTCCTCATCGGATATTTTTCCGGTGTATCCGATAATGTGCGAAAAATATTCCGGATAATCGTAGACGCGCTTGGTGTCTTCCTGCACTTCCACTCCGGGCAGTTCGGAAAGATGCTCTGTGATCATGGCAACCGTCTCATCGGAAACATCTGAAGCAATATCCGTGGCGACATACCTCTGATAGCTGTTCAGTGACAGTGCGTAGCGGATTACGGCAATCTGATAGGCCCGGTATCTGTCATACACATCAGTATCAATATTAAATCGTTTCTTACCAATCAGATACTCATAAATCTGTTCCGGGGTTGCTTTTGCTTCGTCGTATCCCAGATCTTTATTTACCTCCAGCTCTGATACGGAGGTATGTCCGTAAATATCTCTCCGGAATCCCATCAGGCTGTCTCCCTCCACGAGGAAGGAAAGTTCGCCGGTATTGGGATCCATATAGAGATCAAGATCATTGATAATACTGTCCCCGTTGGCTTCAATCATATCAATCAGAGTACTGATCTCAGCATTCAGCTCATCACTGTCATAAGTACCGTCATTTACCAGAGTAATCGTGTAGGAAAGCTCATTATGAGCCAGAAGAACGCCGTTGCGGTCATAGATATTGCCACGGGTCCCCTCCACGGTAATTTCCCTCTCAATACTCATGGTATAATTATTCAGATAATCCTCCCCGTTCACAATCTGCATGGTGAAAAGACGCTGCAGCGCCACAACAAAAAGCACGACAATCAGTATCCAGACAACAAAAAGCCGTGACTTTAATACTTTCACCAGCCATTCTTTTATTAAATCAACCAAATTTCGTCTCGCTCCTTCTTTCGATCTCTTCCAGTTTCTGGTTTATCTTCAGCAGAATGAAATAGAGCAGAATCGCTACAACCATTGTGTACACCAGCTCCGGCAGAATAATATGCACCAGATAATAACCGAAATCAAATCTGCCTCTGAACCAGAAAAGAATAAAATAAATTACCAGGTTACATCCAAAATCACTGAGTGCGATCAAAATTACCGGAAGTCTGATCTCGTCCGGGAAAAAGATTCTTTTAAAGAATCCGTTCAGAAATCCCACAAACATATAAATCAGAGCGTAAAATCCCAGCGCGCTTCCCGACATGAAATCCAGAAGAATCCCGCAGAAAAATCCCACAAATAATCCTTCCTTCTGTCCCCTCATGAAACCGAAGGCGGCTGTCACAACCACCAGAAGGTTCGGAGAAACGGAGGCAATAGCCAGGGATTTAAATACGGTACATTGTAAAAGGAAGCAGACAATGATAATGACCGCAATTGTAATTTTACGTTTCATAGCCTACTCCCCCTGATTTTCAGTTATAGAATCCTTCGTCTGAAGAATGACAAATACCTTTTCCAAATGCTCAAAATCCACAATCGTCGCAATCTTTCCCGACTTGGTCAGATTGTTGGAATCGGTAGCGATATCCGTGATATAGCCAACCGGAATACCCGGCAGGTATAAATCACTGATATTTGATGTAACGATCTGATCTCCTACGGCAACCTGATTATCCTGATCGCGGATATCGGAAATATCGATCTGGCTGCTTTCATTCATGGACTGCAGGCTTCCGCTGACAACACACAGATCTGAAGTTGCAAGATCTGTACAGCTGATATTGCTGTTGTCGTCAATTACGGCCCGGACCGTGGCATAATTAGGACCTACATCCGTCACAATTCCGGCCAGTCCTCCGTCCGCAATCACATTCATATTCTCTTCAATTCCGTCATTGGAGCCTTTATCGATAAGAAATGTGGAAAACCAGTTTCCCGCATCTTTTCCGATGACGCTGGCGGCAACCTTTTCATAGCTGGAATAGGTCTGATCCATATCATAAAGTTCTTTCAGCTGGTCGAATTCTTCCTGATTGATCTGTACCTGATTCAGTTCCTCCTGTACAGAAGCCAGCTCTGTTTTCAGCTCCTCATTCTCTGCCTGCAGCGCTTCCTTTGTCACAAAATTCTCCCGGAGATTTGTCAGAGCCTGCCCCACACGGTTGATCCCCTTCTGCATGGGAATAATCACATAACCAACCACATGGTTGGCTGCACTGGAAGACAGAGATAATCTCACACTGCAGCCGATGATGACCAGGCAAAACAGACTCATGATCAGGAGCACATATTTTGCCGGAAACTTATTTTTCTTTTTTCGTTTATTCATACGCTAACTGCCTCTGCTATCTGAATATTCTGGTCCGCATACTGTACGCAAGATGTTTGTATTTGTCGTTGGTTACAACCAGACTGAGGCCCTTTACCACCGTCTCATCCGGTTCCTCACAGGTATTTACCGAAATATTGGTAATTTCTGTAAACAGCTTATCCATATCATATACTCTGGAACCGCCGCCGGTGAGATAAATGCCGGAATGGATAATATCCTTTGCCAGCTCGGGCGGAGTCTTCTCCAGGATCATTTTAATGGCGTTGCAGATATTGGCAAGATTATCCTTCATTGCTTCATAGACAATACCTGCGTCAATACTCATCTCGATCGGAAGACCGCTGACCACATCCAGTCCTACAATGGTGAGAGAACCCTCTCTGCCGGGCAGAGCGCTGCCGATATTTTCCTTTAACTGCATGGCGGTTTTCTGACCGATCACAAGATTATATGTTTTCTTAATGTACGAAATGATGGATTCATCCAGACGGTTCCCACCGAAATGCAGCAGATCACTCAGAACAAGACCGCTCAGGGAAATCACGGAAATCTCCGTCGTGTCCGCTCCGATATCCACGATCATCACGCCGGTGGGTTCATTGACATCAAGACCAAGTCCCACAGCATCTGCAATCGGCTTATCACATAACTGAACCGTGCGGGGCTTCATCTTGCTTTTATAAAAGAGATCATAGAATGCCTTTTTCTCCACTTCAGTAATATCGGTGGGAACAGCGACAATAAAATCGGAACCCTTCACATGTCCCTTGGAATTCTTTTCCAGAATCTCCTGGATCATGGTCTGCATGTTATTATAATCGGCGATCACGCCTCCCACTACCGGAAATGAAACCTGTATATTTTCCGGCGCCTTTTCATACATCGCATAGGCATTGTCCCCATATGCGTACAGATGATTTTTATTAATGATAGAAATTGTATTTTTTTCTTTAATGATCTTATTTGTGTGCTTGTTGAAAATTTTTAAATTGCAGGTTCCAAGATCCACTCCATAAATATTCGCCATCTCATTTTCCCTTTCTCGTTAGAATATCCTGCTCACGGAAACTGAAAAAACAATTGTCACCGATAATAATATGATCCATGAGCGGGATCCCCAGTAGTTCTCCGCAGTCCCGGATGCGGAAGGTGACATTAATATCCTCTTTGCTGGGTTCCGGATTGCCGCTGGGATGATTGTGCAGCAGAATGATAAACTCCGCATGCTTCTGCAGCGCTGTCCGGAACACCTCCCCGGGAGAAATCATCGACGCATTTGATGTGCCTACGGAAAGAAGGGCATCGTCCAGAAGCATATTTTTCCGGTCAAACATAGCCAGAATCAGAATCTCCTTCGGTTCATGCCGCATCCGTTCCATATAGTAGGAAGCAATCGTTTCAGGCTCGGAACAGACAAGAGCCCGGTATCTTGTGGCAGTCGAAATCCGCCGGGCCAGTTCGCCGGCGCATTTCAGCTGAATCGCTTTTACCTGCCCGATCCCTCTGATCTGCATCAGTTCTTCAATATCCATGCGGATCAGATTCAGCAGGCCGTCAGGACCGGCATTGATCACCCGTGCCGCCAGATCGGTACTCTTTTCTCCCCGGGATCCTGTGCGGATGACCACTCCGATCAGCTCCGCGTCTGATAATGCGGAGGGGCCTTTTTTCAGGCACTTTTCGTAGGGTCTCTCCAGATCCGGTAACTCTTTCATGGTTAAATTTTTTTGCATTTCATGTCCTTACTACTCTCTCCAATATGTGGACACTGCATTCATAATAACATAAAAAAATTTTTATGTACACTGAAAAGCCGTTAACTTTTCTTGAAATATTTTAAAATTTTCTTAAGTATCCCGTAAAGACTGTGTCTGCCAATTCCGTTACAGCAGCTGATCCCCGGATATAAGCCCCTGATCCATCATTTTCTGCAGAGACATCAGAATTCCCAGTTTTGCGTGATACCAGGTCAGTCCGCCCTGGAAATATACTGCGTAAGGCGGTTTGATCGGGCCGTCAGCGCTTAACTCTATCGAAGATCCCTGTACAAAGGCTCCGGCTGCCATAATGACTTTGCTGTCATATCCGGGCATATCCCAGGGTTCCGGCATTACATAGGAATCTACCGGAGCCGCAGCCTGTATGCCCTGGCAGAAAGCGATCACTCCCTCCGGACTCCCGAGCGTCACAGCCTGAATAATATCATGTCTGTCTTCTGTGCCGTCCGGAATCACCGGGAATCCCAGCTTTTCATAAACATTTGCAGCAAAAATCGCGCCCTTTAATGCGCCGCTCACCACAGTCGGAGCCTGAAACAGACCCTGGTAAAAGGACTGGATTACCCCCAGAGAGGCGCCCACTTCTTTTCCGAGCCCCGGAGATGTCAGGCGGTAAGCAGCATTTTCCACGCAGCTTTTTTTACCGACGATATAACCTCCGATCGGAGCAAGGCCGCCGCCGGGGTTTTTAATCAGAGAGCCGACAATCATATCCGCTCCCACATCAAGAGGTTCCTTCTCTTCCACAAACTCTCCGTAGCAGTTGTCTACCATGCAGATTACATCCGGTTTTAAAGATTTTATAAAAGAAATCAGCTCCCCGATCTGATCTACGGAAAAGGACGGACGTGTCTGATATCCCTTTGAACGCTGAATGGTTACCAGCTTTGTTTTCTCATTGACAGCTTTCCGGATTCCCTCATAATCAAAATCCCGGTTATTGAGCAGGTCTACCTGACGGTAGGTGATGCCGTACTCAGCCAGAGAACCGGTGGACGGCCGGATGCCGATGACCTCTTCCAGCGTATCATAGGGCTTTCCCACCGGAGATAAAAGTTCATCGCCGGGACGGAGATTGGACATCAGAGCCAGCGCCAGCGCATGCGTGCCGCAGGTGATCTGAGGCCGGACAAGAGCTGCTTCTCCGTGAAAGCACTCCGCATAAACATCCTCCAGCGTATCTCTTCCAAAATCGTTGTAGCCGTATCCGCTGGTTCCCTGAAAGCATTCCGCGCTGACCCTGCATTTCTGCATGGCGTGAATCACCTTCATCTGATTCAGCTCCGCAATTTCATCAATTCTGCGGAACCGTTCTTCCAGAGCTTTTTCTATTTTCCTTCCATATGCATATACTTCTCCGGAAATTCCCATTTCCAGATACTGATTCCTGATTGTTTCTTCTGTCATTTGAACTCCTGTCTGATTCTGTCCAGCATAAATTCCAGAATCCTTTTTTCATCATAATCAAAATCTGGCTTGTTTACCCAGATGACATCCCGCTCCCTGCGGAACCATGTCAGCTGCCGCTTGGCAAAATGCCGGGTATCCCGCTTTAATATATAAACAGCCTCTTCATAAGAAATATCGCCGTCCAGCCACGCCAGAACCTCCTTGTATCCCAGCCCCTGCATGGACACCATCTTCCTGTGATATCCCTTCGCCTTCAGGGCTTTTACTTCTTCCGCAAGCCCGGCCTCCAGCATCCGGTCAATACGCCGGTTGATTTTGTCATATAATTTTGCCCTGTCGTCATTCAGAACAAAATAACAGAACGCATAGGGCGATTCCTTTTTTCTCTCCTCCTCATTGTGAGCGGAAATAGGCGTGCCTGTTTTCTCATAAAATTCCAGCGCCCGTATGACGCGTTTCACATTATTTTCGTGGATTATTTCCGCAGAAACAGGATCTACTTCCCTCAGCTTTTCGTGGAGGAAATGAGCCCCCTTTTCCCTGGCCTCCACGGCATATTGTTCCCGCAGAGCCGAATCTTCATCCTGGGAAGTAAAGTCAATATCGTATAACAATGCCTGAATATAAAATCCGGTGCCGCCTGTCACAATGGGAATCCGTCCGCTCTCATAAACCTCCTGCATGGCCTGTTTCGCAAGCTCCTGAAAGCGTACTACATGAAATTCTTCATCCGGCTCCAGAATGTCCACCAGGTAATGGGGAATCCCCTGCATTTCTTCCGGTGTGATTTTTGCCGATCCGATATCCATTCCCCTGTAAACCTGCATGGAGTCAGCGGAAATAACAGAACCGTTTACTGCCTTTGCCAGAGCAATGGACAGTTCCGTTTTCCCTACCGCCGTAGGGCCTGTAAGAATAATCAGAGGCTTCTTTTTCTGATTCTTTTCTGTTTCCATTTCACACAATTCTCTTAAACTTTTTCTCAATTTCATATTTTGACATGGAAATAATCACCGGTCTTCCATGGGGGCAGAAATAGGGGTTCTCCAGTTCCAGAAGATCATCGATCAATTTCTCAATTTCCGGTCTGGAAAGCTTCTGATTTCCCTTTACGGCCGCCTTGCAGGACATAGACGCAATCTTTTCCATTACCATGTCCGGCGTATCTCTTTCAGAAACACTTCCCAGCTCATCAATGAGCTCCAGAAGCAGCGTCTGCCCATTCAGGCCATATAAATTTCCGGGAACGGCGCTGACCGTATATTCTTTGCCGCCGAAGGAGGAAATCTCAAATCCCAGCTTTTCAAAATCAGCCAGATGCTTTTTTAACAGAACCTCTTCCTGCATTGTCAGAGACAAAAGGATCGGCGGGCTGATCATCTGGGAAGTAAACTCTTTTTTCCGGTAATTCTCCATAGTCTGCTCATACAGCACTTTTTCATGAGCCGCATGCTGATCGATCATATAAAACTTATCCTGAAATTCCACCAGCCAGTAGGTCTCAAACAGCTGTCCGATGATCCGGTGCTTCGGTCTGGCCTCCCGGGACAGAAGCTTTGTCTGTTCTGTGTCATAGTCTGACAGAGAGGTCTGGACCGCTGTCTCCCCGTACCGTATTTCTTCCCTGACCGGTTCGGATTCCGGAACAGGCGAAACTTCTTTCGGCGTCTCCCTGTTTTCATATTTGCGCTCATAAGGACTGTCCTGTTTTACATACCGGCGGATCTTATTCAGAGTATCTTCCGGAAGACTTCCGCCGGTTTCCGGCGGCCTGGCATCCCTGTCCGCGGCTTCGGCTGCCGGAGCTGTTTTCACGGCTTCCCGCAGCTGCTCCCTGCGTCTGGTCTCAAAAGGTTCAGGAATATCTTTCTTATCATAAACCGGCTTCTGTTTTACCGGTTTTTCATCCTTTACAGCCACATCCGTAATCAGCTCTCTGCTGCGCAGGGTATCTGAAATCAGTCCCGCCAGCCGGGTATAAAGCTGTTCCCCGTTGGAAAAACGCAGCTCCATCTTATTGGGATGAACATTAACATCTACCAGTTTCCCGTCAATGGTCAGAGACAGCACGGTAAAAGGATATTTATGCTGCATCATGAATCCGTGATACGCATCCTCAATGGCTTTGGAGATCAGGCTGCTCTTAATATATCTGCTGTTGATAAAATAGCTTTCAAAATTCCGGTTGCCTCTGGAAATTACCGGTTTTCCGATATATCCGGATACGGAAAATTCATCGAATTCTCCGGAGATTTCCAGAAGATTGGCAGCAATATCTCTGCCATAAATATGATAAATGATATCCTTCAGCTGTCCGTTTCCGGAAGTGTGCAGGCGGATCTGCCCGTTATTAATAAATTTGAACGAAATCTCCGGATGCGACAGCGCAATCCGCTCCATCATATCACTGATATATCCGGCCTCCGTCTGAGGCGTTTTCAGGAACTTTCTTCTGGCCGGCGTATTGTAAAACAGATTTTTGACCAGAAAAGTTGTTCCGTTGGGCGCTCCGATTTCCTCCAGAGAAATCTCTTTTCCGCCCTCGATTATATAACGGCTTCCGGTAAATGCGTCCGGTGTTTTTGTAATCAGCTCCACCTGGGATACCGAAGAGATACTGGACAGAGCCTCGCCCCGGAACCCCAGAGAAGAAATTGTCATCAGATCTTCGACAGAACGGATTTTGCTGGTGGAATGCCGGTAAAAAGCAATGGGAATCTGTTCTTTTTCAATCCCGCAGCCGTTATCCGTAATCCGGATCAGCGTGGTTCCGCCGTCTCTGATCTCCACAGTCACGGCGGTGGCCCCGGCATCAATGGCATTTTCCGCCAGCTCCTTTACAACAGAAGCGGGCCGCTCCACCACCTCCCCCGCTGCGATCTTATCGATTGTATTTTCATCCAGTAATTCTATCTGTGGCATATGGTTCTCCTCTACCAGCGGTTCTTAATCTTGTTCTGCAGTTCATAAAGCTTATTCATTGCCTCGAAAGGCGTCATATTGGTAAGATCCATCTCCAGAAGTTCCTGAATAATATCGTTGTCCTTTACCGTATCAAACAGCGAAATCTGCGCCAGATCCACCTCATCCGGCTGCCGCGCGGGTTTCTTCGGACTGTGCGTCTGCACATCAAGATTTTTGGCAATATTGCTCATATTGGCGCTTTCAAGCTCTTCACAGATAACCTTCGCCCGCTCTATTACCTCATCGGGAACTCCGGCCAGCTTCGCCACCTGTATGCCGTAACTTCGATCTGCGCCTCCGGGTACGATTTTCCGCAGGAAAACGATATCGTCGCCTTTTTCTTTCACCGCAATACAGTAATTATGCACATTATCCAGCTTGCCCTCCAGCTCTGTCAGTTCGTGATAATGAGTGGCAAAAAGTGTTTTCGCCCCCAGAAGCTTCGGGTTGCTGATGTGCTCTACGACAGCCCAGGCGATGGCAAGGCCGTCGATCGTACTGGTACCCCGGCCGATTTCGTCCAGAATCAGCAGACTGCTGCCGGTGGCGTTGCGCAGAATATTTGCCACCTCGTTCATTTCAACCATAAAAGTGCTCTGCCCGGAGGCCAGATCATCGGAAGCCCCGACTCTGGTAAAAATCCGGTCCACGATACCCACATTCGCGCTTTCCGCAGGAACAAAGCTTCCGATCTGAGCCATCAGCACAATCAGGGCATTCTGCCGCATATAAGTAGATTTTCCGGCCATATTGGGTCCTGTAATAATGGAAATTCTGTTATTTTTATTATCCAGATAAGTATCATTGGCAATGAACATATCGTTGTTCATCATTTTTTCTACTACGGGATGGCGGCCGTTTTTAATTTTCAGCACGCCTTTTTCGTTGATCTTCGGCCGTGCGTAGCCGTTATGCTCCGCCACCAGAGCCAGAGACGCGAATACATCAATATTGGCGATGGCTTTTGCTGTTGTCTGAATCCGCTCTACCTGGGAAGCGATCTGATTTCTGATCTGACAGAACAGATCATATTCCAGAGCAACCAGTTTGTCCTCCGCCCCAAGAATCGTTTCCTCCAGCTCCTTCAGTTCCGGCGTAATGTAACGTTCCGCATTGGTCAGTGTCTGTTTCCGTGTATAATACTCCGGAACCAGATCCTTATAAGAATTGGTCACCTCAAGATAATAGCCGAACACTTTATTAAATTTTATCCGCAGATTCTTAATTCCGGTCTTTTCCCGCTCTTCCTCCTCGATCTTCGCCAGCCAGCTTTTTCCTTCTGTCCGGGCGCTGCGCAAATGATCCACATTTTCATCAAAGCCGTTCTTGATAATGCCGCCTTCCCGGACGGAGATCGGCGGATCATCCTCAATAGAATCCTCAATCAGGTGACAGAGATCTTCCAGTGTATCCAGGTCCTCTTTCATCCGTACCAGCAGTTCGCTGGAGAAATCCTCCAGCAGAGTCCGGATTGGAGGAAGCATCTGCAGAGAAGTCTTAAACGCAATCAGATCCCTGGGATTTGCAGTCTGATAAACAACCCGGCTGATCAGACGTTCCAGATCATAGATGGGATTCAGATATTCTCTCAGTTCCTCCCGGCTGATCATATTCTTTTTTAATTCTGAAACAGCGTCCAGCCGCAGTTCAATCTCAGCCCTGTCAATGAGCGGCTGCTCAATATAACTGCGCAGAGTTCTTGCGCCCATGGCCGTCTTTGTCTTATCCAGTACCCAGAGCAGAGAGCCCCGTTTCTGCTTCTCTCTCAATGTTTCAACCAGTTCCAGATTGCGCCTTGTGGAACTGTCAATTATCATGTACCGGCTGGTGGAATAAGGCTCCAGCTTTGTCATATGTTCCAGCGAAGTCTTCTGCAGTTCCTGCAGATATTTCAGCAGAGATCCCGCGGCGGTAATGCCGCAGTCGTAATCCTCCAGCCCCAGTCCGGAAGGGTTCGCTGCGTGAAAATGCTCCAGCAGGGTCTGTTTTGCCATTTCGTCGTCGAAATACCAGGCATCCAGAGGATAAACCGCAATTCCCAGACGGTGATGCAGATCATCCAGATCCAGACCGCTGACCAGAAAGGCTTCGTTGCAGATAATTTCAGATGGCATATATTTGCTGATTTCATCCAGCAGCTTCCTCTCCGAATCAATCTCTGTCACAAAATAATCGCCTGTAGTCACATCAGCGGCAGAGATACCGTATTTGGAATCCACATAAACGATACTCATAATATAATTATTTTTGCTTTCGTCCAGAGCATATGTATCCAGATTGGTTCCCGGCGTGACAATACGGACCACCTCGCGTTTCACAAGTCCTTTCGCCAGCTTCGGATCCTCTACCTGCTCGCAGATGGCCACCTTATATCCTCTGGAAACAAGGCGGGTCAGATAGCTTTCCACGGCATGAAAGGGCACGCCGCACATGGGCGCCCGCTCCTCCAGTCCGCAGCTTTTTCCCGTAAGGGTCAGCTCCAGTTCTTTGGACACAATCTCGGCATCTTCAAAAAACATTTCGTAAAAATCACCCAGACGATAAAAAAGAATACAGTCTTTATATTCCTTTTTCGTTTCCAGATACTGCCGCATCATGGGCGTCACTTGTTCAATATCTACATTCATCAGTTCTTATCCTCAGTCTGTTTTTCTGTTTTCGCAGGCTTAAAACGGGACATCAGAGCCTCCGCCGTCTTCAGCCCGTCCATAGCCGCGGAAGTAATTCCGCCGGCATATCCGGCGCCTTCACCGCAGGGATAAAGCCCGCAGATCCGGCTCTCAAAGGAATCCTCTCTCAGAATCCGCACCGGAGAAGAGGTTCTGCTCTCAACACCGGAAAGAATTGCGTCTGCCCGGTCAAATCCCGCCAGTTTTTTCCCGAACATATGCATTCCCTCAATAAAAGCTTCATTTATTTCAGGCGGGAAAATACAGCTCAGATCTGCCCGGGAAGTTTTTCCCTTCGCGCAGCTTTCAAATCCGGAAGTCCCGTCTGCCGGATTCGTCTGTATATTTCTCACACTTTTCTCAAAATCGCCAAACCGCTGCTGGGGAATGGCTCCATTGCCGGACAGCCACGCCTTTTCTTCCAGACGGCGCTGAAACTCCAGACCGGACAGGGGATCGTCCGGATCTGCGAAATCTTCCGGCGTCACAGTGACAATCACAGCGCTGTTGGCGTTTTTGCTGTCCCGTGCCCGATAACTCATGCCGTTCACTGCCAGACGCTTCTCCTCTGAAGACGCATTTACTACATAACCGCCGGGACACATGCAGAAGGAGTAAACATTTCTCCCGCCGGATGTCTGGCAGGCCAGCTTATAAAAAGCTGTCGGGAGCAGACTCATGTCGGCATCTTTTCCATACTGATTTTCATTAATCATATGCTGAGGATGCTCTACGCGCAGTCCCGCCGCGAAAGCCTTTGGAACCATAGGCACATTTCTTTTTTTTAAAATTTCAAACGTATCTCTGGCGCTGTGTCCGATCGCCAGAACTGCGGCTGAAACCGGCTGCCAGGTTTTATGGCTGATTTCAAGAGCTGTCAGCCTGTTATTTTCTATCCTGAAATCTGTAACCTTCGAGGAAAAGAAAAAAGTTCCGCCCATGCGGATAATTTCCTTTCGCATATTGGAGATTACGACACGCAGTACGTCCGTGCCGATGTGAGGTCTGCTCACATAAAGAATATCTTCCGGGGCGCCGCAGTCCACAAAGGTCTCCAGTACAAAACGGTTTCTGCCGCAGCGGTCTTTTACCTGGGTATTCAGTTTTCCGTCAGAAAAAGTTCCGGCCCCTCCTTCGCCGAACTGTACATTCGATTCGGGATCCAGTCTTCCTCCGCTCCAGAAGGCTTCCACATCCTCCTGCCGCTCCTCCACACGCTTTCCGCGCTCGAAAACCATGGGCTTATATCCATATTTTGCCAGCAGCCAGGCACAGAACAACCCTGCCGGTCCCGATCCGATCACGGCAATGGGACTTGCAGGGGTTTCCGTTCCGTCTGCTTCCGGCGCATAAACAACAGGAACATATTCCTGTACATGAGAATCCTTTTTTATCTGAATCTTTCTGTTTATTTCCAGATCCACAGCATAACTGTATTTTAAATCATTTTTCTTTCGCGCATCTACCGACTGTTTCGCCACGGAAAAGCGAAGAACATCCCCGGGGCGGATGCCGGCCCGACGGCAGGCTTTTTTCAATACCTGATCCCGGGTATGCTGAAGAGGAACTGTGATCTGGGAAACTCTTATTATTTTATTCATATGTTAATCTTTTCCATTTAAATCTTCTGCAGCGTGAATACCTGCCAGTCGTCCGCTGGTCCAGGCCCATTGAAGATTATAACCGCCGCAGATGCCATCTACATTCAGAATCTCCCCGGCAAAATATAGACCGGGTACCTTTTTGGACTGCATGTCCGGCCCGATCTCCGCCAGAGGCACGCCGCCGCAGGTTACCTGCGCCTGCTCCAGATGTCTGGTGCCGGTTATTGTTAGCTCTGTCTGCTTCAGCTGTCTGACTATATCTTCCACCTGACGGAGGCGTGTCTGATCCGAAAGGCGCAGCACCGGTTCCTCTGACAGCCGCAGCTTTTTGCAGATCATAGCTGAAATCTTCTGATTACAGATGCCGGATAAAATATGATACCAGTTTTTACAAACTCCCAGGCGCGCTGCCAGATGCTTCAGACCATCCCGCAGCTCATCTGCAGAAATCTCCGGAATAAAATCAATCTTTGCGGAAACCTTCCTTTTCTGTGCCAGGGCCACCGAAGCAAAACGGCTGACCTGAAACACGGGAATCCCGGAAATTCCGTAGTCTGTCATCTGTACTTCACCCGTGTCGGAAGCTGTCAGTTCTCCGTCCACAAACAGAGAAATCTTCCCGTCACAGCGAACACCTGCTGTTTCTCTCAGCCAGCGCGCCCCTGAAATCATGGGAACAAGAGCCGGCAGAGGATCACATATTCTGTGTCCCATCTGTATAGCATACAAATATCCGCTGCCGTCACTGCCGGTTTTCGGAGCAGCCTTGCCTCCTGTGGCAAGAATGCAGCGTCTGGCTGTGTATCTTCCATTCCTGGTCTGTATAAGAAAAACTGTGTCATTCTTCCGTATGCGCTGAATATCAATCTCATTTAAAATACGAACATGAAGCCGTTCCGCTTCCAGCAGCAGGGCATTCCGTATCGTAGACGCCTGTCCGCTTCGAGGATAGTAATAACCGTCTCTGGACTTGGCATAAACGCCCAGTTCCCGGAAAAAATCAACGGAATCTTCCCATCCGAACTGTTCGATTGCCCGCATCACAAATGCAGGGTCATCGCTTCTGTAATACTCGATCCCCTGCTTCTGATTCGTAAAATTACATTTTCCGTTGCCGGTGGAAAGCAGCTTTTTCCCCGGAACCGGATGGTGATTCAGAATAGTCACGGCTGCTCCTTTTTCAGCAGCCGAAATGGCCGCCATCAATCCGGAGGCACCGCCGCCGATTACGATCACATCACATTTCTGTACATCCGTTTTTTTGCTCAAAAAATTCCTCCGTAATAATGATCCAAAATTTTAATCTGTGCAATCTCCAGTGCTCCTGTTATGCACAGCATTACTCGCACTAAGCTCGAAAGTACCTCGCTAAGTGCTCCTATTATATCACAAGGTTATTTTTTTTGAAAGCATCAACTGGAATAGTTTTCAAGAAAACCATACACTTCTTCCAGGTTATCAAATTCGATCCCGGTGCGGGCTTCTTCCTGCAGATCGGACGGAAGATCTGTCAGTTTCAGGTCTGTGTCGAAGTAGACAGATTCTGATGTTCCTTTATAGACGGCCAGGTATGTGCCGTTCTCCTTCAGATAATATTTATCGGGGGACAGCGCAGTCATGCTCTCCACCGTATCTTCCTCCTCTTCCTCTGTAACGGAATCTGTCCGTTCCGCATCGGCCGTATAGATTTCTGTTGTGCCTTCTGTTACCAGATTTTCTGTCTGCGGCTGAGTGTTTCCGAAATAGAACCCGGCCCAGAACGCTCCAACGGCAAGTGCTGCGCACACTAAAAAAGAAATGCGAATAATACGAAGCTGTTGTTTCATAAGAAAACTCCTTTTTTCTGTATTATTCACATTTCTGAAAATATTATTCCTGTGCTGCATTTACAGTAAATGCAGTTTCTTTGCAATTTTAATAATAAAAGTTCCCTTCGGGAAGCTTTCCAGTTCCTGTTCGGTCAGACCTTTGATCAGGAGCAGCGCCACAGCGTATACAATTATTCCGGCCACAATGGAAAGGATTGTACAGACAGAATTTATCCCCGTTACCTTGTATGTAATATGATATACGCCGAATACCGCCGCGCCCATGATAACGGAAGCCGCCGCCGGCTTGACAAAAGTCTTGACGATATTGGGACGGAAACCGGAATGTTTTTTTACTGACAGACCGTTTAAAATACACATTACAAGAGAGAATACGATATTTCCCGCAATCATAGTATAAATATTTAAATTAAATACATACAGTGAAACCGGAACAGCCGCTATATTCGCAGCCAGGGCAATTACGGCGTTTCGAATGGGTATCCGCATCTGATCAATCCCCTGCAGCACTGCGTTGGACAGTGTCGAAATGGAATAAAAAATAATACTGATGCCGCCGGCCTGGATGAGGCTTCCGGCCAGATCAGATGCTCCCGGATACAGTAATTTAATAATGGGATGCGCAAGAACAATCATTCCTACGGTACAGGGCATGGCAACTACCTGAATAAAACGCATGGACAAACCGATTCTGCGCCTGACCTGATCCATATTCTTTTTCGCAAAAGCCGCTGCCAGCGCCGGAACACTGCTGGTAGCCAATGCGGAAGAGATGGAAATCGGCACATTTACCAGAACACGATAATATCCTGAATAAATTCCCCACCACTGTGAAACCTGATCGCTGGTGTTTCCCTGGGCAATCGCAAGATTCTTAAACAGTCCCTGATCAACGATGGAGACCAGGTTATACAATGTCGTACTTAAGAGAATTGGTATGATTGTCAGAATCAGAATCTTCAATACAGACCCATAGGCCTCCGGCTGCGTACGATTCAGTCTGCGCTCTCTGGCAATACCCTTTTTCAGATTTTTACGGTAAGCGAGAAATACGAAAATACAGAACGCCAGCGCCGCCAGTGCACCGGTACTGGTTCCGAGGGTACCGCCAGCCGCGCCGTAAGCCTCCGCGTAATGCTGATCGCCTCCAATCACAGCGGCAATTCTCGTACCATATCCAAACAGAATATAGGCGGCCGCCACACTGACAATGGCATTTACAATCTGCTCCAGGATCTGTGATACCGCGCTGGGAACCATTGTCCCGAGTCCCTGGAAAAAGCCCCGGATAACACCGAGAACTGCGACAATAAATATCGTAGAAGCCAGAACCCGAAGAGCAAGAAAACTCAGGGGCGTCTGGAACAATTCTGTCAGAAATCCTGCTCCAAAAAATACAAACAGGCAGCCTGCCGTTCCCGTCACTACCGCGATCAGCAGGGCGCCGCGGAATACCCGGTAAGCATTTTCCTTCTGACCGTTTGCCATCCGCGCAGATACCATTTTTGATACCGCCATTGGCAGACTGTAGGAGGAAATCAAAAGCATCATACTGTAGATCTCATAGGCACAGCTGTAATAATCATTGCCGTATTCTCCAATGATATTTGTCATGGGAATACGGTACAGCAGGCCGATCACACGGCTTATGATAGATGCGATTGCCAGTACAGAGCCCTGTACCAAAAAGGAAGTATCACTTTTTTTGTTGCTCATATAAAACCTCTAACCTGCCGCGGTTCCGGCCCCGCAGCCGAAATACCGGCCGGGCCGCGGCTGTAATCTTACTGTGCAGCGTTAAATTCTTCTTCGCTTGCATAAAATGTTACTTTGTCTTCATATGTATCCTGAATGATGCACACCCAGGTTTTCCCCTGATTCATGGTAATTTCACTGCCTCCGGCGTCAAAATATTTTGTCGGCGCAGTCTGAGAGTCCTTGGACCATGTAACGGGAATTGCCTTTCCGTTGGTAATGTAATATCCGGATCCACCGCCTGTCGTATCCACAGACAGATATCCGGCCTCTTCATCTGCCACAGACCAGTCACACACCTGAAGCAGAATATTTTTTACAGCCACCTGGGAATTGTCATTGGCGTCAATCTGTTCGGCGCCGTTCTGGAACCGTTCGTACAGTCCCGTTTCGGTATTATACACGAACCAGGGCTTGTTGACAAGGTATCCCGGCTGCACAACAGCCGCGTCCTGTCCATCTGTCAGCTGAATTTCATTTTCATCATCTTCATTGAACTTATAATGAGATTCCCAGTCTCCGGTGCGCTGTGATTCATATTCCATGATACGGATGCCTTCCGTGATTCCATCTCCGGTCGTGTAGGCATTATGAGGCGCCTTTCTGGAGGAATCCCGGAAATACATTGTCTCCTCAAGCGCTCCGCTTAAACCGCTCAGATTATCCACATAATCTTCTGAAAGCATATCCTTGGCCAGATACGCCTGTCCGTAATGACCGTAAATCGCGTCAAATTCCAGCGCCCAGTCAATATAATAAAGACGGCAGCTGCGTATCGAACCGATCTTTTCTATACTCTGATAATCCTGAAATATGGGCATCAGACGGGTCTCTGATCCCTCCACCGGCGATTCATAAATTACATCGGCGGATGAAATTCCCCATTGAGGGGTAGCTATTTTTGTGTTGCCCATCATTACCGCAAATGGTCTCCGGGCGGCGATTTCCTCATCAATCCACTCTCCGGTCAGGCTGCTCCGGACTTCCCCCTCATGGGCAGGAGCCGGCTCTTCCTCCGTGAGATCCTCCACTTCTGCCAGGCTGATTTCCTCTGCAGGCGGCTCCTCCTTTTTCCCGCACCCGGCCAGAAGGGCAGCGCTCAGAGCGCCGATCAATAGCAAAACAGCTGTTTTCTTCATAAAACAATACTCTCCCTTATCTGTTTATATCTAACGCGCGAAGAATCATGCGCTGATGTTCCTCCATCAGAGAAGCATCTTCGGGTTCCATATGATCATAGCCCATCAGGTGAAGCATACTGTGGGTGATCAGAAATGCATATTCCCGCTTTTCACTGTGTCCATAAGCCTCTGCCTGCTCACGGACCTTTTCTGCGGAGATCACAATATCTCCCAGCATAATCTCATCTGTGTCAGGATTTACAACATCCTCCCACTGATCTTCTATGCCCTCAAAATCCCCCGGAAAATCATACTCCAGCATGGGAAAAGAAAGTACATCTGTAGGACGGTCAATCTGTCTCGTCTGCAGATTAATTTCATGAATCTGTTCATTGCCGGTCAATGTCAGAGAAATCTCTGTCTCATAGGGAAAGCCCTCCATCTCCAGAGACTTTTCAATGACACGCCGGGCCAGCTCTTTGTAATGAAATCTGAAACCAGGCACGATTTCACATGTGATATTTAATGTCATAGAATATTAATTTTCTCCTCAGTATTTTAATATGTTCCGAATCTCTTTTCCGGAATCAGGAAATTCAGGAGCCATATTTTCTGCTCTTTCCGGCTTTTGCCTTTTCTCTGGCAGCCATACGATTCTCGTATTCCTCGTAAGCTCTGACAATCTTCTGTACAAGCGGATGTCTGACCACATCCTGACTGGTAAGCTGACAGAATGCGATGTCCTCCACTTTCTTCAGCACCTGCATGGCAACATCCAGACCGGATTTCACTCCCGGAGCAAGATCCTTCTGGGAGGCGTCACCGGTAATTACAACCTTGGATCCGAATCCAATACGGGTCAGGAACATCTTCATCTGGGCAGGCGTCGTATTCTGCGCCTCATCCAGAATGATAAATGCATTATCCAGCGTTCGTCCGCGCATATAAGCCAGCGGAGCGACTTCAATCAATCCCTTTTCCTGGTTTTTGATAAAACTTTCCGCTCCCATAATCTGATACAGCGCATCATACAGCGGCCGCAGATAGGGATCGATCTTACTTTGCAGATCGCCGGGCAGAAAGCCCAGCTTTTCTCCGGCCTCAATCGCCGGTCTGGTCAGAATAATGCGTCCCACTTCCTCTTTCTTGAAAGCGGTAATGGCCATAGCCATAGCCAGATAAGTCTTTCCGGTTCCTGCCGGGCCGATTCCGAAAACAATCATTTTGTCCCGGATCTGATCTACATAATTCTTCTGTCCCAGAGTCTTGGGCTTAACCGCTTTTCCGTCAATGGTATGGCAGATAATCTCGCTGTCAGCCTCCAGAAGGGCCTGCCGGCTGATTCTGCATGTGTCCAATGCGTAAATCACTGCCTGTTCCGTAATATCATTCCCTCTGAGAGAAAGCTCTGTCAGCTGCCGGATCACGGCACAGGCGCTGTCCACAGCCGCTTCCTCTCCCATTACTTTCAGATTCCCGTCCCGGACTACTGCAGTCACCCGCAGATTCTTCTCGATCAGCTTCAGCCAGGCGTCAAACTTGCCAAACACATTTGCCATATGATCAACGGGAATCTCCATCATCTGTTGTATCAGTTCCATTTAAAAGCATTCCTTCCTGCATCTCTTCCAGGGAAATCTCCTGATATTCCTGCTGATACACCTCAGCCTTCAGGGTTCCGCTTACAAGGACATTGTCCCCACTTCGTTCTATAATAACACTATTTTCTGAAATTGAAATACCATTTTCTATTAATTTTTTATAATATTGATCCAGGTGTTCCTCCACAACAGCCTGAATCTCGTCTTCGGAGTATTCCCGGGTCCTCTGTTCGTACTCCAGATATTCCTTTTTAACAATCTGAAACGGAAGATAGAAGTCAGATCCAATGACAACCGGAACCACTGTTTTTACCTGAAGATAATTCTCCGCATTTTTCCGTGGCATCAGATCCAGAAACCAGGTATGAAACTCCAGGATCCAGTCGTGTTTCTTCTTTCCTGTGAGGATTTTTTCCTCATAAACACTGGAGAATGAATCTGTATAAGGCAGCGTTGTACTGATAATCACATCCGCATCACTGGCGACATAATTTCTGGACTCCACTTCCCCGCTGTCATTCTGTATATCCACGGCTCCGCTGACAAGGATATCTCCTTTGGAAACAGTATCTCCTGCCAGCACCTGAGGCGTACCCTGGCGGGTGGTAACAGAAACAACGACTCCGTCATGGGAGGCGATCAAATTGGTAGCCTGATCTGCGCTCCGGTCAGACGCTTCCTCTGAATTTGCGCCTCTGATGCGTTCCTGAATTTCCAGGTACAGCCGGGTGCCCTCGATTTTTGCGGAAACCCAGGTAATGTCCTCATATTTTTTGCGGAGCAGTGTCTGAAGTTCTTTACAGTCAATGCTTTTCTTCCAGGATCCATAGCCGATTCCCTCCTCACGCAGCCCTTTCAGAAGCATCTGGGAAGAATAATAGGAATTCCCGTCTATTTCCACCTTCCAGATAAACTGGGACATAAAAATGAGGAGAAAGAGCGCGCACCCGATTCCTGCCAGAAAACAAAAATGTTTTCTGTATTTTTGTATGAGAAATGGTATTCCATATTTGCGGATTACATGTATCTCTGTTCCTGTTTTCTCTAATGCGCCGTCTGTCATATCCAGAGCTTTTTTGCTGATGAAAAAACGGTATCCGCCATCAATGGGTTTTAATTCCCAGAGAACAATATTCATTTTGCTGCAGAGATTCAAAAACCGTTCCGGGGAATAGCCGGTGACCGTTACCAGGAGATAGCCCTGAAAAAATTTTATAAAATTTAACACGGATCCTCTCTATAAACTATACTCGATCTTGTCTATCCTGCCGGATATCTTCATATCATCATTCGTATAATAGTCAATATTCAGTTCTTTGCCGAAAATCTGTATCTGGCCGTGTTTCAGTGACAGCCGGATCAGACTGGTTTCATACTCGAGAATTCCTCTGTAATTCTCAACAGTCATGTCCCCCCGTCCGGTGATTGTTACAATGGCATCACCCAGCATCAGATCCTTCGGGAGCCGGAACTGATCAGTGACACGCTTTGTGATTTTATGCTGCTCTGGTTTTCTCATATAAAAAATATATGGAAAAAATGAGCACATATGCCGTAAATCTTCTGATTTCTTTACAGTGATACGGCATATTTTATTACATGATCTTTCTTTTTTTCAAAAACATCATATGCGTCCATGATCTGATCGAGACCACATCTGTGCGTAATGAGAAACGAAGCGTCAAGCTTTCCCGCGGCAGTCAGATCCATAATCTCCTGACAACAGCATCCATCCACACCGCCCGTCTTGAAAATAAGATTTTTTCCGTACATATCCGGAAGCGGCAGAATCTGAGGTTCCCCGTACATCGCCACGATGGTTACAATGGCATTCGGTCTCGCAATCTTCCAGGCAGTCTGAAAAGTATCCTTGCCGCCGGCCGCTTCAAAGACTGTATCTGCACCCCGGCCGTCTGTCAGCGCTCTGATCCGTGACTCAATATCATCCTTTCCCGGCGCCAGAATAACATCCGCCAGTCCTTTTTCTTTTGCGAGCTTCAGACGAAATTCATCTGTGTCTATGGCAATTATTTTCGATGGTCCATACAATCGCGCGCACAGCATCGTACAAAGACCTGTCGGGCCTGCTCCGATCACCGCAGCAGTTTCTCCCGGCTTTATCTCACCGATCTTTGCCGCCCAGTACCCGGTTGACAGAAGGTCGCCGTTAAAAAGAGCCTGTTCATCGGTCACATGATCCGGAATAACTGTCAGACCATTATCCGCGAAAGGAATCCGGACATACTCCGCCTGACCGCCGTCTATACGGCAGCCAAGAGCCCATCCTCCATTTTTGTCTGTACAATTATTCACAAATCCCCGCTGGCAGAAAAAACATTCTCCGCAGAATGTTTCTACATTGACTGCCACCCGGTCTCCCGGCCTTACTTTCTTCACAGCTTTTCCCGTCTGAACTACTTTCCCGACAAATTCGTGTCCGAGAATTGTTCCCGGCACTGCTCTGGGAACAGTTCCGTTTTTTATATGAATATCACTGGAACAGATCGTAGTGAGAGTCACCCGGATCACCGCATCCCTTTCATCCAGAATATCCGGTTCGGGACGGTTTTCCAGAGCAATTTCCCCGTTTCCTTTGTATACAACTGCTTTCATGTTGTTTCACCCCGATACAGAACATAAATTCTGTTATTTTCTGTAATAGTAATTGCTGGCCTTCAGATTCTCAATATTTTCTTTTACCCATGGATTGTTCGCAACCACTTTATTGATTTTCATGGATATCTGCATATTGGAAGTCTGAATTTTCATGTCATTTTCCAGCAGACCGCCTTTCATTTTGAAGTCTGTCACTTCTTCCCATGGGAGGAAAAGATGTTCCGCAATCTTCCAGTCTCCTTCCACCGGGAAAAGATGAATTCCCTGGTATTCAAAACCGAACAGATAAGAAGTTGCCTGTTCAAAGACAAGTACACTTGCGCTTCCTGCAGGAATCACCCATTTTATCTTTGATTTTGTATGTCCGCAGACTACATTATCTGCATAACGGTAATGATACTGTGCCAGTTCGTTTTTTACTTTTTCCAGAGTAAGCATTTGTGGTTCCTTTCCCGATCTCATTCCGTTCCGGCAGACCTGTCAGTATGTATCCTTCGTTTTCAGAGACGACACGATCCGGACTGCCGCTGCCATCCCGCCGTCACCATAAGAGGGATGCTTCATAAAATCCTCTGATTCTCCGCCGAGCCCCCGGTCCGCATCCAGCGCACACAGGATCTCACTCTCCCATCCGTAAAGCCTTGACATGGAAATGGACTCAATTCCCAGTATCGCGTCTGCAATATGGTTCCGATAAGACGGCATATGTTTTTCAATTATAAAACGCATCAGTTCCAGCCGCTTTGCCATACTTCTCACATTGGATGAAGCAGGCGCAGTGCGGTAATCAATCAGCGGCTGCGGTACAATTCCGATACTGGCATCCGGCGCTGTTTCCAGCATTCCCAGGAAAAAGTCCCAGTCCTCAAATCCCGAGCGCATGGACTCGTCATATCCGCCGCACCGCTCCCAGACTTCCCGGCGGAACATATGTGTCGCAGGACAGCAGTTCCGGGACAGAAAAGCGCTCAGATCCCCTCCGGCAGGTTTTATAACCGCATTCATAACACCAAAGGTCTGCATCCAGGAGGAAGCCGCAATCATAGCCGGGCGTTCCCGCAGCATCCGGACCACCTGCTCAATATAGGTCGGTTTCAGTCTGTCGTCTCCGTCAAGTACCAGCACTATGGGAGACTGAGTCTCACGGATCCCGTTATTTCTCGCCGCGGACACTCCCCGGTTTTCCTGACGCAGAATCCTGGTGGGAACCGGCATGCCGGGATCGGATTCAATCTGCTTCAGCATACGGACAGAGTTTTCATCTGAGGAACCGTCATCTGTAATGATAATCTTTGCCGGCAGCAGTGTCTGATTCCATAAAGAGCGGACTGCTTCCAGTATCATGTCTCCCTGATTATAGCTGGTAACAACAGCCTCCAAATCAGCCGCAATTCTGTGCCTGTTTCTTTTCTCTGCTGCATTAGTTTCCATAAAATCTCCCTGCCGCAAAGGAAAAATACCGTGTCTGTTTTCGCATGTATTTTTCCTCTGCCTGCTATAATTTAATCGTTCAAAATATCAGTAATATTATAAACTCTGACACAGGGTTAATCAATAATAAATCAGAGTACAGGACTTTTCTGACAATAATATTGACAACCGCAGCGGCAGGTGCTAAACTGACCACAGTCTGAGGAAAGGGGTGAAAAGATGAGAAGATAATTTACTTTTGATTGCATGAAATCTTTACAATGTGTGTCCCGGGACACATTCTGTTTTCATGCTGCCAGAAGTGGATTATGTTCTCATAACCTCTTTTTGTCAATGTATTTTATCATATTATCTTTCGTGAGGTTATCAGTATGTAAGGAAACGGTCTGGCAGCAGATGGTTTCTATTTTTTTGCGCAAATCCGGCGCGGCGTTCAAAGATACGCCAGATCATATGCTGAACTCACACAGGGAGGAGAATATATATGTCACAAATACGCGTAAACAATCTTTCATTTTATTACGAAGGAAGCTTCGATTATATATTTGAGAATGTTTCATTCTCTATTGACACAAACTGGAAACTGGGGTTTATCGGCCGGAATGGAAAAGGAAAAACCACGTTTCTGAACCTTCTGCTGGGAAAATATTCCTATGAAGGCGTGATTGACGCCCATACCGCATTTGACTATTTTCCCTATCAGATTACAGAAGATCAGATGCTGCTGTCTGCCGCAGAATTCATAGAGGATCTGAAGCCCCTCTGTGAAACCTGGCGTGTAATCCGTGAATTGTCGGATCTGGAGGAAAGCGCAGAAATTCTTTACAGACCTTACAATACGTTAAGTCCCGGAGAACGGACAAAAATTTTATTAGCGGTTCTGTTTTCCGGAGAAAATGATTTCCTGCTGATTGACGAACCCACCAACCATCTGGATCAGACTGCCAGAGACTGCGTTAAAACCTATCTGGCCTCAAAAAAAGGTTTTCTTCTTGTATCTCATGACCGGGATCTGCTGGACGCCTGTATTGACCATGTACTGGTTCTGAACCGCAGAACGATTGAAGTTCAGAGCGGCAATTTTTCAAGCTGGTGGGAAAACAAACAGAAAAAAGATCAGTTTGCAATTACGGAAAATGAAAAACACCGGCGGGAAATCAGGAAACTGGAGCAGACAGCTGCGCGGACTTCAGAATGGGCAGATAAAAATGAACGCACAAAAATCGGCTTTGATTCCATAAAGGAGCATGACCGTTCCATCAGCACAAGAGCATATATTGGCGCGAAAACAAAAAAAATGCAGAGCAGAGTCAGACAGTTTGAAAAACGGCTGGACCGGGAAATTGCAGAGAAAGAAGGTCTTCTGCAGGATCTGGAAACGCCCGCGGATCTGAAGCTGACGCCACTCTCTCATCATAAAACTACTCTTCTGAATGTAAAAGATTACAGTCTGAAATATGCGGGGACTGAAAATCCGATTTTTTCAGATCTTTCCTTTACTGTCAGCCAGGGAGAACGGGTTGCTCTCTGCGGAAAAAACGGATGCGGAAAATCAACGCTTCTCAAAATAATTATACAAAAAGCAGGATGGGCCGACGGGAATCATGCTGTGGAAGAAAGCGGCATCTGTGAAATCGCTCCCGGTCTGACAATTTCTTATGTGGCTCAGGACACCGCGGGACTAAACGGAAACCTTTCTGCATTTTGTGAAGCACGGCATCTGGATCAGAGTCTGTTTTTTACAATTCTCCGACAGCTTGATTTTGAACGGATACAATTTTCCAAAAATATAGAGGAATATTCGGAGGGACAGAAAAAGAAGGTTCTCCTTGCGGCAAGTCTGCTGACCCCTGCCCATTTATATATCTGGGATGAACCGCTGAATTATATCGATGTATTTTCCAGGATGCAGATTGAAAAACTGCTTTTGGAATACCGTCCGACTATGATTTTCGTGGAGCATGATACCTGTTTCCGTGAAAAAGTTTCCACAAAAGTGATTGAAATTATATCCTGAAAAAGCAATCAGAGAACCCCTGCCGGACGGAAATCAAAAGGCAGAGCCGATTTTTTGAGGTTCTGCCCAAAGCCCTGTCGGCGGCCTGTCCATTTTTCGTGATATCTATCATAGCCAGATACAACATTTTCATTTGACATTAAAGCTGTCTCATTTTCAGCCTCCTGAATCTGCCATGTTATCCATATGGCGGGACGAACCGCATACTCCATACTCTCACATTTTTCCTCTGCATTCAAACTGCCCAGTTCTGAAGCAGCCATTGTCCTGCATCTGTCCGCATAACCATAAAATCCTGTACACAGCCACCAGCCGCAGGTACCCTGATAGGTTTTCAGAGCGGGAGATTTTTTCGCATATTCTGTTGGATAACAGCGTCGGTAATCATTGGAACCATTTCCACGGCCATTGGGATCAGGAAAATACCGGCGTACCTCTGTGTAACTGAGCAAAAATACTTTATCCTCTGTTTCTCTTTCCAGATACTGATACTCTCCGCCGACAACACGGCTGTTAAATTTGGGAAATCCCGCTGATGCAGACAGCAGTATTTTCTCTTTTTCTTCGGACGAAAACGCACTCTCATAAAAATCCTCATTCAGCCATTGGCGCAGTGTACAGTCCTCCCACCGGATGTCATTGACCGGAGTTTCATTGTACGGCTGAACATCCAGGCCATACTCACTGACCAACATTACAGTACTCCATTGGCTGCTTATATCCGTCAGAATAACTTTATCTGCTCGTATTCCGTACTGCTTTTCAGCAGCGGCGGAGTCTTATGAAGAATAAATTCTGCCGCACGATCATCCAGCACCCAGCTTTCCAGTTCCTCCGGTTCCAGGATCAAAGGCATTCTGTCATGCACGGAAGCTACGGAAGAATTGGCTTCTGTTGTAAGAATTATAAAACAGTCCTGTTCCCGGTGCAGATTAAAACATCCGGCCATAAACAGAGGCCTGCCGTCTTTCCTCTCATAGGAGAATTTTTCCTTCTGAGAGTCCCATTCATAGAAACCTCTTGCAGGAATTACGCAGCGCCTGTGCAGAACACTTTCCCGGAATGTTCTGCGTTCCAGGGCGCTCTCCGCCCTGGCGTTAATCAGAAGCCCATTTCCATCGAAACGCGGAAAACCCCAGGCCATCCGATCTGCCGTCAGATGTCCATTCTGGTTTTTTATGACAAAGGCGCTCTGTGACGGAAAAATATCGCCGGCAGGTTTCTGCTCTGTATCTGTATTCTGAAATATATTTCCCAGAATGGAATTTACTTCTTTTTCTGTTGTGTCATCAATATAATAGCGTCCGCACATGATCTGCCGCCATCCTCCCATTAAATGCTTCTGGCCAGATTGAATCCAAAATTATGAGCAGTTCTCAGATCTTCCGGAAATTTCTCTTTGCGCATAAGCTGTTTATGCTCAGAATCAAATACGCTGCTGTCATATTTTGAATAATCATCAAACTGACAGGTGTCTGCAGCCCAGATTGTCTGCGTTTTTCCCAGATACGCTTCACATATTCTCTGATTCTGTTCAAACAAAGAAGAATAACCGCATTCTATAGGATCCTCCACATTCATCGTATATAGCAGTCCAACTTTCAGATGACGATCATAAGAAACTGCGCCGTCTCTGCGGTAAAGAAGACCGGGAAACCACAATCGTTCCAGAAAACTGCGGACTTCTCCGGTCACATCGCCGAAATAAACAGGAGACGCAATAAACAGCAGGTCTGCCGTCAGCACATCGTCCAATACCGGTTTCAGATCATCGCTGACCGCACAGCGGCCATGGGACGCACCCCCAATCCGCTTACAGGCAAAGCAACTGACACATCCTGTATATTTTAATGTATATAAGTCATAACGCTTTATCTGCGCGCCGCCCTCCTGTGCGCCGGCCAGTGCAGCATCCAGAAACTGTGCTGTATTGCCGTTATAACGGGCACTTCCAAGAATTCCGACAGCTTTCATAATATATGGTACCTCCTTTTATATAAGTTTCATTGAAATTCTTTCCACAGAACTTCTTCTGGCGGTTCGATCTCATAGCTTAACGTATGTTCTGTCAGTTCAGATAGCAGTTTGAATTTTTTATTTAATAACGGTCTCATACAGTTTGGAACATGCTCCTGATGTGCCCGGTGTATCGCAACACATTCTTTACAGTTTCCATGATAGCGGCATGCTTTCTGACAGGGACAATGATCCTTATTCTGATATTCCCTTCGGAATTCAGACGCAAACTCCTCCTGCAGCCGCAGCCCTTCTTCGCGATTCCCTTTATGAAATTCCTTCATAGCTTCCAGCTCTTTTGGATTATTTTCTATTATCATGACGGTTCCTTTCTGTTCAAGACACGCTCGCGGGTCTTGGCGCGGGATTCGGGTCAGCTTCCGCTGACATCTTCCTTCCCGAATCCCTGCGCATCTCCGCGGAGCGTATATCAGGTGGGGGATTGACACCCGCCACTGATACTGATTTGTTGCTCACCACCTATAGAGGCGGGAGTCATCTCCCCACCTGATATATATTATCCGTATTTCCGGAGTACCAGTTTCCCGAGCACATACGAGTTGCTTTATCGCACATTTATTCATTTCATATTCCACGCCTGATCCAGTCTTTTCTCTATCATTTCACTGAATTTTTAAAGTGCAGTTTTTCTTGATTATCCCTGTCACCTTGGATATCGGTATTCCATCAGAAGCGCATGTATACTGCCATATTCCTTTTCAGAAATTATTCCTTCCCTATAATCAGCATATGCCTGATGGGATAATTCATCTAATTCTTGCCTGTTTTCTTTTCCTGTTTTTTTCACTCTTTCCAAATAATAGATTGCCTTGTCCGAAAATCTTTTATAATAGTTCATCATATCACCCTTCACAATATTTTATTTTCCTTTATCTAATTCGATAATCTTGGGATTTGTGCTATTCTTTAGCACAATCAAATATTCTTTCAAGGAATTTTTCATTTGTTTTTCATTTCCATATGATAAACAATCATTATTTCAATTTGAGAAAATACTTGACAAGTAATACCCTTCATTCAAAGGAATACTTATTTCCGCCTGCTTATCCATTGTTTGTAAGTCGAATTTTGCAACTGTATCAGTTCCCATAACATAAAGACCATTATTTTCTATTGTGATTTGACCCGGCCACATATTCAAGTCATAGGTGCTGATTTCTCCTGTACCGATTGTGTAAACAGATAGAGCAGTACCTTCTCCTGTTACCAGATTTCCATGCGTAACATATAATTTATCATCCATATTCACGACATGAAAAACACCCTCTGGAAACTTTATCGCACTGATTTCTTCAGTAGAAATATTGTAGGCATATACCATTTGATTGAATGCGTCTTGTGAATTTACAATTGGCGCAAAATATAAAATACCGCCAACACCTGTCACGGAATAAACATCACTTCCAAATTCAGAAATATCAATCCTTTGCACCTTTTTCAGTGTTATAGGATCAAGACAATGTAAAAAGGTTATCGGTGGCGGCGGATCGCTTGAAACCGTACACGATAAAACATTGAACTATAAACTTGTTGAAGCAAAAAAGCATGAAGATATAATGATGCTTCATTTTTCGAAAGCATAAATTGATACTCATATGTACGACACCGTCAATAATCACTCGCTGACGGTGTTTCCTTACAGGATTCCGTTCATTTTCTTCCAGGCACCTGTCCGCTCCCTTTCCAGACGTTTTACATGATTCATGACTTCACACCATATCATACCCGGCGGACAAACCGTCCTTATTTATGATACGGTTCATTGGAAATAATCCGGTAAGCCCGGTAAATCTGCTCCAGCAAAATGACCCGCATAAGCTGGTGGGGAAATGTCATATCTGAAAAACTCAGCTTCAGATCGGCACGTTTCAGTATGGCATCCGACAATCCCAGCGAGCCTCCAATCACAAATCCCACATCACTGCTGCCGTGAAGTCCAAGCGTATGGAGTTGATCCGAAAAAGCAACAGAATCCATCTTTTTGCCGTCAATTGCCAGAGCAATCAGAAATGTACCGTCTTTGATCTGTTTCAGAAGACGCTCCCCTTCTTTATCTTTGATCTGCATCTCCACAGCATCGCTGGCACGATCCGGGGTCTTTTCATCGGCTACCTCTATGATTTTCAGCTTACAGTATCTGCCCAGACGTTTGGAGTATTCTTCTATGGCCTGGCGGTAAAAGTTTTCTTTTATTTTTCCTACAGTATAAAGTGTGATATTCATTACTTTCTGCCTCAATTATTTTCCTTATGGCTTGCATCTCCCGCAGGGTTCGTAACCGTCCCCGACCAGATCCTCCCTGCTGCCGGTATACTCCTGTCTGTTATGTTCTTCCATATCATCCACGCTGGAACAGTCCGGTTTATGAAACTTCATTGTATTTGTGTTCAGAATATAAGTTTCCTGTTCTGCACCTGTCTGCTGGTCTGATGCGGGAGCTTCCGGTGTTTCTGATCCTTCTGTGTCAAATATGTTTTCATCAGATTCCCAGCTGTCCCCGGTAGCATAATCAATGGCAATTCCCGGCTGAATATTATAGACATATACATGGAAACAAATGCCCTCTCCATTATCTTCCAGAGATCTGGCTTCCATCTCCACGCCGGAAGCCACCAGATTATTTCCCTCATATACCGGAGTCACACGGTAAAGCACGTGATAATCTGTCTCTTTTACAAAATCAGTTACCATATTTTCCAGGGGAAGCATTCCCTCCACATTCATATAGCGGGTTCCCGTAATCAGATTCTCTTCATTGTCGTTTTCCGCAGCCAGTTCATAGGCAATCAGATGACAGCGATTATAGAGATACATACCATCAACCACATCATATTTTACCGTATGCCAGCCGGTGGGTTTTACGTGGCCGATAGACCCGCGTTCTTCTGTCGGCATAATGTCCTGACCGATACAGGCAGTGGCCGTGCCGCAGCGGCCCAGCGCATCCAGGTCACTGTAAGATTCGAAAGACTCTGCTTCAGACAGCTCTTCCTGGGTAAAATCCGGCTGATTATCATCCAGAATCGCATAAATCTCCCCTTCGTATTCCGGTACTTCCTCTGCACTGTCCGCCTGGGCGACATCCTCATAATCAATACCGGTCCACTCTTCCATCCGCTCCGCAGCAGCGCTGTATTCCCCGCCGGATACGGTTCCCTGGCCGCTTTCCTGAACCGTCTGCGAATTCTGTCCTGTACTGGCATTCTGATCCGCCGCATCACCGCAGCCGGTAAATATAAAGCTTCCGAGAAGGAATGCCGCCAAAAATGCAGCGGCTAAATTTCTGCTTTTCTTTTTCCATGTACTGTATTTTTTCATAAATCTTCAAACCTCATCTTCTGATCTTTTTGCCATAGTATAGCACAAAAAATGCCACGACACCACATGCCGTGACATTTTCTGTTTTATTTTACTTTTCTGTTTTTAAGGAACAGAAACAGCTTTTAATCCCTGCGAAATCTAGTGAATGCCTGTCACTTCGTAATCAACATCTTCTACCGCTTTTTTCAGCACATCGTCAGCTACTTCTTTGCTCAGCTGTAC
>CAMLYL010000035.1 GCA_946491665.1 uncultured Lachnospiraceae bacterium | reverse complement strand
AAAACGATAGCCACAAGATGTTGATTGTATCAATTTGGATACGCAATATGGTGGGATGAAGCGCCGGCGATGATTGCCACATTCCTGGAATCCTATGATTTTTCCGGAAAAACAATTATTCCCTTCTGTACCAGCGCCAGCGATTCCATAGACAACAGCCTGCATATTTTCAGTGAGATCTGTCCGGATGCGGTGATAGGAGAAGCTCTGACCGCCAATGATGAGGCGGATATAGAGCCCTGGCTGCAGAGGCTGGGACTCATCAGCCAGGGAGACGGTACTGCGGCACAGGGAACCGCTTCTGGCAGTCATATACTGATCGCATATTTTTCAGTTCCTGAAACGGATGGAACGGACACGGTTGCAGGCGCCAGCCGTGTGGCAGCAGATGGGGAAGTGCTTGGAAATAATCAGTATGTTGCGCAGCTGATCCAGCAGGAGACCGGCGGAGATCTGTTCCGTATTGAAACCGTGCAGGAGTATCCGGGTACTCATGATGCTCTTCTGGAATTTGCGTACAATGAGAGGGCAGAGGACGCCAGACCCCAGCTTTCCACACAGATTGAAAATCCCGACAGTTACGATGTGATTTTCCTGGGATATCCTAACTGGAATTCAGATCTTCCGATGCCATTATATACCTTCCTTGAGGAATATGATTTCAGTGGGAAAACTATTATACCCTTTACGGTTCATGGCGGAAGCGGATTGTCCAGGACAGTCCGGACCATACAGGAGCTTCAGCCGGGAGCAACCGTAGTGGAGGATGGTTTATCCATTTCCCGGAACAGTGTCGAAGACGCCCGCAGCGATGTGGCGGACTGGATTGCGGGACTGGATATTACTTCGTAACATTTTCTGAATCAGGGGAGCCCCTCCTGCGACAGGGGGTCTCCCTGCTATGTGCGAAAAAGACAGAAGGAGATAGAAAAATGTCTTCCAGAATGACTGGTAAGATCTGTATTGATCTGGCAATGACAATATTACTGTTGTTTCTGATGGCACGGCAGATTACGGGAGATTCCGCTCATGAATGGCTGGGAGCGGTAATGTTTATCCTCTGGGTGGTTCATCATATTCTGAATTTTCAATGGTACCGGCATCTGTTCCGGGGCAAATATGCGCCCTTCCGGATTTTTCAGACAGTAATAAATTTTCTGCTTCTGCTGGCGATGGCCGGCACAATGGTCAGTGCCGTGATTCTGTCCAGGGAAGTGTTCGCGTTTCTTCCGATTGCAGGAAGTATTGCGCTGGCACGGCCTCTTCATGTTTTTTGTGCTTTCTGGAGTTTCGTGCTGATGTCTCTGCATCTGGGACTGCACTGGAATATGATTCTGGGGATACTGCAAAAAGCTGATGGCCCGGGAAACACAAAAGCATTCCGTGCCGGTATCCGGACAGTCGGTCTGGCTGTCGCTGTGTACGGCGGATATGCCTTTGTAAAAAATCAGATATTCCGTTCTTTGTTCCTGGTTTCTTCTTATGTATTTTTTGATTTTGAAAGGCCGCTGCCTCTGTTTTTTACAGAGTATCTGGCGATTATGGGACTGTTTATTTTTCTCGCCCATTATGGAAGAAAACTGTGTGCGCGTAAAGTCAGAAAATAGATTTCTATTGACAAAAAAAGTATAGTTGCTGTATATTAAATTCACGGGTGAGCACCTACCGGCAGTCAGGCTGAATGTCTGGCTGTTTTTTTATTTCTTAAGAACCTGGGAGGAAAAGAATATGTCTTATATCTGGCCGATTGTACTGGTTGTTGCAGCAAATATTATGTATCAGATCTGTGCGAAGGAAATTCCCTCGGAAATGGATACCATGGCATCCATGACAATCACGTATCTGGTTGGGGCGGGCTGCTCGGCGATTATGTATTTTGTAATGAATAAGGGAGGACACCTGCTTCAGGAGTATGAAAAAATGAATGCGGCGCCGGCCCTGCTGGGAGTTTCCGTTGTAGGACTGGAAGTGGGATTTATTTTTGCCTATAAAAAGGGCTGGCCGGTGAGTACGGCTTCTCTTGTACAGAGTGCATTTCTCGCAGTGGCCTTGATTTTTGTGGGCGCATTGCTTTACCATGAGGCGATTACGGTAAATAAGGTCATAGGAATCGTGATCTGTCTGGTAGGATTGTATTTTATTAATAAATAAAAGTTGGAATGCCGGGAGAAAGGCGCCGGCGCAGATGATTATTTTTATCATTAACATATTTCCGGAAAAAGCAAGTATCCGGAAAAACGGAAGAAAAACGGCGGATTTACAGGGAAATTGCGGCTGGAGGAGGAACCGGCGGCTCCCTGTGAGTCTGATTGGGAGAAATTGACAAATCTGTTGTTCATCCGTATAGTAAGTAGCGGATGAATTTTTTTTGTACACAGGTTAGAATACACTAACTATAGAAAGGAAGGGTTATGGAAAAGTCAGATTTACAGGAACCGGGAGAGATTGGTCAGAATCTGGAACTTTCCCGCAGCGAGCGGGAGGAAGATCTGCTGGAACTGCTGTACCGGAGATACCGGGATGGGTATCCCATGGAGCGCGGCGGTATCTGTGAGGAGGCGGAAATGCAGCGACAGGAGCTGGATGAATTTCTGCAGAATATGATCCGGGAAGGTTATCTGGAGAACACGGATCCAGGAGAAGAAATCAGATTGACAGATTTTGGAAAGGCCCAGGGTGCGGAGTGTCTGAGCCGTCATCAGAATCTGACCCAGTTTATACAGCTTGTCTGCGGAGTGGATGAAAAGGCTGCAGAGGAAAATGCCTGCAGGATCGAGCATGTGATCAGCGGGGAAGTGGCGGAGGGTTTTGCTGGTTTTCTGAAGTATGGAGACCAGGCGGAACGCCGGGTCAGAAACAGCAATCTGCGTTTCAAATATGCGCCGGGAAGGTATCCGTGCCGCATATGCCTGTACCAGCCGGAGATCCGTTATCCCCGAAAGCTGGCAGAAGAGCAGGGATGGTTTGAGGAACAGGCGGAGCTGGAAATCGGCAGGGAGAAAAGTTATGTCTGGCTGGAGCTGCGTGAGGCAGCGGAAAAGGAATTCTGGTATTTTACGGAAATGGGATGGCGGAAAGCTGTCCGGGAGGGGAACCGGCTGCGGATTCCCACGGATGTGTTCCGGTTTCTGTTTTTTCAGAACGAGCCCATCGGTGAAGGAGAGTGTCTGACCGCCTGGACGGGATCCGGAGAAAGTGAGCCGGAGATAGAAAAGGAAAACTGCAGGGAACTGAATATACATATCTGGTAAAGGAGAGAAATTATGGCACAGGGAGATAATTTTAAGAGAGACGGACTTCCCACCATGCAGATGCTGCGGTTTCTGGAAGAGCTGGAGCGGCAGGGAAACGGACGGGGAAGCATTGCGGCGATTGCAGAGCGCTGCGGGGCGAATCATGGATCTGTGAGCCGATATTTTAAATTGTGCAGGGAGAAAGGGATTCTGACGGAAAAGCTGGAGTTTACCGGGAAGGGGAAAATCTGGTTCCGGGGTTATGTGCAGCTTCTGAAAGAACTGCCGCTGTTTTTCCGCAGCGCCGGAGTGCCTGCCGGGGAGATTCCGGAAAATGTGAAACGGCTGATTGAAAATGTCGATTATCATACGCTGGCTATCATGGCGCGCTATTTCAGAAATCAGCAGGAACATTTTTCCGGAGCGGGAGGAAGATCCGGGAATACAGGTAATCCTCTGAAAGAAATTCTTGCCTATGGGAATCATGAGGTGTTTTTTACGGTGTTTCAGATGAAGCAGGAGGCCGGCATTTCCATGGCGGACCGGGGCTTCCGCCGGCCTGCCATCATCCGCCATAATAAACGGGGGAGCTGGCTGGAACTGGAACCATGTGAGATGAAAGCCTGGTCGCCGGTGGAGAGAAAAGAAATGACCGGACATCTGGAAACTCTGAAATACGAGCAGGACGGCGTGCTGCACCTGGCCAGATACAGCAGGGGGAAAATGAGAATTCCTCTGGATGCATGCCGGATCCGCCTGATGCAGGGAGGGGGAATTTCTGCCTCTGTGTTAGTTATAACTACCTGTGATGTGGGAAGGATTCACATGCCCGAGAGCACTGCAAGGCTGGTATTCTGGCTGTGACGATTAAAAATAAAAGAGAAAACCCATCCGATACATGATCTGAAAAGCCGGGAAAATACGCAGATCTGCGGCCTGCCGGAACTGTGCCTGTGTTTGTCGGACACGGAAAAAGAAATTGACAGTGCGGCAGAGGTGATGCTAGACTCACTGTAGTTAGAAAATACTAACCAAAGAGAAAAGGAGATATGTGCAAAATGAAAAATAAGGTTGTTATGAAATTGTTTGCCGCGGCTCTGGTGGTGAGCCTGTGCGCTCCCCAGGCGGCGACGGCTGCTTTTGCAGCAGATCCGGTATCTGTGAATTCTGAGGTTTCCGGCGCGCTGGATCCGGCAGAACTGAAGGATGGAGAGTATTCTGTAGAGATCAGTCTGCAGAACGCATCAAATCCGGCCAATGCTTCCATGGCGAACAATGCTGTAAATCCTGCAGCCTCACTTTTTGTCAGAGACGGCAGTTACTATCTGCAGGTGGAATTCAGGGGAATGACAATCGGGAGCATGATGGGATATCTGAAGAGTCTGTCGTACCTGGATGGAGAGACATACCGCGAGGCGGAAGTCCTGTCAGAATATGAGGATATTGTGGACGAATACAATGATTCAGACGGAGATGGGGCGGCGGAATACCTTTACCCCGAGAGACTGGAACTGCCGCTGCTGAATAAAGAGGCGGGAGATAAAGACGGATATGTACAGTGCCAGGTTTATGTTCCTCTGATGGGATCCCTGGGAGTGGGAACCCAGGACGTTCTCCTGGATATTGACTGGGACAGCCTGGAAGCGGTGGATATTGAAGACGATGGGGAACCCGGCGCAGACGACGAGACGCTTCTGACAGGTACACAGGTTAACGAAGCGGATGTTTATACGCCCTGGGGAGACGGTCCGGGAGGCGTGCAGTTCCCGGATATCAGCAGATATGCGGAAACTGAGGCAGATGTGAATTACGCCAATGCTGTTTCCGGAATTTCTGTTAATGGCACAGATTACAGCAATTACTATGATGTATATGAGGATGATTCCCAAATCCCCTATTCCTGGGAAATTTCTGTTTATGGCCTGCGAATTTATGACGGGGCTCTGCAGGAAGGGGAGAATACAGTTGTAGTGCAGGCAGAAGGATATAAGGACAAAAAGATTGTTTTTACAAAAACAGGAGATACATATACGTTTGTTTCCCAGGAAGATATTTCCGGAACCCAGGATCCCGGGGGAGATGCTGTGGATAAAACTGCTCTGACAGACCGGATTGTCGAGGCAGAAGCTCTTACCCAGGGAGATAGAACAGACGAAGCATGGCAGGCTCTGCAGGAAGCAATCCAGGACGCGCGGGACGCCGCTGATGCCGCCGCGTCACAGGCTGAGATCGACCAGGCTCTGACGGTTCTGAACCAGGCGGTTGCAGATTTCCAGAACAGTCAGCCCGGAACAGAGCCGGGCGGCGAGGTGACAGAACTGGAAGATGGAGAATATACGCTGACTTTTGCGGCAAACCAGGAGGGGAAAGAGGAGTCCTCCATGCTGCAGGGAGCCTTTGATCCCAGAGTGAAGCTGACAGTGGAAAATGGTGAGATGAAAATTTCCATGATGAACACGGCGCTTGTGTGGGCGCTGGTGGATTTCAGTATCGAGTCCAATGGTGAATATCCGGCTTCTGAACAGCGTTTTGTGGGAACGGCAGATGCTTCCGGCAATTATTCCATGCAGGAATTCACAATACCGATTGAAGATCTTTCTGTTATGCATAAAGGAGCTGTGCTTGTGACTGCCATGGGCGGCCAGCTCAGCGATAAAGGAAATTATGAAAAGTATACGAAGCTGGATATCACGTTTGGAGCAGAGATCCAGAAAGGCTGGGAAGGATATCAGTATGAGATTGATAATCCGGAAGGCGCGGACGGCGAGGCAAAGCTGGTGAAGGCGCTTTGCGACAAGGGCTATGATCTGGATGGCGACGGGGAGATGAGTACAGAAGAAATACAGGCGATTTCCGGTCCCCTGGATCTGAGCTATCTGGATCTGACGGATATCAGTCTGCTGACAAATCTTTCTGATAAGGTGACCAGTATTGATCTTACCGGAAATAAAATCGAGGAGCTTCCCGGGGGAATGCTGGATAATCTGGTAAACCTAGAAACTTTTTATGCCAGCAGCAACCTGATTGGAGAAATTCCGGAAGGATTCTTTAAAAACAACAGCAGCCTGACATGGGTAAACCTTTCGTCTAATCTGATTTCTTCGATTGACGCCGGGGATCTGACCGGACTGACGGCTGCCCAGGAGCTGGATTTTGGAAATAATGCCATTGCCTCAGTGGATGAAGATGCCTTTGACGGACTGGATGCGGTTACTTCGCTGGCTCTGAACGGAAACCAGATGACGGTTCTGCCGGAAAATGTATTTTCATCATTGAAAAAAGTTACTTTCCTCAATCTGGATGACAATAAACTGACTTCCCTGCCTTCTTCCATCGGAGATATGGAGAGCCTGGGCTGGCTGACGGCGGCGCGCAATCAGCTGACCGCTGTGGATGCGGTAGATTTTTCGGGACTTTCTGCGTTATCCCAGGTGGATCTGAGCTCAAATCAGATCCGTGAACTGAAGTCCGGTACCTTTGCGTCTAACACAGAAATGTCTGTACTGAAACTTTATAACAACCGTCTCACCAGCTTTACAGCGGATGTGCTTCCGGAGGGAATCAGTATGTGGACGCTGGATCTTCAGATGAATCTGCTGACCTCTGCGGAGGATGATGTAAAAGCCCTGGTGGGAGATGGAAAGATTTATCCCCAGATGACGGAGCTGAATCTTGTGATGAAGGAAAACGGGGATCAGCTGGAATGGAGCCAGAATCTGACGGTGCTTGATCTGCTGTACTGGTATGACGCCACCAGTTCTTATATGGACGAGGAGATCACCAGTGTGGAGGATTACTATGCAATGCTGGAAAGTGAAGGACTGGAGAACGGTGATCTTGTGACTTTCATGGATGATAAAGGATATGACTGGCAGATCTGGACAGAGATTCAGAAAAAGGATGCGGAAGGAAACTTTGTGACTGTTTCCCGGACCTATGAAAATGATCAGGCGGATCAGAAGAACGGAAGCTTTGTGCCGGAAGAGGATGGAACATACCGGATTGCGAAAATTCTTTATGCCAGCACCTATGGAAGCCTGGACTATAAATTCACTGCAGTGTCTGACGAAGTAACTGTGGGCGGAGGACAGGTTTCTGTGGATAAGTCACAGCTGCAGGCTGCCATTGAGGAAGCGAAGGCTCTTACCCAGGGGGATAAAACAGATGAGGCCTGGGAAAAGCTGCAGAGCGCTATTGCATCCGCAGAAGATATTATGAACCAGGATACGGATGAGGAGACTATTGCGGCTGCGGAACAGGCGCTGCAGGCTGCGGTGGCAGAATTTAGGGAGAGTGCGCCGGAGACAACAGACCCTGTCCCGGAAGATCCGGACGATCAGAATCCGGACGACCAGAATCCGGACAATCATAATCCGGACAGCCAGAACCCGGATGACACAGATCCGGATCAGCAGAGTCCTGGCGGAAATCAGAATGGCGGAAGCCAGAATATAGCTTCCGGTAACGATAACTCCGCTTCCGGAACAGATACACAGAATAGTGAAAAAACGGAGCTGAAGCAGAGCGTAAAAACAGGAGATTCCACGATGACTGCACTGTGGAGTGCGGCGGCTCTCGGAGGAGCAGCGCTGGCAGCAGGAGCGGCGGCAATGAGGAAAAGAAGAGAGACAGAATAGTAAGACAGCAGGGAAGAACGTCAGCGCCCGTCTGCGGCGCTGACGCCGGCTGAATCAATGGTAATGGAGCTGAAAGGAATATGAAAAGAAAAAAGAAGATCATCATACTGGTTATAGTTCTCGTGATTCTTGCGGCTGCGGCGGGGACTGCGGTTTATCTGCACACCCGGCCCACGGAGGTTACAAATTATAACGCGGCCTTTGAGGAAGACCAGGAAAAACCGGAGAGTGAGAACCAGGAGGGCTCTGTGGAAGCGGGAATCCAGATTCCCGGATATGAGTCGATTGTCATTCCCGCCGGAACGAAGGATGTTTCCGTGGAGCTGGTAAATCCGGAGGAAAACCAGGTATATTTTCAGATTTCCTTTTACCTGCCGGAGACAGATGAGACGATTTATACTTCAGATCTGATCCGGCCGGGGCAGCATCTGTATGAAATTACCCTTGATAAAGAGATGGAGGCCGGGGAGTATCCCCTGACAGTGAAATATTCCACCTTCACTGCCGATGAGGAGATGACGCCTCAGAACGGAGCTGACATCAACTGCACGCTGATTGTGGAGGAACGATAACCGCTCTGGCCAGGCGGACGCGGTTCCGGGAATTTAACGCGATGTTACGGCGCGGAGAGCGCATAACATAAAATAAAAATTATTCAAAGAAAGGAGTCCTATATGAGACTGAAAAAGATTACAGCAGGAGCCGTTGCGGCGGCAATGATGGCGACTATGATGTGCGGCAGCGCGTTTGCGGCGGATTATGCAGACGGAGATTACACCGGAGAGATTCATTTTCTGAATGCCAACGGAACGGGGGCTGCCAGCATGTGCGATCCGATCTTTGTGCATGAGGCGGAGGTGACGCTGGATGCCGACAGTGCGGAGCTGACCTTTTATGTGGCTTATCCGATTCCGGCGTTTCCGGATCTCGGAACAGATGGGACAATTCTCGATGTGGTACTGACTGTGGATGGAACAGAGTATGAGGCGGAGTCCGATATTACAACGAAGCCGGAGAAGGTGTTTGATACCACGTCTTCCCTCTTTGGCATTACGGAGGGAGAGAGTTATCCGACCCAGGTAGTTACGGTGGATCTTCCCCGGGACGCGGTGGATGATCTGGAAGCAGGAACTGTTTCTGCCAGCGCATATGTAAATTCCGTGATGAATTCCACCCAGAATTTCTTTATACAGGTAACTGACCTGCAGCTTGTTGGCGGGGGAGAAACGGATGCTGATACCCAGGACATGCAGATTACTGCGGATGTAGAGGAGCAGATTTCTTCTCCATCCTATAACGTAACGGTTCCTTCTTCTGTAAATATTGGAACTCTGAGCTCAGAGAAGGATAATGCCATGCCATATGCAGTGGATGTAGAAGCTGACAGCCTGAACGGAACTGTGTCCGTAACAGCTCCGGCGACAGGCAGTCTGACAAATGGCGGCAATACACTGGCTTTTGCCAACAGCTTTGGAACCCAGACCGTGAGTGAAGATACGGCAGGATCCCAGCTCAGCGGAACAATCAGTATTTCTGCAGAGGATGTAGCGGCTGCGGCAGCAGGCAACTACACCGGAACCACAACCTTCTCTATTACATATGCAGCAAATTAAGCTTCTCTGCGTCCGGAAAGATGACACTGCAGAATGGAGGAAGCAATGAAAAGAAGAAAAGGAAAGAAAAGTCTGGGAGTTCTGCTGCTGGCAGGTGTTCTGGCGTCGGGAATGACAGTACCTTATCTGCAGGCATACGCTGCTTCCCCGGCGGAGACTTCCGGATCTTATACAAAAAGCGGAAGCTTCCATATTGACCAGTTCGGTGAATATGATATTGGTGCGGATGTGACCGTAACGGACGGAAAAATCACCGGTCTTGAGATTACCGGAGATAATTTCGGCGGCACTTACGCGGAATTTAACAAAACAAAGCTGGCGTCCGCCATAGAGGGAATCAAAGATAAATTCCTGGGAATCGGGGACACGGACGCGGACAGCGTCAGAAATATCGATGCAGTATCCGGGGCCACGTATTCATCCAACGGAATAAAGGAGGCGGTGGCGGACGCCCTGGGAATGGATCTGTCTGAAAGCGCTTCCGCGGATGTGCCTGCGGAGACGCCGGAGCCGGGAACCTATGATGTGACAGTGGCGGTCCGCAGCGACGTGGTAGACCACAGCCTGGTACAGACGGAAACCGCGGACGCGGTGCTGACGGTGGATGAGTCGGGGCAGATGTATCTGTCTTACACCATGGTGTCGGGCACCGACCAGGAACCCATGTATATTCTGGGATTTAACGGATACTACCAGGACAACGATCCGGAGAAAGAACTTTCCATGGAGGGCGTGACTTACGGCAAAGAGGAAAGAAACGGCTATACCGTGGTGACGGATGTGTCATTTCCGCTCCAGGGGCTCAGCCAGTATTATTACAACAATACATATATTTATGTTCCGGCCATGAGCAATCTCAATGGAGAAATCAACGGGATTCTGTTCGAGAACGGGCGGTTCAGCGTAAAGACGATCGTGACTATGTACTGGGATACTCTTAAGGCCCGGGAAGATGGAACCGACAGTGAGCAGACAATGGAAATCACAGCAAATGTGGAAGAAGAAGTATCTGTTCCTTCTTATGAAGTATCTGTTCCGTCGTCACTGTCCATGGGAGCACTGGATTCTGCCGGAGACAATATTCAGAATTATGAGATCCGGGTATCCGCGGAAAACAGAGAGGGTACGGTCACAGTGAGCGCGCCGGAGGACGGCGTACTGTACAACGGAGAGAATGAACTTCCTTTTTCTAATACCTTCGGTACCCAGACCTTCCAGGCGGATACCGTGAGCCGCTCCGGATCAGAGGGACAGGAGGCAGCCCTTTCCGGAAGTATCCGGATAGCGGGAACGGATGTGGCTGCTGCGGCTCCGGGCAATTACACAGGCATCACAACCTTTACCATAACCAGCGGTGAAAGCGCTGACCCGGACAATCCGGGAGGAACGACAGACCCGGATGATCCGGGCAGTACGGATGATACGGAAGATCCCGGAAGCGGGGAGCTGGATGTTTTTAATCTGGAGGACGGCGTTTATTCCGTCACCGGAAATATGGTGAAAGTGGATAAGGCGACGCTGTCCATGTCCGATAATGCGATCAACCACACAATAAAGCTGACTGTGGAGGATGGGAAATATTATATTACCCTGGATCTCAAAGCCATTGAGATGAGCGGCATGACCGGATATCTGGGGAAACTACAATATTTTCTGACAGGCTATAGCCAGGATCAGTACGGGAATCCGGTGGGAGATCTGGCGAATGTCACCATAGAGTCCTATCAGCTCAATGAGGACGGTTCCCGGGTGAGCGACGATTATGGAACCGATTATCCGGATCAGGTGACATTTGAGCTGATTCCGGAGGCGCTGGAGGACGGATATGTGCCGCTCCAGGTATTTGTGCCCATTATGGAGTTTATAGCGGAGGGCGTGGGAACGCAGCCGGTATTTCTGGCTCTTGACTGGGACACGCTGCAGAGCACTGATGCGGACGATCCTTCTTTTACCGATGACGATGAGCCGGGTACCGTTACCGGCGATGATGACGGAGACAGCAGCGGCGGGCTGAATGGCGGCAGCAGCTTAAACGGCGGCTCATCCCTTCCGGGCGGCAGTTCCCTGGGCGGCAGCTCCCTGGGCGGAAGCTCGCTGGGAGACGGCCTGTCTTCCCTTTCCAGTGTGAAAACGGGCGATATGACAGGAGGCGTCGCAGCCTGGGCCGCGCTGCTGGCAGTCGGCTGCGGGGCGGCTATGTCCGGCATACTGAGGAAAACAAAAGAAAAGAAACAGAAATAAATGAATTGATCTGGATGGAGACAGGGGCTGTTGGAAAGGGCGGCCCCTTTCCGTAATGAAAAGGGAAAATATGATGAAAATAGTGAAGAGAATGAAAAGAGCGCTGACCGGGCTTCTGGCCGCCCTGGTTGTTGTAATCATGGGAGCGGGCGCCATTCCGGCGCAGGCGGCCGGCGGGAATGTGTATACCTGCGTGATCCATCCCTGTTACGCGCATCCGGTGACGGGAGTTATTGAGGATTCCGGCGGAGAGGCGTCTTATGCCACCGGGCAGGGAATGGTGGACGGCGCAGTTTATACGACAGGGATTCTGGAACTGACAGACAGCGGCGAGTATTATCTGACCATCCGCATGAGTCTGATGGATTATACATCCGGTCACAGCTTCTGGGTGCAGAATGTGGGAGATTCCGACTGGTCCAGTCCGGCTGTGGGCGTGACGGGCAATGGTACGGATGACAATGGCGCAACAGCCGATGTCTGCATCCAGGTTCCCAGTGAGAACTGTGTGGTCCGGGGATCCATGTATGTGGAACCTATGGGAAGAGATGTGATCTTCTATCTTTATCCCAGCGATTATACGGCGGGAAATAATACGGATATGAATGCCACCATTGTGACTGCCGCATCCGGAAGCGGAAGTACATCAACGGATACAGACACTTCCACGGGAAGCGGTTCATCGGGAAGCGGAAGCAGCAGTACGGATACGTCGGGATCTTCCCTGCAGAGCGGATCGGGTCTGCCCTCATCCGGTTCTTCTGACACAGAGACAGATTCCGGAGAAGAGACTGCCGCTGAGACGCCGGAGCTGTCCAGTTCCATTGACGAGGCGGCCACGCCCGCTGTTTCCACAGATACGGAGCTGAGCGACGCCCAGGGATTAAGCCTGTCTACGGCAGAAGAGGATACCGGGGAAGCTGACCAGGGAAGCTTCGGGGGCAGCCGGGCCTTTCTGATCGGAATGGCGGTTACTGTATCGGGACTGATTCTGATGGCGGCCGCGGCGGTGATCGTCTATTTCTTCCGGAAGAACTGGAAACGATGGGGCGGAGGATATGAGGATGATGATGAATAGTCTGAAAAAAAGAAGTACAGGAATTCTGACGGCTGTTCTGTGCGGGATCCTGTCCTGCAGTCTGCTGGCAGGATGCTCCGTACAGGGCGGCGGAAGCTCCGTCGGAGGTTCTTCGACGGAAGCGGAAAGTACGGGGGAAGAACAGAGTGTGGAACTGATGCTGGAGATCACGGATCCGGAGGAGCGGGCTGCCGTGGAGGCGGCCAAGGAAAAGGTGCAGAGTCTGGAGAGCGAACCCAGAATCATTGCCACTTCCCCGGCCACGGCGGAGATCTGCGACCGGCTGGAACTGGATCTGGTGGGCGTATGCTCCAGCACTATTTCCGAACTGCCGGAGCGATATGCGGATGTGGAGCAGGTGGGAACCGCCATGGCTCCGGATATGGAGATTGCGGCCTCTCTGAATCCGGACTGGATCTTAAGTCCCGCCACTCTTCAGTCCGATCTGCAGCCGAAATATGAGGCGATCGATACGGACTGGGCGTTTCTGAATCTCCGGAGTGTCCAGGGAATGTACCGTTCCATCCAGGAGCTGGGGGAGATTTTCGGAAGAGAAGAGCAGGCCCGGGAAATGGCAGATGAATTTACAGCGTTTTATGAGGATTACAAAACTCAGAATGAAGGGAAGGAAGCCCCGAAGGTGCTGATTCTGATGGGCCTTCCGGGAAGCTATATTATTGCCACTGAAAATTCTTATGTGGGAAGCCTGGTGGAGCTGGCCGGAGGAGAGAATGTCTACGCCGGGACAGACCAGGAGTTTCTGACTGTAAATACAGAGGACATGAAAACGAAGGAGCCGGATGTGATTCTGCGGGCGGCCCACGCGCTTCCGGATCAGATTATAGAGATGTTTAATGAAGAATTCGCCACAGATGATATCTGGCAGCATTTTGACGCTGTGAAAAACGGGAGAGTCTATGATCTGACTTACGAGTACTTCGGTATGAGTGCGAATTTCAATTATCCGGAGGCTCTGGAGGAGCTGCAGCCCATGCTGTACCCGGAAAGCAGCGAGGATGCGGCCCAGGCGGAGCAGAACAGCGAAAATGCGGCCCAGGCGGCGGAAGAGAGCCAGGCTTCTGAGAAAACAGATGATGAAACGCTGAAAGAGATCACGAAGTAAGGAGGAAAACGATGAGTGAAGAGAAAAGAATGAGACGGAAAAAAGTCCGGGCATCGCTTTCCTTTATAATTATGGGAATACTTCTTGCGGCGCTGATCTTTGCCGCCGTGAATATCGGAAGTCTGAAGGTTTCTCCTTCAGAGCTGTTCCGGGGACTGTTTCTTGAGGAAATCGATGATGTGGCGGCCATCTATGATCTGCGGTTTCCGCGGATTGTGATCTCCCTGTTTGCGGGAGCCGCTGTGGCGGTTTCGGGCGTGCTGTTCCAGGCGGTGCTGAAAAATCCTCTGGCGGATCCGGGAATTATCGGTATTTCCGGAGGCGCCAGTTTTGTCGCCGTTCTGATTACGGCCTTTGTTCCCGCACTGTATTTTTTCACTCCCCTGTTTGCCTTTGCGGGCGGCCTGCTGGCGTTTTTCCTGGTGTACAGCCTGTCGTGGAAAGGGGGATTAAGCCCTCTGCGGATTATTCTGACCGGCGTGGCGGTGAGCGTCATGTTTACCGGGCTTTCCGAGGCGCTGAATTCCATGACCGGGGGAAACTCCTCCGGCGTGGCGTCCATTGTGGAGGGAAATATCACCCAGAAGACCTGGGAGGACGTACATACTCTTCTTCCCTATGTGATTGTGGGACTGATTCTGGCTCTGCTGTTTACAAAAACCTGCAATCTCATGGCCCTGGAGGACAAAACGGCCAGAAGTCTGGGGGTCAACGTGAATCTGATGCGCATCTGGATTTCGCTGATTGCGGTTCTTCTGGCAAGTATCTCCACGGCTGTGGCGGGCTCTATCAGCTTCCTGGGACTGATTGTGCCCCATATCGGGAGAATTCTGGTGGGAAGCGATCACCGGGCGCTGGTGCCTTTTTCCATGCTGGCGGGAGCCTTTACGTTTCTTCTGGCGGATACCATCGGAAGAACTGTGGCATCGCCCTATGAAGTGTCAGCGGCCGTGATTATGAGCGTGATCGGCGGACCATTCTTCATTATTCTGTTAAGGAGGTCGAAGAAGTATGCAGCATGAAAAGAAAAAACCGGCCATGGAAGTCCGGAATCTGACTTTTTCCTATGGAAAGAACCGGGTGCTGAAGGATACCTCCTTTGCTGTTGAGGAGGGAAAGATCACAACGATTATGGGCGCCAACGGGTGCGGGAAATCTACTCTTTTCAATCTGATGACCAAAAATCTGTATCCCCGGAAGGGAAACATTTTTCTCCGGGGGAAAAACATCCAGAATCTGGCGCTGAAAGATTTTGCGAAGAAGGTGTCGATTGTGCATCAGTACAATACCTCCGCTGACGATATCACGGTGGAACGCCTGGTTTCCTTCGGGCGTACGCCTCATATGAAGATGATGCAGGGATACAGTGAAGAAGATGAAAAGCTGATCCGGTGGGCCATGGAAGTGACCAATGTGGAAAAATACCGGAACCGGGAGGTGAGCCGGCTTTCCGGCGGCCAGCGGCAGCGGGTCTGGATCGCCATGGCCCTGGCCCAGAATACGAAAATTCTGTTTCTGGATGAGCCTACCACATATCTGGATATCCGCTATCAGATTGAAATTCTGGAACTGATACAGAAGCTGAACCGGGAGTACGGGATCACGATTATCATGGTTCTGCATGATATCAACCAGGCCATTTATTTTTCGGACCGGATCATCGGTCTGAAGGACGGCCATGTGGCGGCGGAGGGAATTCCCGACGAGATGATCACCACAGAGTGTATCCGGGAACTGTATGGAATTTCTCTGGACGTAGCAACGATTGAGGGGAAAAAATTTGTGTTGACTGTATAGTTTTCCATGTCCGGCCTGGCCGGGCATTCTGTGAACAGAAAAAGGAGAGATGATATGAAGAAAAAGAATCCGTTCCGGATTTTCTGGCTGATACTGGGGCTTCTCTGCCTGGGACTGGGAGCGGTGGGAATCGTGCTGCCGATTCTGCCAACGGTGCCCTTTTTCCTGGTGGCCCTGTTCAGTTTTACAAAGAGCTCCCAGAGGCTTCATGACTGGTTTACGGGGACAAAAATGTACAAAAAGCATCTGGAAAGCTTTGTGCAGCGCCGGGCTATGACCATGGGAACAAAGCTGAAAATCGTGGGAACAGTAACGGTAGTGATGGCCATCGGATTTATTCTTATGAGCAGAGTTCCGGTGGGGCGGATCTGTCTGGCGATCGTCTGGGTATGCCATCTGCTGTATTTTTTCCTGCGGGTGAAGACCGTAAAGCCGGGAGAAAAAGAGGAGCAGGCATATGATTAAGAAAAGACTGGTCGGGCTTCTATCTTACGCGAAAAAGTATATTGTATACCAGGTGATCTGGCAGTGGCTGGCGCTGATCTGCCAGATTGTGGTGATTTTCTGTGCAGCCCGGCTGCTGGAACAGGCTCTGTTCCGGGAAGTGACGCTGCCCGCGGGGCTTACCTGGGGTGTAACTGCGGCCGCGGCGCTGATCCTGCGTTTTGTCTGTGACAGAAGAGCGTCTCACGCCTCCTACCGGGCAAGTGTGGATGTCAAGAGAATTCTGAGGGACAAAATTTATCAGAAACTGCTGCGGCTGGGGGCTTCTTACAGGGAAAAGGTGACCACCTCTGAGGTTGTCCAGATGGCGGCGGAGGGAGTGGAGCAGCTGGAGGTTTACTTCGGGAAATACCTTTCCCAGCTGATCTACAGCCTTACCGCTCCGGTGACTCTGTTTGTGGTACTGTCTTTTGTAAACTGGAAGGCGAGTCTGGTATTGCTGATCTGCGTGCCGCTGATTCCTGTTTCCATCGTGGCTGTCCAGAAGGTGGCGGGGCGGCTGCTGAAGAAATACTGGGGAATTTACACGGAGCTGAGTGACAGCTTTCTGGAAAACCTGCAGGGGCTGACTACTCTGAAAATTTACCGGTCCGATCAAAAGAAAGCGGAGGAAATGGATGAGGAATCCCAGCGCTTCCGCCGGATTACCATGAAGGTGCTGACCATGCAGCTGAATTCCACCAGCGTCATGGATATTATCGCCTACGGCGGCGCGGCTGTGGGGATGATTGTTACCCTGTCGGAATTCGCGAAAGGCAATGTTTCTTTCCATGGAACGCTGATGCTGGTGCTTCTGGCTGCGGAATTTTTTATTCCCCTGCGGCTGCTGGGATCTTTTTTCCATATTGCCATGAACGGCATGGCGGCCAGCGATAAGATTTTTGCCCTTCTGGATCTTCCGGAGCCACGGGAGGCGGAGCAGGAACTGGAGTATGGAAAAATGCGGGAGACAGACAGGGGAGACCGGGACAGAAGACAGCCGGGCGGAGAAAAAACGCCGGGGTGCGCCCCGCTGGATATCCGGTTTTCCGGCGTTCATTTTTCTTATGAGACGGGCCGGGAGATTCTGAAAGGGATCCATATGGAGTTTCCGGCAGGAAGCTTTACCTCCATTGTGGGGACTTCGGGATGCGGAAAGAGCACCGCGGCCGCGGTTCTTATGGGGAGAAACCGGGAATATACGGGGAGTGTGACCGTGCAGGGAAAGGAGCTTTCAGAGATCCGGGAGGAAAGTCTGATGGAGCATATCACCCTTGTCAGCCACAACAGCTATCTGTTTAAGGGAACTGTGGCGGAGAATCTGCGCATGGGGAAACCGGATGCGTCCGCCGGGGAAATGAGAGAGGTTCTCGCAAAAGTGAATCTGTGGGGTTTTCTGGAACAGCAGCAGGGACTGGAGACGCCGGTGATGGAAAAAGGGGCGAATTTCTCGGGAGGACAGTGTCAGAGAATGGCCATTGCCCGGGCGCTTCTCCATGATACGCCTGTGTATATTTTTGACGAAGCCACCAGCAACATTGACGCGGAGAGCGAAGAGATGATCATGGCTGTGATTCATGATCTGGCAAAGACAAAGACGATTATTCTGATTTCCCACAGGCTGGCCAACGTGGTGAATTCTGACCGGATCTACATGATGAAGGACGGGGCTGTGGCGGAGACGGGAACACATGAAATGCTCATGAGCCGCGGCGGAGCATACGCGAAGCTCTACCGATCCCAGATGGAACTGGAGGAGTATGGAAGGAGCAGCATGAAAGGCGGGAGAAAGGAGGCCGTGGTATGAGAAGAGAGAAAACCGGGAGAAAGGAGGCTGCGGTATGAGCAGAGAGAAAAACGGGAAGAACAGAGCAGATGAAGCAGATCTGTATTGCTCAGAGTCTGCCGGCCGGGAGCAAAAGCAGATGCGCAGGAGCGGCATCCGGATTATGGGACAGCTCATCGGTCTGGTGAAGCCGCTGCTTCCCATCATGATTCTTGCCATTATACTGGGAACGGCGGGCTATCTGTGCGCCATTTTTCTGACGATTACGGCGGGATTCGGAGTGATGCGGATTCTTCTGGAGCCGCTGCAGGAGACCCTGGGAATCAGTCTGACTCCGGCTAATGCGGGAATTTTCCTGGGGGCGGAACTGCGGACCTTATTTATCTCGCTGATTGTTATGGCGGTTCTACGGGGAATTCTGCATTATGGAGAGCAGTACTGTAATCATTTTATTGCCTTTAAGCTGCTGGCAATCATCCGGCACAAGGTGTTTGCGGCCCTGCGGAAGCTCTGTCCCGCAAAGCTGGAGGGCAGGGACAAGGGAAATCTGATTTCTGTCATTACCACGGACATTGAGCTCCTGGAGGTGTTTTACGCCCATACTATTTCCCCCATTGCCATTGCTGTGCTGACATCACTGATTATGGTTCTGTTTATCGGGCAGTTTTCCGCGGCCGGTGCCGTTCTGGCGCTGGCCGGCTATCTCACGGTAGGGGCGGCAATTCCCCTGTATTCTGGCCGGCGGGGCGCGCAGAAGGGAATGGAATACCGCACGGAATTTGGAAATCTGAACAGCTTTGTCCTGGATTCCCTCCGGGGACTGGATGAGACGATCCAGTACGGGCAGGGGCAAAAGCGGCGGAAAGAAATGGCGGAGCGCTCGGACGGTCTGGGAAATCTGCAGAAAGGGCTGAACCGGCTGGAGGCCGGGCAGAGATCCGCCACAAACCTTGCGATTCTGATCTTTTCCTTTGCCATGCTGTTTCTGCTGACTGTTCAGAAGCAGGCGGGAATGGTAAGCCTTACGGGACTGCTGGTGGGAACCATTGCCATGATGGGATCCTTCGGACCGGTGACGGCGCTGGCAAACCTGTCCAACAATCTGAACCAGACCCTGGCCAGCGGGGAGCGGGTGCTCTCCATACTGGAGGAATCGCCCCAGGTGGAGGAGGTAACCGGAGAAGAGGATCTTTCTTTCACGGGTGCCGGGGCTGATCATGTGGATTTCGCCTACGAAGAAGAACAGATTTTAAAAGATTATTCCATCCGGATACCGGAGGGACAGATTGTTGGGATTCATGGAGCCAGCGGCTCCGGAAAGTCAACTCTTCTGAAACTGCTGATGCGCTTCTGGGATGTACAGGGCGGACAGATCCGGATTTCGGACCGGGATATCCGGAACATCAATACGGAAAATCTCCGGGAGATGGAGTCCTATGTGACCCAGGAAACCTGCCTGTTTCATGATTCCATCGCGAATAATATCGCCGTGGGGAAACCGGGGGCGTCCAGGGAGGAGATTATGGAGGCCGCAAAGAAGGCGTCCATCCATGATTTTATTATGACTCTGCCGGAGGGATATGATACAGAAGTGGGAGAACTGGGGGATACCCTTTCGGGGGGAGAAAAACAGCGGATCGGAATCGCCCGTGCCTTTCTCCATGACGCGCCCTTTGTTCTGCTGGATGAGCCCACCAGCAACCTGGATTCCCTGAATGAGGGAATGATCCTGAAATCATTGAAAGAGGGAAGAGGAGATAAAACTGTACTGCTGGTGTCCCACAGGAAATCCACCATGAACGTGGCGGATGTGGTGTATGAGATGGATAACGGGAGGATTTCCTAGAGGGACAGGGAATCCGGGAAATCTCCCGGTGTGTTCCGGCAAGCTCTGCTGTTCTGTTTCCGGATCCGGGTTCCGGCGGATGGTTGACAATGGAACCCCCTGGAATTATGATAGGATGATAAAAAGATCAGATTTTCTTTTGCAGGGAGGTACAGAGCATGGAAATCACAGTCCGAAAATTCCAGGAAAAAGATATTCCGGATATGGTGCGTATCTGGAATGAAGTTGTAGAAGAAGGGGTGGCTTTTCCCCAGACAGAGTGTCTGACTCTGGAAACAGGAAAAGCTTTTTTTGAAGAGCAGAGCTGGTGCGGAGTCGCGCAGGAGGAGGAAAGCCGGAAGATTCTGGGGATGTATATCCTTCATCCCAACAATGTCGGGCGGTGCGGCCATATCTGCAATGCCAGCTTTGCGGTTTCTTCGGAAGCGCGGGGAAAACAGATCGGCAGGAGGATGATGGATGACTGTCTGGAACAGGCGGCCCGTCTGGGGTTCGCCATTCTGCAGTTTAATGCGGTAGTGGCTTCCAATGTTCTGGCGAGAAAGCTCTATGAAAAGGTGGGATTTGTGCAGCTGGGAGTGATTCCGGGAGGATTCCGGATGAAGGAGGGCCATTATGAGGATATCGTGCTGTATTATTACCTGCTGCAGCGGAAAAATCATAATGCCACATAAATTTTACATTGTTTCAGAGAAAATATGCCGGTAAATTTTACATATCTCCTTTATAATCACCTGGTATTATAATAAGGAGGTTATGAGATTTATGAAAAAAATGTGGCACAGAACTGCTGCGGCAGCTATGGTTGCGGCAATGATCGCATCCCAGGGAATCAGCGTAGCCGCAGAGCCTGCGGATATGACAACATCTGATGTATCCGTGGAATCTGCGAATGCAGAGACACTCGATGTGTCCATGGAATCTGCGAATGCAGAGGTATCCGTGGAGTCTGCAGATACGACGGCATCCGGTGTGTCGGTAGAATATCTGACCCTTCAGCCGGGTGAGACACAGGACTCCGTAAATCTGAACTGGTACGCTCCCGACGGCACAACGACGGCGATGGTTCGTTTTGGCGATCAGACAGAGAAAGCGCAGGTAAGGGAACTGACGGCTCCCACGAAACTCGATACAGGAAAGTATACTGATACAGGAAAGATGGTCTGCACCGCTACCATCAGCGGACTTGCGGCAGATACATCTTATACTTACCAGATTTCCTATGACGGCGGTCAGACCTGGTCCGGAGAATATACTTATACAACGGCAGGAACAGACGGATTCAGATTTGGATTTACCAGTGATCCCCAGATTAAAGAAGATCAGTCCAACGATGACGGAGGCTGGAATCCCTCTGACGGGACAAACCAGACAGGCTGGGCGACCATGATGGAGAAACTGGCAGAGGAAGGCGTGAATCTGGTAGTTTCCGCCGGAGACCAGGTGGAAGATCAGAGCTGGGGCAAATCCAGCGAATATGAGGCGTTTTTCGCACCGGAGGAGATGACGTCCATCCTTTATGCTCCGGCTGTGGGAAACCATGACAGACATTATATGTTCGCGGATCATTTTAATCTGCCAAATGAGATGACTGTAGAAGGCGTGGATGAAAACGGAGTTCTGGAGCAGGTAAAAACTACATTCCGCGGTCAGAATAACGGAACCAGCCAGAGCCACGGAAATTACATCCAGGCGACAGCCGATGAAATTGCCAATAATTCCGAGTCCAACGGCGTAACGCCCAACGCGGAGGGACAGTATGACTTTACGGAACGCCGGGAGATGGAGACAGAAGGAAATTACTACTATCTTTACGACAATGTCCTGTTTGTTACCCTGAATACCAGTGCGTACCCGGGCGGAAATGATGAGGAAAACGCAGATAATGAGAGCGTTTCCAGCGCTGACAAGGACAATTCCGAGGCAGAGGCCATCGTAGAGAATTTCCGTACAACAATGAACGCGGCAACCAGTGAGTACGCAGGTCAGTATGACTGGCTGATTGTAACTCATCACAAATCCACCCAGACCGTGGCCAAGCACGCTGCGGATTCCGATATTGAAAACTATGTGGACGCCGGTTTTGAGACGGTAATGGATGAGTTTGATGTGGATTTCGTGCTGGGCGGCCATGACCATGTTTATTCCAGAAGCTATGTACTTAAAGACGGTGAGAGAAATGCAGAGAGACTGGATACATATTATGATCCGGACGGAACCATCTATCTGACCGGGAACTGCTGCTCTGATATGCAGTATTATACTCCTTTCGAATCACTGGATAAGACAAATAATGAAGATTATCCGCTGCTTGCCAACGGAGAAAGCGGTTCAGAAGCATATCTGGAGGGAAATCTTCCCTATGGCAATCAGGAGTGGAATCAGGAATACAGTCCCAGCTACGCGGTATTTGATGTGCAGGGAAATGAGATTTCTGTCAATGTTTACAATCTTGCAGGCGACGGCACAGATCCGGACAGCGAACTGATTGATTCCTTCCGTGTGACAAAGGATACGGATGGCGGCGAAAAAGCCACGGGTGAGGAAAATGGAAATTCCACTGTTGATGTGGAGCAGATTGGGCGCTATGATGCGGGAATGACCAATGCAGACGGCGGCGTGATGGAAATTGTAGATTACAATACAGAGACCGGATGGGCCTATGCAGTAAACGGACAGACCGGATATCTGACAGCAATTCCCATAAAAGACATGGAATCCAAAGAGACAGTAGATCTTCTGGATGGCAATGATATAGATATCCGATCTATTGTTGAAGAAAACTGCGAGGGCTTTACCTACGGCGATATGACTTCTGTATCTGTTTCTGAGGACGGAACCCTCCTTGCTGTGGCGATACAGGCAGAAGGGTATACGGAGAATGGACGCGTAGCAGTATTTAATTGCAATGAAGATGGAACACTGACCTTTAACAGGGCCTATGAGACAGGGGTACAGCCGGATATGGTGACATTTACCCCGGATGGTTCCAATGTTCTGACTGCCAATGAAGGCGAGCCCAGGGAAGGTTACGGCGAAGATACTGTGGATCCGGCGGGTACCATTACAGTAATTGAGCTTGCATATGGTACAGCAAATGCTTCTGTGACAGAGGTAGATTTTACAGCCTATGACAGCGCGGAGGAAAGGCAGAGTCTTGTGGACGCGGGAATCGTTCTTCAGAAGGGCGTGAATCCTTCCGCAGATTTTGAGCCGGAATACATTGCGGCTGGAAATGATGTGGCTTATGTGACTCTCCAGGAGGCAAACGCCATTGCGGTACTTGATCTGGATGCAAAAGAAATCACCGGAGTTTATTCGGCGGGATTTGAAGATTACAGCACTGTGGCTGTAGATATCGATAAGAAGGATGAAGCTTACAATCCGAAGACCTATGAGGATCTCAAAGGTATCCGTATGCCGGACGGAATTGCTCTTTACACGGCAGACGGCGTAGATTATCTGGTTACTGCCAATGAAGGAGACGCCAGAGAATGGGGCGATTATCTGAACGAAGATGAGCGTGATTTCGGCGACGGAGAGACTTCTCCCACCGGCAAAATCACAGCGGAAAACAGCGGTCTGACCGGAAAGGTTGTGTTCTTCGGAAGTGAAGATTACGACGGTCTGGAGGATGGCGTGGATTATCTGTATGGCGGACGTTCTTTCACTGTATTCCGCGCAGATGAGAATGGTCTGACAGAGGTTTATGACAGCGGCAGTGAGATTGAGGCAAAGACTGCTGAGTATGTGCCGGACAACTTCAACTGCTCCAATGATGATGTGAGTATGGATGACCGTTCCGGCAAGAAGGGACCCGAAGTGGAGAGCGTGACCACAGGAACTGTCGGCGACAGAACCTATGTTTTCGTCGGACTTGAGAGAGTCGGCGGCGTGATGGTTTATGATATCACAGATCCGGAAAACACCGTATTTGCCAACTATATCAATTCCCGGGACTACAGCGCGGATATCGCAGGGGATGATTCTCCGGAAGGACTGAGCTTTATTCCGGCGGCAGAAAGTGCAGACGGAAACGCATATCTTCTTGCGGCATGCGAGGTATCCGGAACGGTTGCGGCATATCAGCTGACTGCAAATGAGGCGGTAACGCCCGGCGGAGATGAGAATCCCGACGGAGACCAGCAGGATCCGGGACAGGATCAGACACCGGGCGGTGATCAGAATACCGGAGATGATCAGAACACAGACGGAAGCCAGAATGCAGATGACCAGCAGACGGCGGATAAAAATCAGGACGGATCCGGTCAGAAGGTGGAGAATTCTGATGCTCCCAGAACCGGAGATACCACAGCTCCTGCAGTATACGGCGGATTGGCGCTGGCTGCGCTTATGGTGGCTGTTGCTTCTGTAAAAAGAGCAAAAAGAAGATAAAAAGTAAGAGGAAAACGGGGCTGCCGGCAATGCCGGTTCTGCCTCTCCTGTAACACGAAAGAGACTATTCCGTAAAATCCGGGTTTTGATAAAGCCGCGGATCTCCAGGGAATGGTCTCTTTCTATACTTTTTTGGGGCAGAAATCGCCTGTCTGGATTTTATGAAGCGATCTTTTTCATACATCAGATTCTTTTCGCCTGTGCAGCGGAAAGAAAACATTTAATTTTCTTTCCGGATTAAATTACTGACATACGGCCGTTTTCCCGAAAGAACTTCATCATAAAACTGCTGTTTCAGATTAATGTAGGCGACACTGTCTTCCAGCTCCCGGATCGTGGAGCGCAGTGCCGCCTGTTTTTTTGTCAGCATTTCTTTTCTCTGGGGGATGGTACTCTCTCCTTCGAGGCACAGATCCAGATATTCTTTCATTTCCTGGATGCTCATGCCGCATTTTTTCAGACATACAAGATCCCTGATCCATTTCAGATCCTTCTCATCAAAGATGCGCCGGTTGTTTCTGTCGCGTTTTACACCGGGAACCAGTCCCTCGTTACAGTAATATTTCAGCGTCTGATAAGTCATGCCGGTTTCCCGGCAGATCTGCATCATGGTGTACATGCAGAAGTCCTCTTTTTTGAAATTTGAAAGTTTTGTGATCCTGGGAAAAATATCTTGACCGGTTGTTACTACCGGATAATATAATCGGTTGTATGAACCGTATTCTCTGACAGGATTGTAGCACTGATTCCGTCTGGTGACAAGGAACCCTTTCAGAGGATACCTGTATGGCCATACGGCCAGAATTAAGGAAATCCTCCAGAGGATACCTGTATGGCCATACGGCCAGAATTAAGGAAAGGAGAGGCGAAATGATATTTTATTTTACAGGAACAGGAAACAGCCTTTATATTGCAAAACAGCTGGAAGATCATCCGGTCAGTATTCCGCAGATCATCTGTCGGCCGGATCTGGATTTTTCGGCGGACCGGATCGGCATTGTGGCGCCTGTCTATGGTCATGAAGTTCCGCCCATGGTGAAGGATTTTTTGAAAAAAGCGTCCTTTCACACCGATTATTTTTATATGGTTCTTACCTATGGAAAACGTCATGGAGGGGCTGCCGGACTGGCAGAACAACTGTGTGAGGATTGTGGAATCAACGTCAGTTATATCAATGTAATCCGGATGGTGGATAACTGGCTGCCTGGTTTTGATATGGAAGAGCAGATGCAGCTTGACAAAAATGTAGAGGGACAGCTGATACAGATTCTTTATGATGTGCGCACCTGCAAAAAGATGATTTCAGAGGTAACGGAACAGGACCGTGCCGCCCACCGGCAGTTCCTGGACCGGATGAGTCAGATGCCTGAGGATGCATGGCAGCATCTTCTGCAGATTACAGATCTTTGTACCGGCTGCGGGATCTGCAGGCAGGTCTGTCCTTCGGGTTCTATCCGGGTGTCTTCCGGAAAGGCAGTTTATATGCCGGGAAATTGTCAGACCTGCCTGGCCTGCGTACATGCCTGTCCCCAGAAAGCGATCAGACTGACAGTTCCGGAAAAGAATCCCGGAGCACGATACCGGAATGAACATATTTCCCTCCGGGAAATTATAGAATCTAATTCGCAGGAGGAAATCATGCAATGAGAAGCAGGAGAAGTATTTTGATTGTGGTTATAGTGATAGCAGTTGTCGTTGTTCTTGTGGCAGGATACAACATTCTGCGCCGGCCTGCCATGTTCCGGAATCTGACGGATCAGTCCCTCAGTGCGGAAGAAACGGAGGAACTCCGCTCGGAAATCGCAGCCAGGGAGGATAAGCAGATTCTGGTTGCCTATTTTTCCTATTCCGGGACAACCCGGGGCGTGGCTGAGGCACTGAGCGAACAGACGGGAGCCGATCTGTTTGAAATCTCCCCCCAGGAAGAATACGGAAATGTTTATCTGCAGTCAAACAGGGAAATCCGGAATGGCGCAAGGCCGGCCCTTTCTGATACAGTGGAAAATATGGACCAGTATGATATTGTGTTTGTCGGGTACCCGGTGTGGTGGCATGCAACGCCTGCGCCTGTGAATACGTTTCTGGAAAGTTATGATTTTACTGGGAAACTGGTGATCCCCTTCTGCACCAGCGGCGGCAGCGATATTGATGAAACCATGCCGACTCTTCTGGATTCCTGCAGGGATATCGCGATATACGGAGAGCGGCGCATTTCCAGTACCGGCCAGATCGATGGATGGCTGACGGACCTGGATCTGAATCTTGTTCCTTAGGAGCCGGGGCGCCCCGAATACGGGCGCTAAGTGCTCATAACAATCGAACCCACGCGGCTTCTTATAGACTATCTTGTGCATAAAAAAACGAACCACCCATCTGGGTGATTCGTTTTTTTAAGCGCGAGACGGGACTCGAACCCGCGGCCCCGACCTTGGCAAGGTCGTGCTCCACCAACTGAGCCACTCGCGCATGTGTTTGTGCTGAGCACAAAAAATAATATACACTATTTTCGGCTGCTTGTCAAACACTTTTTGCAAATTTTCCGTACATTTTTGTCGTGATTCCAGCTTAATGTCCGGAGGTGGCTTTCAGACCGACGATTCCGGTCAGAAGCAGCACAATGAAAAAAATCCGGGCTGCAGTTACAGGCTCTTTGAAGATAAAGATGCCGACTATTACGGCCCCTACAGCTCCGATACCGGTCCAGATTCCGTAAGCCGTGCCGAGGGGAAGCACTTTGGTGGCCTGTGACAGCAGCAGAAAGCTGAATACCATGCCGATAATCGTCAGAACCGTAAATTTCGCGACGGTAAAACCGTTAGAGAATTTCATGCAGGTAGACCAGAATACCTCAAGGCCGCCCGCGATAATGAGATAAACCCATGCCATAATTGATTCCTCCCTGTAAAAAAGTATGAATGACCTGGCCTGCGCGCCCGGGAAATGAAAAGAGGCATTTACTGATGTATCTTCAAAGGCCTGCTGATACATCAATAAATGCCTCTTGCTTACCCGGCGGCAAGTCAATGTCATTAAGTTATCACAGATCATCGGAAAAGTCAAATTGATCTGTGAAAAAGTCATATGTTTGCGTATGAACCGGGGCTGAACAGATATATGTCTGCCGCAGTCCGGCATTTAATCCTGCTTCCGGGGGATTTCAGAGCGGTTACAGAAAAGATTTACAACGGTTTCCTGTCCGGCATTCAGTTCTGTAACACCGGTTTCTTTATAGAAATATCCGTTTGCTCCGAAGCTGACCGGCATGGTTACCGCCCTGCCGGGAACCGGTTCCGCCAGATACTCTCCGTTTTCATCCTGCACCACATTCACTTTTGTGAATACGGCGAAAAAGTCCGGTCCTTTTATATCTTTTGTCAGTTTTGCCTTCACGGTTTCACGGAGAGGAGCCGGCTTGTGGTACAGATGGAAAATAAGAGGTTTTACCAGCCATTCCAGGACGTTTAATGCAGCCATGGGCGGTCCGGGCATTACAATGACCAGTTTTGTATTGACAGAGAAGATCCCCACCGGCCTTCCGGGTACCGTTGCGGCTCCGTGATAGAGCTGTGTACCCATTTCCTGCAGAAGACGGACGTTAAAGTCTTCTCCACCCTTGGAAGAACCTCCGTTGATCAGTACAAGGTCGGCTTTTTCAAGAGCATCTTCCAGGCGTTTGCGCAGACTCTGGATATCGTCCCTGGTGATCGGATACATAATCGGTTCGCAGACGGATTTTTCCAGTTCATATTTTACAAGTGTGCTGTTGGAGTCAAACATCTGTCCCCGCGCAATGGCTGAACCGGCGGGAACCAGTTCTGTTCCCGTAGGAAGAAATGCGATTTTCGGTTTTCGGTATACAGGAACGGCGCGTATGCCTCCGGTAACGATCAGAGCCAGCTCGTTGCCGCGGATCACAGTCCCTTTTTTCAGAAGCAGCTCGCCGGTTTTTATTGTGCTTCCGGCGGCCCGCACGTTCATTCCAGGGCTGACCGGAACGGTTTTGATCCATTCCTCGATTTTTCCTTCCGGGCTCAGACGTATATGTTCTATGGGAAGTACTGCGTCGTAGCTGTCCGGAAAATCGTCTCCGGTGTCGGCCCGTTCAAAATCTGTTCCCGGGATCATGTCCTGGGTATGGGGATAATTATCTGCGAATTGACTGCTCTTGACCGCAATGCCGTCACACATGGATGCCCGGATCACCGGAAGCGTGATCCGGGAGCAGATATCCTGCGCCAGAATTCGGTCCGCTGCGTCTTCCGCGGAGACCATCTCAGTTCCCAGTCCGGGATTCCAGGTCTCTGTCAGTCTTTTTACGATGTCTTCTTTTTTCGGTAACTGTTGAAATTCCATAAATGATATCCATTCCTTTCCTGGGCGTGTTCCTGCTCATAGTTTAAGACCCGCTCACGGGTCTTAGTGCCCCCCGCGGAGCGTATATCAGGTAGGAGATTGACACCCGCCACTGATACTGATGTGTCCGAAAAACGTTCCTACTACAGATTATACAACTTAAATTTTGTCCTGTGTAACCCGGATTTTGTATGTTTTTATCTGTATTTTTCATAAATTGTCCGGGATTATATCAGATAGTGTCCTATTTATCGTAGAAAGAGGGAAAATTTCCGGCTGACAAAATCTTAAAAGAAAGCAGCATCTTCAATCTTGTTTCCGGGCAGTTCAAATCCATGTGAAACTCTTCTTCCAGGCTTCTGATGTGATAAATTACGTTGTTGCGGTGCATGCCCAGCTTTTCAGCAACAGCAGTATAGTTTCGGTCATGATTCAGATATTCATACAGAATGCGGAGCCGTTTGCGGGATTTTTCTGTGTGAGCTTCCCGCAGTTCCAGAAGACAGGGCTCGCAGTAAAAAAGAGTTTTGTTTTTTACCGGATTCTGAAACAGGAGATCCTGAATCCAGAAATCCTCAAAAAAGAAAACGGATGCTTCCGCCTTCGGTTCCCCGGAAGACAGGATTTTCCGAACATTCTCTGCCTGGATATAAGCGGCTGAAAAATCGCCGATGGTGAGAAAAGGTCTGCTGACGTATATCTGTATGTGATTTCCTGAAAAATCATGAAAAACGGGATGCAGATGTTCTGTGAGATAGTTCTTGTAGGAAGATACAGCGGATTTTGGCAGCAGGTATAAAATGACAATGGATTCTTTGTAAGAGAAAATCCGGCAGTTGATCATATTATTGCGCAGGTGCTGTATAAAATATTTTTCTGCGGATTTTTTGCGGACATCGGAACAAATAGAGAGAACACAGAAGTTTCCCTCATAATCGAGGTCATTATAAAAAATCCGTTCTTTAATCTGTTCTCTTGAAGTGTCCGGATTATCCAGTAAATCCATAAGAAAATAGTCAGTTACGGAACGGTCACGCAAAAAAGTAGAATGCTGATTTTCAAGAAGTTTCCGGAAACTCTGACATAAAATGTGAAATAACTGGTGTACATAACTGCGGGATAAGTCGTCGAGATACAGCATGATACAGTAAACGGCCAGTTCGTTTTGAATATTGATAGTCTGTATAAAATCGGCGTGGCCGCGAACGGAATCTGCTTCACTTTCAGCGGAACCGGAGAGATTCATTCGTTCAAAGGTTTTTGACTGTTCGAAATATTTCACGGCATTGATGTCAAGAAAACCGTTTTTTACGGCGTTTTGGAAAAGTGGATCTTTTAATGAAGTATAATTTCGGGAATATGCCAGAAGTTTCAGGGCAGGATCATATACCAGGACGGGAGCGGGAAGCATGGATTCGCTGAGTGATATTATTTCCTGGAAAGAGGCGTTCCGGAAAACGGCAAAATCCAGCTGCCGGCCCCATTCCACAAAATCATTGTAGCATTTCTGCAGGCAGTTAAAAGCCTCCGCCAGTTCCAGATCGGAATGAAGGATAATAACATTGGGAAAGGAGGAGGTGATATCTGAGTCGGGCAGCAGGCAAATGACGGAAATGGAGCTGGGAATTTCAGTCAGATATTTTTCGTTGTAACAGTCGGAAATATACAGATAGTCCGGAGTCAGTGTATCCGGATGCTTCGGCAGCAGGTGAATTCCCAGAAGAGGGTGTTCGTTTTTTTTATATCCGGTATCTGCTTCCGGATGCTCATTAAAAAAATTTGTCAGTATCATTTCCAGTGTAATGTTCATCTGAAATCCTCCTCAGAGAGTTTGCTTTTCCTGAGCGGAAAATGTAATACGGGCTATTTAAAGTACAGTTCTTATTATATCAGCAGAAAAGTGAAAAAGAAATATATATTGTAGCTTTCTACAAAAAACAAGATAAAATTTTACTGTGAATTTGGAGGCTGCGGAAATGAAAATGTTCTGACGGAAAGCTATAATTGAATCAATTAAGAAAGCAGTACAGAAAAATGATACAGACTGATTTTAAGAATGGAGGCAGGGAAAATGAACAGAGTCTGTCAAATACTGGGGATTAAAAAGCCCGTCATTCAGGGACCTATGGCCTGGATTTCTACAGCGCCGCTGGTGGCGGCAGTGTCAAACGCGGGAGGTCTTGGGGTTTTGGGAGTCGGTTTTGCTCCGGAAGCTTTTATCCGTGGGCAAATAGCGGAGACAAGAGCTCTGACGGATAAGCCGTTTGCCGTGAATGTCATTATGATTCCGGAAAATTTGGAGCATGTAACAAAAATCGTAACGGATGAGAAACCGCCTGTAATGTATGCATAT
>CAMLYL010000034.1 GCA_946491665.1 uncultured Lachnospiraceae bacterium | reverse complement strand
GTACTTTTGGTGATGAGAAGTATTTCCCGCACATCATCCCACTTTGCCCCACCTGACCGTAAACAATCCAGGTAATCCCTTCTGTATCCTGTCTGGTCAGATAAAAAGATCCCTCGGAATGATCCAGCCGTTCCACCATTTCCGCAGCATCAATCTGAACCTCGGGCCATCCCAGATATACACTCAGATCCGAGGTGTCAATCAGTATCTCTCCATTTTCTTTCAGAAAACGCACCCGGTACTCTCCCTGATAAATCACAGAGCTGATAGCATTCCGAAAAGCGGAGGTTCCATAAGTAGCCGAAATATTCCGGGCGGTCTCCGCCAGACTTTCCACCGTATCCTGTCTGGCCTGTCTGTGCGCTACAATCACCTGAATCACGCCGATCAGCGCCACAATAATTACAGAAAAAATCACAAACATTGTATACAGCCGGAACTGAAGCCCCTTTCGATCAATGCTTATCCTTTTTCTCTCCCCGTTCCCCGTCTCATTCCCCTGCATCAAACTTATATCCCACTCCTCTGGCCGTCACAATATAGTCTCTGTATTTCCCCAGGGAACGGCGGAGCATCTTGATATGGGTATCCACAGTCCTCCCGTCTCCCACGTAATCATATCCCCAGACACGGTCTAAAAGCTGTTCCCTGGTAAACACAATCCGGGGATTGGACGCCAGAAAGCAGAGCAGATCAAACTCTCTCAGCGTCATATTTTCCACTTTCTCCCCATCCAAAAGAACCTGATACTGCTCCGGATCAATCAGCAGCCCCCTGACTTCAATCTGCTTTTTTTCTTTTGTCTCAGAATCCGGACGGGGCCGGCTGTTTCTGCTGATAATCACCTTAATACGCGCCATCAGTTCCCGGGGAGAAAAGGGCTTTACCATATAATCATCAATACCGATCTGAAATCCATAGAGCTTATCATATTCCTCCCCCTTTGCCGATAAAACAATAGCCGGAATCTGCTTGGTCTTCCGTATCTTTTCATAAGTCGTAAATCCGTCAATCCCCGGCATCATCAGATCCAGAACAACCACATCAAAATCTTCCTTCCGGCACAGCTCAATAGCCTCTATGCCGCTTCCGGCTTCCCGGAATTCATAACCCTCAAAAGACACGTACTCCCGAATCACCTCCCGGATCATCGGCTCATCATCTACAATCAGTATTTTTGCCATAACCTCTCTCCTCGCAGTTTCACCCTGTATATAACACAATATATTGACATTATCTTACTCTGTCCGACAAGATATTGCAATCCCCTTTCAAACAGCCCCCTTTGTCTCATCCGGAAATAACAGAATTACTGAGCAGGCAGATTTGTATAATAGGCATTCAGCTTTTCTACAAAATTCGGAATAAACGCATTCGCATTGTTTTTCTTCCAGATCAGTTCCAGATACAGAGGATCAATTTCTTCCAGCTCCACGATACACAGATCGGGAAACTGATCCGTCGCCGCAAAACGTGAAAGCAAAGATACCCCCGCATCTGAATGAATCATCATAAGTATCGTTTCCACCTGATCATATTCCGAGCTCTGAGGAATAAAACCGGACTTCTGGAACATCTTCCTGGTATAAGAATAAGGAATCGCGGAATCTTTTCCGGACAGAATCAGAAATCTTTCATTCCGGAAGGCACTCAGGGAAGCCTTCTTTTCCTTCGCCATAGGATGTCTCGCAGATACTACCATAGCCGGATATGCCTGATCCAGCACAAAATGCTCATAATTTTCGTCCTGGAATTCTCCCATCCGCAATCTCAGACAAATATCCGTTTCATTGCAGTTTAATGAGGCCAGAATCTCATCCCAGTTATAACGCCGAAGATTCACGCTCAGGTCAGGGGATTCGAGAAGCATCTGATTTACGATAGCCGGAATATGATAGGCCGGGCGGATCCCCATAAATCCTATATTAAACCGGGTTATATTTTTAAAAGCTGCCGCACGGACCTTCTGATAAATCTCATCCTCTCTGGAAAACCACTGCTGGACTTCATCTTTCAGCACCCGGCCCGCATCGGTCAGAATCAGATCCCGGTTTGTTCTCACAAATAAAGGCACACCGAAATCTTCCTCCAGTTCCTTCATATGACGGCTGACCGCCGACTGACTGATATAAAGCTGCTCCGCTGCTTTCGTAAAATTCAATGTCTGCGCCACCGTATAGAAATACCGCAGCTTATTATAATTCATTACATTATCCCTCCAAACATCTTTCCTGTTCAAGTCCGGAACGGGTTTCAACCGACAGAACACAGTCCGAATTGCTATAACAAAAACTCATATCTGATTATGATTTTATTATAATTCTTTCTTTTGTCAAGATATGTTACAGTAAATGTGCAGTAACTATACGGTAATTAATAATCAAGGAGGTATTTTATGCTGAAAGAACTGAAGGTTGACATGACAAAATGCGTACACTGCAAAGCATGTCTGGATGTCTGCTTCAAAAATGTTATTGAGTGGGATGAGGAAAAACAGATTCCTTACGGAAAATATCCTCTGGACTGCCAGATCTGCTGTATCTGTGAGGCAGCCTGTCCGGCGAAAGCCATTGAGGTTATTCCCGACTGGGACGCAAAGTATTACCCGAGATATGTATCTACGATGAAGGAGGCGAAATAGTATGAAGGATTTGAAAGAATTCGGAACAGTACACAAATCACAGATTCTCATTATCGGCGGAGCATGTTCCGGACTCACAGCAGCTCTGACCGCAAAAGAAAGTGATCCTGATGTAGATATTCTGATCACTGATATGGCATGCGCCAGCAAAGGCTGGGCCGGAAAAGCAGCCCGGACTGCAGGACTGATCAGCTTTGTAGGCGAAGGAAAAGATCCGGAGGAATTCGTGCAGTATAACTTAAAAGAAATCGGTTTTTATCTCAACGATCAGCACCTGCTCCGGGATATGGCCTATAACAGCCGCAGAATCGTAGAACATCTGGAAACCTGGGGCGTCTCTATTGAAAGAGAAGAGAACGGACATTTTGCCGTAGCCAAGTGGCCCTTTCCCTGGGTAACCGGCGGCATCGATCCGGATATGTGCAAACATATGGCTGCAAAAGCAAACGAATACGGCGTGCGTTTTCAGGATTACATTGAAATCGTTGAGCTGCTGAAGGACGGCGACCGGGTTGTGGGAGCCTGCGGATTCCATGTAAAGGACGGCTCTTTCCATATTTTCCTGGCTGATGTTACCATCCTGGCCTGCGGATCACAGAATTTCGATATTACCCCGATCTGGTGCAGCACCGGTGTATCCCAGTCTCTTGCCTACAATGCCGGAGCAGAAATGCGCAACTGCGAGTTCTGCGGTATGGGTGATTTTGCCAGAACAGACGGACAGGGTCATCTGTTTTACGGTATGCACGGCGGCGCTCATATCGGACACGACCATCTGTATTACAATGGTGAAAATATTTCCCAGAAATGGCGTCCCGGATTTCATTCTTCCATGGATCCTAATGCGGCAAATGCCTGGTACCAGGAATATAAACAGGGACACTGGCCCATCCAGATTGATATGGAAAAATTTAATGCAGAAGGTGGCGGCGGAGAATTCTTCCACTTCCACCCTGAAGCATTCCGGCGTTATATGCGTCATCATGAAATCGGCGGCTATCCTTTTGATCATCAGGTATTTAATGTTGTGCCGGGCGTCATTTCTGAGATGAGCGCTGTCAGAGTCGGCCACAGCATGGAAACTACCGTTCCCTGTCTTCTGGCCATCGGCGACACTTCCGGTTCCGGAAGCGCCAGAGCAGGCGCTGTACCTGCGCCTCCCGCAAAAATCCATGGAACCGGACTTCTGAATGCTGTTTACATGGGAACCAGAGGCGGTGAAACAGCCGTTGCCCTGGTACATACACTCTCCAGACTTCCTGTGGAAATCCATGTGGACGCAGACAGAATTGAAGCGATCAAAGAAGAAACCTATGCGCCTCTGAACAGAAAAGACGGTATCTCTCCCAGAGATATTATTCACGAAATCCAGGAAGCTATCGCCCCCTGTGATTATGTGTTTGTCAAATCTGAAGACCGCATGAAAGAGGCTCTGGACATTATCAGAGACGCAGCCTCTAAACTGGATAACATGAAAGTAGACAATTATCACGATCTGGTAAAATGTGTAGAGGCAAAAGCAATGGCGCTCTGCGGAGAACTGTTCTACCGCACTTCCATGATGAGAAAAGAATCCAGAGGTTTTCATCTGAGAGAAGATTATACGGAAATGGATAACAAAAACTGGCTGAAATGGATCATTGTACAAAATCAGAACGGAGAAATGACTTTCCGGACAGAAAATGTCCCCATTGAACAGTACGATTATCCGCTCCCCGAAAACAGAGAATAAATGTAACTGTTCCGCACCCAGTCGGACAGATACAGAATACCGGGAAACAAAGTTTCCTGTAAGGTAAAAGACCGTGTATTTCGCGCCTTCCTGCTCACTACTGCGAAATACACGGTCTTTTTATTTTACATATTATTCAGATGCATATTTTCCTTTTACATCTTTCATGCTGAAGCTGATTCGTCCCATCTTGTCCTTTCCAAGACACACGACAGTAACTTTATCGCCAAGAGTCAGCACATCCTCCACCCGGTTGATCCGCTGTTTGGAGATCTTGGAAATGTGTACCATTCCCTCCTTGCCCGGAGCAAACTCAATAAACGCGCCGAACTCCTTGATGCTGACAACTTTTCCGGTCAGTACCTGGCCGGCCTCGAAATCAGTCACAATAATCTCAACATAACGTTTTGCCTTCTCCATCATTTCAGCGTCTGTACCGCAGATGGATACGGTTCCGTCGTCTGTAATGTCGATCTTCACGCCGGTCTCCTCAATGATGGCATTGATGGTCTTTCCTCTCTGTCCGACCACATCGCCGATCTTCTGAGGATCGATCTGCATGGAGATGATCTTCGGAGCATACTTGCTGAGTTCCTTTCTGGGCTCGGCAATGGCCTTTGCCATAACCTCATCCAGAATATACATTCTCGCTTCTCTTGTTCTGGAAATCGCTTCCTCCACAATCGGGCGGGTCAGACCGTGAATCTTGATATCCATCTGGATCGCGGTAATACCGTCACGGGTACCTGCCACCTTGAAATCCATGTCGCCGAAGAAATCTTCCAGACCCTGAATATCAGTCAGAACAATGTAATCATCATCTGTCTCTCCGGTCACCAGTCCGCAGGAAATACCCGCTACCGGTTTCTTGATCGGCACGCCTGCAGCCATAAGAGACATACTGGATGCACAGATACTTGCCTGAGAGGTAGAACCGTTGGACTCAAAAGTCTCGGACACGGTACGGATTGCGTAAGGGAACTCCTCCTCGGAAGGAAGCACAGGAACAAGAGCCTTCTCCGCCAGCGCTCCGTGACCGATCTCACGGCGTCCCGGTCCTCTGGAAGGCTTTGTCTCGCCTACCGAATAGGACGGGAAATTGTAGTGATGCATATAACGCTTATTTGTAATATTCTCATCCAGACCGTCAACTCTCTGCATCTCAGAAAGGGGCGCCAGAGTCGTAAGGGTACAGATCTGTGTCTGTCCGCGGGTAAACATGGCGGAACCATGCACACGGGGAATCAGATCAACCTCAGCGGCCAGAGGACGGATCTGTGTAATCGCCCGGCCGTCAGGACGCTTATGATCCTTTAAGATCATCTTACGGACAGTCTTTTTCTGATACTGGTAAACAGCCTCACCAAGTACCTCAAGCCACTCTTCGTTCTCCGCGAAAGCCTCCTCCAGACGCTCTGTAATCTGGCGGATATTCTCCTCCCGCTTCTGCTTTTCATCTGTAAATACAGCCTCTTCCATCTCCTGAGGCGGAACAATCTCACAAATCGCGTCAAACATTTCCTGAGGAATTGCGCAGCTTGTGTACTCATGTTTCGGCTTTCCAACCTCTGCTGCAATCTCATTAATAAACGCGATAATGCTCTGATTAATATCGTGAGCCATATAGATGGCCTCAATCATTTTTTCTTCCTTAATCTCATTGGCTCCTGCCTCAATCATAATTACTTTCTCTGATGTAGAAGCCACGGTCAGCTGCAGGTCGCCGTTATCCCATACTGCCTGGGAGGGGTTTACCACAAACTCACCATTTTCCATACCTACCTGAGTCATCGCGCAGGGACCGCAGAAGGGAATATCAGAAATGCAGGTGGCAATTGCAGATCCGATCATGGCCAGAAGCTCCGGACGGTTCTCCGGATCCACGCTCAGTACCAGGTTATTTAATGTCACGTCATTGCGGTAATCCTTGGGAAACAGAGGACGCATGGGACGGTCAATTACGCGGGCAGTCAGCACTGCGTTCTCAGAAGCTTTTCCCTCTCTCTTGTTGAATCCTCCCGGGATCTTACCTACCGCATACATCTTCTCCTCAAACTCTACGCTTAAGGGGAAGAAATCAATGCCGTCCCTGGGCTTGTCAGATGCAGTCGCGGTAGACAGCACCGTTGTATCACCATAATGCATCAGAGCTGCTCCGTTTGCCTGGGCAGCTACGCGGCCGACATCTACACTAAGAGTTCTTCCGGCCAGTTCCATAGAAAATGTTTTTTTCATCTTTCTCTTCGCTCTCCTTTTCTTTTCCGGCAGGAGATCCGAAACCACTGATCAATCCAAACACAGGACCGCATTTGCATTCATCAGTAATCTCGGATCCTTGCTCCTGCTCTTCTTTATTTCCGGATCCCGTGCGGAACAAAAACCGCACTGGAAAAACACGCAAAGAGCGAGAAATACTAAAAAGTATCTCTCGCCGCGTCTGTTTCGTATTACCGTCTGATACCAAGCTTTGCGATCAGCGCACGATAGCCTTCCAGATCGTTTTTCTTGTAGTAATCAAGTAAACCACGTCTCTGACCAACCATTTTGTACATACCGCGTCTGGAATGATTATCCTTCGGATGATCCTTCAGATGCTCGGTAAGCTCTTTGATACGTGCGGTCAGAATAGCGATCTGAACCTCCGGTGAACCTGTGTCTCCCGGCTTTCTGCCATACTCTGCAATGATAGCTGCTTTCTTTTCCTTTGAAATCATGACGATTTCCTCCTTTTTAATATAATATCGCCCGAAACTGTGAGCTGCTAAGTGTCAGGTCGGAGACTCCAGACACTGAACATGGGCTGAATGCTCACTGCTGTTAACTATAGCATAATGCGTAATTTTTGTAAACTGTTTTTCTGAAAAGTTGCAATAATAACTTTCTTTAATAGTTACTGTTCATGAGGAGTGAAGGGGCTGTGAACAGTAACTCTTTATAATCCAAACAGCTTCCGACAGGTCTCCTTGTCCCTTTCAATCTGAGCTGCCAGCTCTTCCACTGAAGCAAACTTCTTCTCCGGACGGATATGTTTCACAAATGCCACCCGGATCTCCCGGTCGTAAATATCTCCGTGAAAATCAAAGAAGAAAGTCTCAATTCCTACAGGATAATTGTCACCAACTGTCGGCTTCCTGCCAATATTGCAGACGCCGCAGTACGTCTTGCCGTTCATTATGGCATGTACCGCGTAAACTCCATTAGGGGGAAGCAGCTTCTCTTTCGGGGGAATCTGGTTGGCTGTCGGAAATCCGATGGTGCGTCCCAGCGCGTTCCCATGGAGCACCGGAGCTGATACAAAATACTCATATCCCAGCAGCCGGTTCGCTTCCTCCATATCTCCCCGGCTGATACATTCCCGTATCCGCGTACTGCTGATGTCGGCGCCGCGGTACTGCATCTTCTTCACAATCACCGCCTCATATCCCAGTTCCGGAGCATACTGTTCCAGTTCACGGTAAGTCCCGCTCCGCTTATAGCCAAAACAGAAATCTGTACCCGCCACAATCCGTCTGACACAGATCTTTCCGGTCAGCATCTCGAGAAAGGCCCGGGGACTCAGACTTCGAAATTCTTCTGTAAAAGGACATTCAATCAGAACATCCACACCGGCCTCCTCAAATATGTGCATCTTTTCCTCATTGGTAGAAAGAACCCGGTATTCCTCCTGCAAAAAAGCCCGGGGAGAAATATCAAACGTGAAAGCAACGCTTTTCAGTCCCAGCGCTTTTCCCTTTTTCAGCTCCTCCATCAGATACCGGTGCCCGAGATGAAGACCGTCAAACTTCCCCAGAGTAACCACCGAAGGCTCTTCTATATGAAATTCCAGCGTATCCTTTATATATTTCATAAGTAAAAAACTTCCCTGTAATCAAACATCTTAAAGAAACATCTTCACCGGACGCCAGCAGCCCTTTTCCCGGGAATACTCATAAATCCCGCAGAATCGCCCGGACGAATCCCGCACCCGGATCCAGCCGCTTTCAGGGATTTCCATCCCCTCCAGCACCGGAAACATCTGATGCTTTCCAAGACTGTTTCCATTATAAAGCATCTTATCCGAGTTTTCCCCCGTCTGAAAAGCCGGACAGGAAAGAAACACATCCTCCACCGGACGAATCACTTCGGCAAGCGTCCCCCGGTCTTTTCTTTCCTGGAGCTCATACAGCCGCAGGGCATCCTCCAGACAATATCCGGCCGCTTTGGTACGCAGAAGGTATTCCAACGTTCCGTAACATCCAAGCTGCTCCCCGATGTCATGGCAGAGCGTCCGTATATAAGTTCCCTTGGAGCATTTCACTGTCATGGTCACCCGGGGCGCTGCAATCTCATTTACCGAGATATCATATATGGTAATCCTGCGGGGCTTCCGCTCCACAACCTGCCCTTTTCTCGCCAGGTCGCAGAGCTTCTGACCATTGACTTTAAGGGCGGAATACATGGGCGGGATCTGTTCGATCTCGCCCTCAAAAGACCGGATCGTCCGGCGAATCTGCTCTTCTGTAATGCCAGACACATCCCCCCGGGCAAGGACTTCCCCTGTCGTATCCTGAGTATCCGTATCGATTCCCAGAAGCATTACCGCACGGTATTCCTTATCCCGGTCTGTCAGCATATCACAGACCTTTGTGGCATTCCCCAGACATACGGGGAGCACACCCTCCGCTTCCGGATCCAGTGTGCCCGTATGACCGATCTTTTTCTGTCCACAGATTCCCCGCAGCTTTGCAACTACATCAAAAGAAGTATATCCCCGTTCCTTGTAAACATTTATGATTCCGTGGTACATACGCCCTCCGTAAGCTGCTGCCTGATCTTCCCAAGCAATTCATTCAAAATTCTCTCCGGATCCTTTATATCGGAAGACGCTCCCGCTGCTCTCACGTGACCGCCTCCGCCGAATTCCATAGCAATTTTTGCCACATCCACATAACGGGCGGAACGAAGACTGATCTTATAACCATCCTCCGTTTCATAGAGGAAAACTGCAGCTTCCACACCCGCGGTGGACCGGAGTCCGCTCACCAGTCCGTCCAGTTCCTTCGGGCTTACTCCGTACACTTCCATATCCTTTTTCGTGACAATGCTGCTGATGCATTTTCCGTTCAGATGCAATTGACTCTCCATCATGGCCTTTCCCCATATTTTCTGCTGGGCAAAAGATTTCATATAATAGGTCTCATCCACAATCTTCGGATAATCAATTCCCTTTGCCATCAGTTTTCCGGCAATCTCCATCGTTGCCGGAGACGTGCAGGAATATTGAAACACTCCCGTATCATGGACAATTCCCAGATACAGACACTCGGCAATCTCTTTCGTGATTTTCTGAGGATCCATCAGCTGATATACCAGTTCACAGGTGGAACTGGCCTCGGGAAAAACAAAGTTGTGATCCGCAAAACTCTGATTGGTCATATGGTGATCCACACAAAGTGTATGCCCCGCAGACTGAAACAGATGAGCCGCCGCACCCAGTCTTCCTGAATCTCCGCAGTCCAGAGCAATAAACAAATCATACACCCGGGCGGTCTCCTCCGCATCTGTCCGGATCCGGTCTGAGTTTTTCAGAAACAAAAACTTTTCCGGCACCGGTTCCAGATACAGATCAACAGAAGTCTGCGGATAATTGTCCCTGATATAATTATACACGGCAAGGCAGGAACCTGTGCAGTCTCCGTCGGGACGCACATGCCCTGCAATTGCCACAGAATCCGCACGATCCAGCGTGGATCTCAGCAGATCTGATGATGTCATTTCCATTTCCTACTCCTCCGAAGGTTCATTTCCGGATCCCGCTTCCTTTTCACTGAGCTCATCAATCTTCTTCGACATACGGATTCCGTACTCAATCGACTGATCCAGAATAAAACGAATCTCCGGCGTATTCCGCAGGTTCAGCGAATGCGCCAGACACCTTCTGGCGTATCCGGCCGCGCTTTTCAAACCCGCAATCGTATCCTGCTGGGCCTTTTCATCGCCCAGCACACTGATATATGCCTTGCAGGTCTTCAGATCCGGAGCCACCTCCACCAGAGATACACTGGTCAGGGGATGAATGCGGGGATCCTTGATCTCGTTGCGGATAATATTGCTCAGTTCCCGCATAACCTCTTCGTTTAATCTGGTATTTTTTATACTGTTCTTCCTCATGGCAATTCCTTTCGCCAGGTTCCTCCTATCGGGGAACCTCTACCATTTTATAAGCTTCCACAATATCAAACTCCGCAATATCATTGAAGCCTTCGAACACGAGACCACACTCAAATCCGGCCTTCACTTCCTTCACATCATCCTTAAAGCGCTTCAGGGACGCCAGAGCTCCCTCATAGATCTGCTCGCCTTCTCTGGTAATGCGGATCTTGCAGCCCCGCTCAAAGACGCCGTCCAGAACGTAGGAACCGGCAATATTGCCGACGCCGGATGCTTTGAAGATCTGGCGAACTTCAGCATGGCCGATCACTTTCTCCTCAAAGATCGGATCCAGCATACCCTTCATGGCCGCCTCAATATCTTCAATGGCTTTGTAAATGATATTATACAGTCTGATATCCACCTTCTCCTGCTCTGCAGTTGATTTTGCAACAGGATCCGGTTTCACGTTAAATCCGATAATAATCGCATTGGAAGCAGCCGCAAGAGAAACATCGGATTCATTAATGGCGCCCACGCCGCCGTGAATCACTTTTACCACAACCTCTTCATTTGACAGTTTCTCAAGGCTCTGCTTTACAGCTTCCACAGATCCCTGTACATCCGCCTTTACGATCAGATTCAGTTCCTTCAGATTACCTGCCTGAATCTGGGAGAACAGATCATCCAGGGACATTCTGGCTCTTGTCTCCGCCAGCAGTCTCTCCTTATCCTGAGAAACGAAGGTTTCAGCAAAGCTTCTGGCTTCCTTCTCGGAATCACATACTACAAATACTTCTCCCGCATTTGGTACGCTGTTTAAGCCCAGGATCTCCACCGGAGTAGACGGTCCCGCTTCCTTGACCCGTCTGCCGTGATCATCGATCATGGCACGAACCTTGCCGTAGCTGCTTCCCGCTGCTACAGACTGACCCACTTTGAGGGTTCCCTTCTGTACCAGGACAGTCGCTACCGCTCCGCGTCCTTTATCCAGCTGCGCCTCAATAACAAGGCCTCTTGCATTCCGGTTGGGGTTCGCCTTCAGTTCCAGAACCTCAGCGCTTAAAAGAACCATCTCCAGAAGTTCTTTGATTCCCTCTCCGGTATGAGCGGAAACGGGAACACAGATAGTGCTGCCGCCCCAGTCCTCTGCAATCAGCTCATATTCCGTCAGTTCCTGCTTTACGCGTTCAATATTCGCGCCTTCCTTATCAATCTTGTTGATCGCCACAATAATCTCCACGCCGGCTGCTTTGGCATGATTGATGGCTTCCACAGTCTGAGGCATCACGCCGTCGTCCGCCGCCACAACCAGAATCGCGATATCGGTAGAATTGGCTCCGCGCATACGCATTGCAGTAAACGCCTCATGTCCCGGCGTATCCAGGAAAGTAATCTTCTGGCCGTTAATAGTTACAACTGATGCACCGATGGCCTGCGTAATGCCGCCGGCCTCCTTATCGGTCTCGCGTGTGTTTCGGATCGCATCCAGAAGGGAGGTTTTACCGTGGTCTACATGACCCATAACGCAGACTACAGGCGGTCTCGTTACCATGGCGGATTCATCTTCTTCATCCTCTTTCAGAAGCTCGGCGATCACATCCACTTTCTCCTCCGGCTCAGCGATGCAGTTAAACTCCAGCGCGATCTCCTCTGCTTTATCATACTCAATTTCCTGATTTACAGTCATCATAATTCCCTGCATGAAAAGCTTTTTAACGATCTCTGAAGCCTGCACCTTCATAATATCCGCAAGTTCACGGACTGTCATCACTTCCGGAAGGGTAATGGTGCGTACTTCATCGGTCTTCTTCTCACTGTGAGGCTGCGGAGTCGCATTTCTCTTCTTATGACCGGTCTTCTTCTCAAGATTGACAAAATTCTCCTGCTTCCGGTTCTTCTTATCGTAATCCTGTTTTTTCTTTTTATTGCTGTTGTTATTGTTCCGGGAATCCTTTCCTCTCAGCTCCTCAATAGGCGCCTTGGATGCATCCCGGTTCATACGGGTGATCTTGTCGTCTAATCTGTTTTTCGAATCTTTGAAACGATTCTGATTATCCTGCCGGCCGTTTCTGCCGCCCTGATAATTGCCGGAATTATTTCGATTATTCTGATTACCTTTTTGATTTTTGTAATCTTTTCTCTCACCCCTGCCATTTCTGTCGCCCTCCTGCTTTACAGGTCTGTCATTATAAACATTCTGCGGGCGGTCCGCATATACATTCCGTCTTTTCGGTTTCTCCGCCGGTTTGGGCGCCTCTGCCTCCGGACGTACCACTGCTTTCTCCGCCTCTGTACGGACAATCTTCTCTGCCTGCTTCTCAGCTTCCGGACGTACCGGCTTCTCTGCCGCCGGGCGAACGGGACGTTCCCCTGCCGGACGTACCGGTCTCTCTCCCGCCGGACGTACCGGACGCTCCCCTGCCGGGCGAACAGGTCTTTCTCCTGCCGGACGGGGACGTCTCTCTCCTGCCGGACGTTTCGGTCTTTCTCCCGCCGGACGCTCATTGGTGATGCGGGTCTGGTTTCCTCCCCGTCCTCTCTGTCCGCCTTTCCGGTCTCCCAGTTTACTGTTCTGGGGATTGTAGACAGCAGAAATGCTCGCTTTCTTCTTCGGGCGCTCTTTCTTCGCCTCTCCCTCAGAAGCCGCTGCAGTCTCCTGGGGCTGCGCTTTTTTTCTGTAATGGCTCTTTACAAGAGAAACCATATCATCTTCCAGCACACTCATGTGGCTTTTTACCTCTATACTGTTTCCCTCCAGGAAAGTGATAATATCCTTTGAGGGTACATTCAACTCTTTCGCAAGTTCATGAACTTTCATTTTTGCCATGCTTGTTCCTCCCTATTCAGTTGTGAAATATAATTTTAGCTGCTTTTCAATGGAATCCGAAAATCCGGGATGAGTTACTGCCACCATGGAGCGGTATTCTTTCCCGATCTGTCTGCCCAGACTCTCCTTATCCGAATAAAAATACAGAGGGACCTCATAGAAATCCGTCATATTTTTCATCTTCTTTTTTGTATTCTCGGAAGCATCCTGTGCCACAATCACCAGGCTGGCTCTGTATTCCTTCACCGCCTTTTCCACAGCAAACTCTCCGCTCTTTACCTGCCCTGCTTTCTGAGCCAGGGAAAGGGTTGACAAAATTCTGTCATTCGGCAATACGTTCCATCTCCTTTTCTAATAATACAGCTGTTTCTTTTGGTATACTCATCTTAAACGAGCGTTCCAGCCCGTGATTTTTGACGGCCATCTGCAGACACTGCGGATTTTTGCACACATAAGCGCCGCGTCCGTTTTTCTTTCCGGTAATATCAATACAGAACTCACCTTCCTGTGTACGGAGCACTCGTATCATGTCTTTTTTTTCCTTCATCTGCCGACAGCCGACGCACATCCGCATCGGAATCTTTTTACCCATTCTGAAACCTTTCTTTATGCCTCTTCCTCACTGTCATCATACAGGTCTTCGGCGCTGCCGCTGCTTTCGGCGGTATCTTCCTCACCTGCGGCTCTTTCATCAGAGACTTCTTCCGGATCCGACTCCTCATCGTAGGCAGTTTCATCATAGAACTCCCCGTCATAGTCGTCATAATCGTCGTAATCCTCATCGTAGTCGTCGTATTCATCATAATCTACGTCTTCATAGTCGGTCTCATAATCCATGAAGTCGCCTGCCTCACGGGCCTGTGTCTCACTCTTGATATCGATCTTGAAACCGGTCAGACGGGCCGCCAGACGGGCGTTCTGTCCTTCTTTTCCGATCGCCAGAGACAACTGATAGTCAGGAACTACAACCTTTGCGGTTTTCTCCTCTCCGTCAGCAATAACGGAAATTACTTTTGCAGGACTTAATGCGTTCTGAATCAGCAGAGCCGCATTTTCATCCCAGTTGATAATGTCTATTTTTTCACCGTTTAACATATCCACAATGGCGTTCACACGGGCGCCGTTCATGCCGACACAGGCTCCCACCGGGTCTACGTCCGGATCATTGGACCAGACGGCCATCTTGGTTCTGCTTCCCGCCTCACGGGCAATGCTCTTGATCTCCACAATGCCGTCGCGCACCTCGGAAACTTCTTCTTCAAACAGTCTTTTTACCAGCTCCGGATGAGTACGGGACACGAGAATCTTCGGACCTTTGGAGGTGGCTTTCACATCCAGAATATAAACCTTAATTCTCTGAGTAGGCTCAAAATGTTCTCCCTTTATCATTTCATTTTCATTGAGGATTGCGTCAGCCTTGCCCAGGTTGATGCTGACATTCCGACCGACATAACGCTGAACAATACCGGTCACCACATCTCTGGACTTTCCGTAATACTGATCGTAAATCACCTTCCGCTCTTCCTCGCGAATCTTCTGGAGAATCACATTCTTGGCATTCTGTGTGGCAATACGGCCGAAATCTCTGGATTTAATCTCCTCACGGATCACCTCTCCCGGCTGAATGGTATCGTCACGCATTCTGGCCTCCGCCAGAGAAATCTGCAGAACCGGATCCTCCACTTCCTCAACAACCGTCTTTTCCGCAAAAACGTGGAATTCACATGTATCCGGATTAATCACTACTTTCACATTATCAGCCTTGCCGAAATGGTTTTTGCAGGCAGTAATCAGGGAGTTCTCGATCGCCTCCAGCAGAACCTCCTTGCTGATGTTCTTTTCTTTCTCAAGAATCGTCAGCGCATCCAGCAGTTCTTTACTGTCATCCTGTTTGCTGTTTTTGGTGGTCTTAGCCATTTTTTCCTTTCTCCTCCTTATTTCTCTTTCTGTTCTCGCATCTGTACAGTACTTTCGCAGATACTTTTCCGGCCGGCCTCCGGGCCGAAAATCAAAAATCAAATGCCAGCCGGATCAGCGCAATCTCTTTTTTCTGAAAAGTCATTTCTTCGCCGTCCCCGGTCTCAATCGTCACAGTATCGTCGGTGTAGGCTTTCAGTGCGCCGGTAAATTCCTTGCTCCGGTTGATCGCACGGTAGGTACGGATCTCCACATCCTTTCCCATGCTGCGGATATAATCCTTTTCCTTTTTCAACGGTCTTCCCAGTCCCGGAGAACTCACCTCAAAAATATAGGATTCCTCAACAAAGTCCTCCTCATCCAGAAGATCATTCATCCTCCTGGCCACAGCCTCGCAGTCGTTCACTGTAATGCCGCCCTCTTTGTCAATGTAGGCACGCAGGTACCAGGAACCTCCCTCTTTCACATACTCTACATCCACGAGTTCGAATCCGAATTCTTCCATCAGCGGCAAAAGCAGCGCCTCTGTGCGGCTTTCATAGATCTCTCTTTTTGACAACTCCCTCACCTTCTTTCCTGTTTTTCAATACAACAACTGAGAGTGGGCTTGCACCCACTCTCATCCTAAATTACATATTCTCAGATACTACTTTATCACAAACCCCGGAGATGTCAAGGATTTTGGCGATTTTTTTCATTCCAGAATCATCCGGATGCCTTTTTCGAGATTTTCTCTGCTCAGCATGCCATTGGCATAGGTCACAATATTGCCGTCCCGATCAATAAAGACGGTCATGGGAAGTCCATAGGCTCCATAAGTACACGCCGCGTCAAGATCCGTATCATACAAAACCGGGAAAGCATAGTCATTTTCCTCCAGAAACGCTCCTGCAGATTCCATTGTTTCCTGATTTCCGTCCGTCACGTTGATCATCAGAAACTGGACATCGGGATAATTCATATATGCTTCATTAAAATAAGGCATCTCCTCCTTGCAGTAATAACACCAGGAAGCCCAGAAATTGAGAACAACCGGCTTGCCGAAGTAATCAGAAAGATTTACAGCCTGCCCGTTTTCATCATATACGGTAAAATCAGGCGCTTCATTCTCATCCGGATCATCCATCTCCTCCTGCTGATCGCTCTGTGTTACCTCTGAAAATTGAGCGGGAGTATATTTTTCTTTTAAATTCTGATATATAAAATACACACACACAAACGCCGCGGCTGCAATCAGCACAATAACGATCCATTTTACAGATTTTTTCATAATTTGCACCTCTTTCTCCGGACGATTTCCGGTTCTGCAGTTTTCTTCCGCCGTCTGTTTTCTAGCCCAGCAGATTCAGCGCCCGGCCCAGGAGTCCCGTCATCATCAGAACTCCCACGCCAATCAGAAGCAGTCCGCAGACAATGTTAATCACTCTGTAATGTCGTTTTATAAAATCAAATGCTGTCTTCAGCCGGTCAATCAGAAGGGCGCTCACAACAAACGGAATCCCCAGCCCCAGAGAATAGGCAAGCAGCATCAGCACCCCGGTCATGGTCTCTCCCTGCTGGGATGCCAGCATCAGAGCCGAACCGAGAAAGGCCCCCACACAGGGAGTCCAGCTGACGGAAAAGACCAGACCGAACAGCATGGTAGAAAAAAATCCCAGCTCTTTCCTGTCAAATCCTTTCATTCCCCTGAAAATGTTCAGCCTGAAAATTCCCAAAAAATACAGGCCGAAAAATACGACAATGACACCCGTCACTATATTTACCGCTGTCTCATATTCCCTTAAAAACCCGCCGACAGTTCCCGCAAGAGCCCCAAGAACAACAAAAACAATCGTAAACCCCAGGACAAAACCCAGAGCATTTTTTAATGTCCGCCCCGTACTGCTCTCCTCACTGCTGCCGGCAAAATAAGAAATATAAACGGGCAGCATCGGAAGCAGACACGGCGATATGAAAGTTATAATTCCTTCTAAAAATGATATGACATACTGCATCTTTGCATTCCTTTCAGCTCTTCCATCTGATGTCCCCTATTATATCATAAAGGACAAATATTACTGTGACAAAATCACATTCTGTCTTTTTCCCGAATTCCAAAAGCCTCCCATGGAAATCCCACAGAAGGCCTTTCTCTTTATTACCGCTCTTCCTCAGCCGCTGTTTCAGCTTCTTCTTTTTTCAATATAATTGCTGCCGTTTCAATCTGATGTTCCGCAATGCTGCTGATATGAATCATCATATTCTGAATCTCCAGATCAATACTCTGAGGACCTTCAGCCGGAATCATGCCAAGGGCGTCAAAGACAAGACCTGTAAATGTATCTACATCCGAAGCGGATTCAATCTCAATTCCCAGAGCATCTTCAATATCAGATAATTCCACATTGCCGAAAACATCCCAGGTATTCTCACCGGTCTGTTCGATATAGGGATCCATATTCTGAGGATCGTCGGGCTCATCATTCAGTTCGCCCACCAGCTCCTCCACCAGGTCAAACAGGGTAATCACACCTACCATGCCGCCGTATTCATCCAGAACAACAGCCATGGCAGTTCTGCTTTTCTGCATATTCCGGAACAGCACGTCAGCCTTGATGGTCTCGGGAACAAAATAGGCCGGCCGCACCGATGTGGCAAGAATGTTCTCTTTTGTTTTATCCTCCAGACGGAAATAGTCCTTGGCATTCAGAATGCCCACCACATTGTCAGGAGACCCGTCGCATACCGGATACCGGGTATGACGGCTCTCATGAATTGTCTCCGCCCAGGTATCCTCTCCATCATCCAGCCACAGAATCGCCACCTCCGTCCGGTGAGTTGCAATCTCACCGGCAGTGGTATCATTAAATTCAAATACATTCTGAATAAATTCCTTCTCCTGATACGCGATAATGCCCTTTGCGCTGCCCGCGTCCACCAGCATCCGGATCTCTTCCTCACTGACCTCCTCTTCGGCTTCATTGGGATCAATCCCGCATATACGCAGCACCACATTTGTTGAAACAGAAAGGAACCATACCACCGGTTTAAAAGCTACTGAAATGGCGCTGACCAGACCTGAGATTTTCATGGCAAGCTGCTCAGACTTTTTCATTGCAATCCGCTTCGGAACCAGTTCTCCGAAAACAAGTGTAAAATAAGACAGAATAATCGTAATCAGGATTACCGCAATGGTAGACAGCGTAGAACGGGGAATTTTTACGCCCAGTCCCACCAGCCATTCTACCAGGGGCTCGGAAAAATTATCTGCCGCAAAGGCACTTCCGAGAAATCCGGATAATGTAATCGCAACCTGAATCGTTGCCAGAAACTTCGCAGGCTCCTGTGTCAGGCGGAACAGCCGCTTCGCCCGGATATCGCCTTCTTCCACTGTCCGCTCCAGTTTTGTTTCATTAATTGATAAGACTGCAATCTCGGCGCTGGCAAAAACGGCATTCAGTGCAATCAGCACCACCTGCAGCAATAATAGTAAACCTATGGAATTACCCATAATTCTTCAACCTCTTTCTTAAAATAAATAGTATTCCTGTATAAAATCACCCTAAAAACGGCATAAGACATGATCCGTGTATCAGACGGAGATACACAGATCATGTCTTATTTTTATATAATAGAAACAATTTAATACATTGTTTGTTCGATCAGGGTTAGCGTCACTGTCGCAATCGTCCATTATGTATGATCGTCCTCCTTCTGCAAAATACTGAGATGGATTATATCGTATAATAACTGTATTGTCAACATGGCGCGGGTAAAATATGGGTAAATACACCGCGGTTCATCCCTCAGCCGAACCATTGTCCTTCATCAGCAGATCCGGGGCAGCAGTTCTCCTCCCGGCTGCGGAAGCAGCGTCTCCGCGCCGATCTCTGTTGTCACCACCACTTTTCCCGGCAGAGAATCCGTAATCTCGCCGATGATTGCCGCATTGGCGGAGTATTTTCCCTGTCTCAGCACCGCAAGCAAAGATTCTGCCTGTTCTTTTGGCGCAATCACCACCAGCGTTCCTTCATTGGCAAGATACAGAGGATCCAGTCCCAGCATCCCGCAGACGCCCTTCACAGCCGGATCTACAGGAACAGCATCACTGTGAATACGAATGCCGACATTACTTTCCGCCGCAATTTCATAGAGCACGGTTCCCACACCGCCTCTGGTGGCGTCGCGGATCACATGAATATCCTTTGTAGTCTGAATCATAGACTCTACTGTTCCCCACAGAGGCGCACAGTCGCTTTTAATGTCCGCCTCAATGCCGAGATCCTCTCTGGCAAGAAGAATTGTACATCCGTGCCGCCCGATATCACCGGTTACAAGAATCGCATCCCCCGGCTTCGCAAAAGCTCCCGAGGTGGAAACGCCTTCTGTCAGCCTGCCGATTCCGGCAGTAGTAATAAAAATGTTGTCCACCTGACCTTTTCCGGCCACCTTTGTATCTCCGGCGACAATCCTGACTCCGGCCTCTTTTGCCGTTTTCTCCATACTGGCGGCGATCTCCTCCAGCTTATCCATGGAAAATCCCTCTTCAATGATAAAAGAGCAGGTCAGGTACAGGGGCTTTGCGCCCATGCAGGCCAGGTCATTGACGGTCCCGCAGATGCTGAGTTTTCCGATATTTCCTCCGTTAAATTCAAACGGCGATACGATAAATCCATCCGTGGACATGGCAATTTTCCCGTCTCCCACATTTAAAATAGCCGCATCGTCCGCTGTAAACTCCGGATTAGAAAAGTGTTCCTGAAATACTTCATGTATTAATTCTGATGTCTGTTTTCCTCCGGCTCCATGAGCCAGAGTTACTTTTTTCTCTGTCATAACAAATCCTCCGCTGATTTTGCACGCTTCGGCCCCGGCAGTTTCTTCCCGGAAGCCGCGTCTGATCTTTTTCGGGTCCGCCGTCTTCCCGTCCCGCTACGCATTCATCCCATACTGATAATAAGCCGAGCAGCTTCCCTCATTGGAAACCATGCAGGCTCCGATGGGATGCTGCGGCGTACAGGCCGTCCCAAACACCCTGCAGTCGGACGGTTTGCATTTCCCCTGCAGCACATCTCCGCAGCGGCAGGCCGGATTGGGCTTTCCATTCATGGACGGCACCAGATATTTCAGCCGGGCGTCATAAGCCTCATATTCTTTTCTCAGCTTCAGCCCGGATCCGGGAATCACGCCCAGCCCTCTCCACTGAGAATCACAGGGCTCCATCATCTGGTCAATCATGCGCATTCCGGCAGGATTCCCTTCCGGACGGACGACTCTGGGATAACAGTTTACAAAAAAAGGCTTTCCTTCTTTTGATTTTTCAATGATCACAGCCAGAGCCGTCAGAAGCTCTTTCGCCGTAAATCCGGCAATTACGCCGGACACGCCTTCTTCAGCCAGCTTCCGGCATTCCGCCTCTCCGGTAATGGCGTTTACATGCCCGGGATAAAGGAACGCGTCCGCGCTGCCTTTCAGCGCCTGATAAGCGTTCGGCATGGTTTTGTTGGCAGTCAGAACAGAAAAATTATCCAGCTGCGCCTCCTTCGCTTTCTTTACCGCGAGACAGACCGCCGGAGTGGTCGTTTCAAATCCCACCGCCAGAAAAGCCACCTGCTTTTCCGGATTCTCCCGGGCAATGGTCACTGCATCCAGAGGAGTATAAACGATTTTCACATCAGCGCCTTCCGCCCGGGCTTCTCCCAGACTCATCTTTGTTCCCGGCACCCGGATCAGATCTCCGAATGTACAGACTGTAACTCCCTTTTCCAGCGCCAGGTAAATCGCCTCGTCAATAAAATCTACCGGCGTTACACAGACCGGACATCCCGGTCCTGAAATCAGTTCTATATTTTCCGGAAGTATTTTACGGATCCCCAGACGGAAAATCTCATGGGTATGTGTACCGCACACTTCCATAATCCGAAGCTTCGGGCCGTTATAATTCTCTATGATATCCCTTGCTTTTTTGATTGTATCTTCCATGCTGCTCCTATCCGTGATACTGAAATATCAGACTGCCGGCGTTCACAGCAGCCGGCAAATACCAGATCACTTTTTCATTCTTACTTTTATTCGCTTTTCGATGATTACAGCAGCCCGATAATATCCTCTGCCTCGCTCTCGTCATCTCCGTCAATTTTTGCAATAGCGATCCCCGCGTGAACCATCACGTAGTCACCGGGCTCCAGCTCATCCAGCAGTTCCACAGATACTTCCCGCTTTGCCCCGGACGCGTCCACAACCGCCATTCCGTCTTTCATGCCGACTACCTTTGCCGCAAGTCCTACACACATATCAATATCCTCCTCGTCTTAATTATATATACTTTTATATCTGTTCAGCGCTTTCACTGACATGATTTGTTCTCATTCAGATAAACCATTCCGAACACCGCCTGCCCCAGAGCCAGACCGCCGTCATTGGGCGGAATCAGACTGTGGCGGTATACTGTAAATCCATCCTCCCGCAGCATCTGATCGCAGAGCTTCAGCAGCAGCCGGTTCTGAAATACGCCGCCGCTTAAGGCACAGGACTTCACTCCCGAAATCCGCGATGCCTCACGGCATCCCTCCCGGATCTGTGCCGCCAGGGCCAGATGGAAGAAATACGCCAGCCTTCGGACATCTTCTCCCGACATTTTCAGTTCCACCAGCATCCGCACCAGTCGGTCTGTGGGGAGGTAAAATCTGCTCTCCTCCGGCTTTTCATTCCGGGAGGCATCTGCCGCAGAGTTCTGCAGTTCCCGAAGCCACGGTTCCATCTCCCGGACCGGATCCGTCCCGCCGGAGTGGAGATGCTTCTCATATTCCTCCGCCCGGAACTGAAGCGTCGTGGACGCCTCCCCTTCAAAGGAGGACTTCCTCCGCACTCCCAGAATAGCGCTGACCGCGTCAAACAGCCGGCCGGCGCTGGTGGAAACCACGCTGTTGATTCCCCGGGCCGCCATCTGCAGATAGAGCTTCTGCATCTGCGCTTCACAGAGTTCCAGCTTCTCAGTAATTTCAGAAGCGTTTTCCGGATACAGGGCATTGATCATGGATACTGCGATTCTCCACCCTTCCTTCGCAGACGCATCTCCGCCGATCTGGAGGAAAGGATAAATACTTCCCAGCCGCCGGAAAGAATGGTAATCTGCCAGAAGAATCTCTCCTCCCCAGATCGTCCCATCTGTTCCATATCCGGTTCCGTCAAAGGAAACACCGATTACTTTTTCTGTCAGCGGCACATCATTTTCCGCCATACAGGATAAAATATGGGCATAATGGTGCTGAATCTTCATGACCGGAATCCCCTGCTCCTCCGCCACAATAGTCGTATTATACTTTGGATGCAGATCACAGACAGCCAGCTCCGGCTCTGTTTCCAGCAGCTCCTCCATCCGGACAATCGACTCCTCCAGAGCGGCCACCGTCCGGGGATCCGCCATATCTCCAACATAGGGAGACAGATACAGCAGCTGATTCTTCCCGATGCAGAAAGTATTTTTCAGCTCACCGCCAACTGCCAGCACCTGTCCTTTCAGCTCCCCGCTCATCATAACGGGAAGAGGCGCATAGCCTCTGGAGCGGCGGATCATGTAAGGCTCCTCTTCGTAAAAATCCATAACAGAATCATCTGCCCGCAGCCGGATCTTCCGGTTATGGGATAAAATGATATCACAGAACCCGGATAACTCTTTCGCGGCATCTTCGTCTGTACGGCAGATCGGGGCGCCGGACACATTTCCGCTGGTCATGACAAAGCAGTCAGTGATCATAGTGACATCATCATCATAATCAAACAGCAGCATCTGCACCGGCGCATAGGGAAGCATTACGCCAATCCCCGGATTGTCCGGAGCCACGGAAGGCGCCAGACCGGAGCCCGCTCCGGAATCTTTCATTTTCCCGGATCCGGATTCTCCCGCGTCCGATCCTCCGTTTTCTTCTTCCGCAAAGTTTCGTTTCTCCAGCAATATAATCGGTTTCTGATGACCGTCCAGAATCTCTTCCTGCCCGGGAGACACGCGGCAGTATCTTCTCACTGCATCCAGATCCCGCATCATAACAGCGAAGGGCTTGGCGGGACGGTGTTTCAGCTGCCGCAGACGGGCAACCGCCCGTTCATTGCGGGCATCACAGCAGAGGTGAAATCCGCCGATTCCCTTGACGGCGATAATCTGTCCCTCCCGGATCGCTTTCCGGACACAGGTGATCGCCTCCCTTCCCCGTTCAGGCCTTCCCAGCAGATACACCTCGGGACCACAGTCATTGCAGCAGACCGGCTGGGCGTCATACCGCCGGGTCTCAGCGTGGGTATACTCATACTCACAGGCCGGACACATGGGAAATTCCTTCATACTGGTCCTCTCCCGGTCATAGGGCATGGCATCCAGTATGGTCAGCCGGGGACCACAGGCTGTGCAGTTGATAAACGGATGCATATATCGTCGGTTTTTCGGATCAAAAAGTTCCGCTCTGCACCTGGGGCAGGTAGCAATATCCGGCGACACGAAAATGTCGCCCGTTTCCCTTTCGCTCTCAATAATATCAAATCCGGAAAACGCCCTGTCCTCACAGTCATGAACATCAATTTTCAGAATCGCCGACCGCTCCGGAGCCTCATGCTCCAGCGCTTCACGGAATTCCCTCTGTCTGCCGTCATCACCGCGAACATATATCTCCACATAGGAGCCCTTGTTGGCAACGCTTCCGGTCACGCCGATCCGGTCCGCCGTCCGGCTGACAAAAGGCCGGAATCCCACGCCCTGGACAATACCGTACACTCTTATAATTTTTGTAGTAATCGTTTCATTCAATACCTGTTTCATGTCTGAAATAACTTAGAAGATATCTTCTTCATACTCTCCTGATACAGCAAAATGCGGAATATGGATAAACCCGCCGGAGTATTTTCCAAGCGCCCGCTTCAGCATCTGATCCCCGATAATCACATCAAACTGCTCCTGTTTTACATAATCGGCAAACTGCTCTTCCCTCTCAAAAGTCACATCCTGGGGTTCGCCAAACTCCGGATGCTGCATAAACCAGGTGCCGCAGATAATATTCCTCTCTGAAGCGCTCCGGCAGCCTTCATTCCGCCCAATCTCCGACCGGATCTCCCGGCGGATTTCATTTGCCGCTATCTGCTGATGCACAATCAGAACCTTTTTGGACGCAAGTCCCCGCAGCTGTTCCCTCCATTCCCGCCGCAGCATGGGATAAGCGGTCTCCCAGGGTGTGCCGAATTCCCTCTCCAGGTATCTCGCCGCCCGGATTCCGGCAGGAGAAACCACGAAATTCCGCTCAGCATTCCCGGCCTTTTTCACTTCCTCCAGACCGGCTCCCATCCCATAACAGTACACCTCATCATATCCCTGCTCCTTCAGGCGCCTGCTGATAATTTTTCCTGCCCTCACATGGCTTGTATCCAGGGGTGTTGCCCCGATTACACCTGCAGTACGGACGGTTTCCGCCTGGAAGACATCTTTGCCGGCAAAAGTCCGGAACAACTCCATGTAGGCATCTTCCTCGCCCCGGTCATACATCCGGGTTCCGGTGCACTCCACGGTCATCACCGGCATGCCGCAGCGTTTTTCGGCCATCCGCTTTAAAGCCTTAAAATCTGTGGCAATCACTGCGGGAACCGGAGTCCCGATAAGGGCCGCAAACTTTCCATCCAGGCGGGAAGCCGCATCCTGCAGCTTTTCAATCAGACGGTCGTCCCTTCCGAGAATCGCGTCCATATCTCTCAGCCCTGCCGAAAACAGGGCGCTTTTTTCCAGAAACCAGCGGGGTTCGTCAAACCCGCAGATATTTCCCGTACATCCTCCCGCGTCGCAGATCACCGTAATGCCGCCCAGCTCATAAAACACAGAGACCGCTCCCGACTGATCCGGCGCAAAGGGAGATAAATATTTCAATAATCCTTTCATTTTCCGGCTCCTTCCATTGCATTTCCAAGCTCCAGGAAAAGATCCCTGAGCCCCGCATACCCAAAAGGCATATTTTCATCGTTCCAGGGGACATTGACACAGTCCGGATGATAATAAGCCGCATCCTGTCCGATGGAAATATCCGCCTGACATGCGGAGCAGTTGTAATTCAGCATAGTCGGAGACAGATTCGTATAAATCCTCGTATCCGGACTGATGGCCGCTATTTTTCTGATATATACAAAATTCACATTTGTAATAGTTCCGTAAATCTCCGGAACATTATGACCGTACCGCAGCAGCGCCAGAGACAGCTCGAAAGGATCCGCGTTCAGCCATTCGCCTACCACAAAGGTTCTCCCCGGGTATGCTTTTGAGAAATCCCGGACAGCCGCCATGGCTTCCTGATAATAAGCGCTGTCATCAATTTCCACACCGAGAGCCGCGCCAAATAACTCATACTGCTTTTTAATTTTGTCAATCTGATATACCCGCGTCAGTTCCAGAGAAGGAATTCCCAGCCGCTTCTTAAAATCCTCTGCCGCCAGACGGCTTTCCGGATTCAGCACAATATTGAAATTTGCCTCAGACATGGCCTGGTATTCTTCAAAACTTTCACATCTGGAAATCTCATTCACTTTCTCGATGCCCAGCTTTTTCAAAATATCATACAGCTCACAGGAATCCCGGAACGGCGCAAACTCTCCCAGCAGATTCACCACATTCTTTTTCCGGGGACGTTTTTCCAGAAGCTGATATACCGTCTTTCTCACGGATGTCATGGGCGGCACCCGGCCCTCCCTGGTCAGCGCGTACATATAACAGGGCAGGACAGGCACCCCTGCATATTCAGAAGCCTTCCGGCAGACACGGTCCATATCCGTTCCCAGCAGCGCATCCACACAGGTAATACAGATCATCACTGCCGTCGGCCGCTCTTCACAGGCCTCCACCACTTCCTTCACCGCTTTCGGTATTTTATTCAAATGGCGTCCCGTCACAATATCTGTCTCATCCTGGAGCAGATAAAAGAAACGCTCCGCATAGCCGATCTCATTCAACATCATGGTATTTCTTCCGCAGCAGCCGGGGGCCACCAGAAGCATCACAGATCCCGGAATCGCCAGCCCTGCCCGCTTCACGCCGAAGCCCTGGGCTCCCGGGGAATTAAACGCCAGCGTGGCAGGAGAACTGTAAATCAAATGCTTTGAGGACTGCAGCTCGTCAGGGACACGATCCTTTCCCAGAGCTGCGAGCTCCTCCGCCCTTATATAATATACATCCTTACTCATTGGTATCCTCCTTCAAAAGACGCCTCGCCAGCTCCAGGTACGTCTGGCTCACAGGAAGGCTCTGATCCCCCTCAATCACCGTCTTTCCCTGGTCTTCAAACCGGATAATGTCCTGACTTCTGGGAATATCTGCGATGATTTCCAGTCCGTTTTCCTCTGCAAAAGCACTGACCTTTTCGTATTCGTTTTCCACGTTTCTGCGGTTTAAAATAATTCCTCCCACTGTGGCATAGCCCCGGTCCTCAAAATTTTTCACCGCTGTATTGATGTTGTTGGCCGCGTAAAGAGCCATCTTCTCTCCGGAAGTAACAATCAGCACCCGCTCTGCATATCCCTCCCGGATCGGCGCGGCAAAACCTCCGCAGACCACGTCTCCCAGCACATCATAGAGCACCACATCCGGCTCATATGTCTCAAATAATTCCAGATCTTCCAGCAGACTGAACGTGGTGACAATTCCCCGGCCGGCGCAGCCCAGGCCCGGCGTGGGACCTCCGGTCTCAATGCAGAGAACGCCGCCGAATCCCTTCTTTGCAATCTGCTCAATTTTTTCCGGTTCCTCATCGTGTTCCCGGATATAATTCATCACCGGCAGCAGCGGATTGCCGCCCAGCAGATTAATGGTGGAATCCGCCTTGGGATCACACCCGATCTGGATGACCTTTTTCCCGAGAACGGAAAAGGCCGCTGCCAGATTTGCCGTGGTGGTCGATTTGCCGATTCCTCCCTTTCCATAAATCGCTAACTTTAACATTCTTCTATCCCCTCATCTTTTCCTATCTTTTTCCCGATCAGATCCGGATTCACTCTGTCGTAAATTCTTCCGGAAAACGCCTCATGGGGCAGTTCATAAAACTGCTTTCCATCTGCGAGCGCCCGGTACAGCGGATCTCCGATGACGATATCTGCATTTTTGATCTCACGGATCAGATCATCCTCCTCAGGCGTTTCCAGATCCCCGCTCCTTAACAGCCGGTTTTCTGTGTCCAGAGGACACAAAAGCTTCACGGGAATCCCCGTATCCAGCTCTATGGCTTCCGCCAGAGATCCGCAGAAAACGCTCTCACCGATAATGACCGTACTGCTCTGCTTTTCTCCTTCATACTGTCCGCCGCAGTTCTCTGTTTCCAGCCTCTGATAACCGCAGTAATTCACCTTTGCCGCCGCAGCCTGTTTCAGCATTGCCGCCAGCCGGTCCCCGAAGGCTTCGCCAAAAGGCACCCCTGTTACATAAGGGGTGCCAAATCGTTCTTCCAGCACCCTTGCTGCCGCCAGACCTCCATAGGAAACCACCAGATTCACATCGGCATTTCCCAGCCGTCCAAGATCCTCCAGTGTACAGCCCATTGCCAGGCTGACTCCCGGATTCATTTCATGCTCCCTGATCCAGCATTTTAAAGATTCCACACTGCCGTTCACAGAAAAATCCAGAGGCGTGGCGCCCAGGATATTCACAGTTACCCGGCTGTTTTCCCGGTTCTCTCCTGAAATGACGCCGCCGAATTCTTCCGCAATTTTTTCCAGCGCCATGGAAATCCCCGTTGTATAAGCATGCATCCCGTTTGCCGGAAAGCCGAAACAGGGAATTCCTGTCTCCCGGCTGACAATCGACGCGATTGCCTTCAGATCGGTTCCGATCATATAGGGAATCGGCGCCCCCACCAGCGCAATAAACTTCGGATGCAGTTCTTCCGCAGTCTCAATCAGATCTCCGATAAACTTGTCGTCATCTCCCATAATTGCCTCTGATTCGGAAATGGCAGAAATGAAAATCATACTGTCCATATCATACCACCGGGGCTCATCATGGGTCGTATATGTAGAATTACATCCGGAGGCATCGTGCATCACCACCATTCCGCCCAGTTCAAACAGCGCAGAACAGATGCCGAACTCATCGGATGAATATGTTGAAATCAATCCCGATACCTGTTTCATATACAGCTCTCGCAACCATATCCCTTTTTCTGAATCAGGGCCTTTCTGTCTTTTTTATTAAAATACGCATCTTCCAGCAGCTCCGCGATCTGAATGATGCCGTCAAATCCGTAATAGCCGCCGCTTTCCGCCACATTTACAAAGTGATCGGTTCCGGTAAAGTAAGCCGCCTTCTGCCCAACCGCCAGCGCTGTTCCCTCTCCGTGTTCATACTGGAAACGCATCCCGGGCCGATTGGTGGCAGACACCACAATTTCCGGATAATTTTCCCGGATCCAGTAAAAGTTTTCTTCATCCTCCGGCAAAAAGCTGTCCGCATAAATTTCCGCCACATGGAAACCATACTCCAGCAGCATCCGCGTAAAGCTTAAAATCCGGAACGTAAAGGTGTAATCCACCGCCACAGGAGTATCGCCGATCACCTCTCTGGCGTGAATCAGCGCCTGCCGCGCCCTGCTTTTTAATTCTGAAAAATCCGGTTTCTGTATTCCCAGCTTCTTCGCCAGCCTGTCATAATTTTCTTCCAGCTCCTCAAAATCAAAACTGAAAGTCAGATACAGATAATCCTGCCCGAGACGTTTTTTCAGATCTTCCGCCGCCGGTATCGCCATGGGTTCATAAGCCAGATTCAGCGCGGACTCTGCCATATTCATATAGTCTTGGAATGTTCTGCACCGATGCAGATCCCACCATTCATATCCGGCATTTTCAAGCATTGAAACCAGTTCGCAGGTCGGAGAGATCTGCAGATTGCTGCCGATATGATTCACCTTTTTCTCTTTCACCGGCCGCGGCTCCCACATACGGTACATCTGGATCCGCATCTTCTGATCCGGCGTCAGGCCGCTTTTCCGAAGGGTGGGAATCATATAACAATCTACAAATTTTATATCGGGAAAACGTTCCCGCAAAACAGAAAACACCAGCTTCTGGTCATAAGCCAGAAAAAAGTGCTGGCAGCTGATAAACAGCAGAATCGCCTTTGGCCTGTATCTCAGCTTTTCAATGATATCTGTCACACCGTCAATCATCAGCTCTTCCATGCCACCGTCCAGCACATTTTCTTCACGGATCTGAATCGCCGAATACCGGTCCAGGGCATTCATCTCCGCCGCTGTCAGCACCACTCCCCGCAGACATCCCAGAGCACAGACAAAAATCTGATGCGACTCCGGTATCAGCATTCCGGTGTGAACAATATTCCAGTTTCCCCGGGCCGGAGAACTGTACTCCAGTCCCTCCCGGAAGGGAGCCGGAAAGGAAGCCTCTCTGACAGGAATTTTAACGCCCTCCGTATTCCGTTCTTCTCCGACTCTTTTCAACATAAATTCTTTCCCGTATCCGGAAAACTCCGGACCCTTTCTCCTATCTTCTCCGCCTGATCAGCCTCCGATTCCCTTTCCGCAGTTTCCGGAAACGGAGATCATATCACAGCATTTTTTCCGCAAGAACGCGGTAGGCGTCAGCCTGAGCGCTTTCCGGATAAGCCTCCATCAGCGTTACGCGGCGGTCATCCGCCTCCTGTACCAGCTCTGAAAAATCAATGGCTCCCACAATTCCGGTGTGGAAGTCACTGCACAGTTCCTGCACCTTTGCATCCTCATTTTTTACATTCCTGCGGTTCAGAATAATTCCTCCCAGTTCCGCGTATCCCCGCCCCCTGAAATTCTCAATGGCCGCCGCAATATTTGCCGCCGCATAGATCGACATATTTTCACCGGAGGAAACAATATACACCTGATCCGCATAGCCGCTTCGCATGGGCATGGAAAACCCGCCGCAGACCACATCTCCCAGCACGTCATAAAATACAATGTCCGGCTGGAATCTCTCATAAATCCCCTTTTCTTCTGCTTTTTCCAGGGCAGTAATAATTCCCCGTCCGGCACATCCCATTCCGGGAATGGGGCCTCCCGCCTCAGCACAGATCACGCCGCCGTAACCGATCCGTACAATTTCATCCAGCTCAAAATTATTTTTCTTCTTCCGAAAAGTTTCCAGCACTGTGGGGAGCGCTTCCCCGTGCCGAAGGGCAATGGTGGAATCCGCTTTGGGATCACACCCGATCTGCAGTACGCGGTATCCCTTCAGCGCCAGAGCCGCAGCCATATTGGAAACAATCGTGGACTTTCCGATGCCGCCTTTTCCGTAAATCGCTATCTTTTTCATTCTGTCTGTATCCGCCGCCCCGACAGTGGCAGATATCTCCCTTCTGGTTAAAGTCTGTCATAAAGATGCGGAAATATCTTCACGCTTCTTTTGAGAATTCCCTTCATATACGCAATCGCAGTTCCATAATTGGTAAAAGGGATTCCCTGGTCTGCCGAACATTTCATACGATATCTCATCTCACGCTCATTCAGCATACAGCCGCCGCAGTGAATTACCAGCTTATAAGGAGACAGATCCTCCGGAAATTCCGTGCCGGAGCTGGTCTTTATATGAATGTCCTTACCCGTATACTCCCGCAGCCACCGGGGGAGTTTCACCGTTCCGATATCATCACACTGTCTGTGATGCGTACACCCCTCGGAAATCAGAACCGTATCCCCATCCTCAAGACGGCTGATGGCACAGACACCCTCTGCCGCCGCATCCAGAAACCCCTTATATCTGGCCATGAGAATCGAAAAAGAAGTCAGCAGAACATCATCCGGCACAACTGCGGCAACCTGAGAAAAAACCTGGCTGTCAGTAACAACCACAGCCGGCTTCCCGGACAGCTTCTCCAGCGTATCCTTCAGCTCTGATTCCCGCACAACAATGGCTGCCGCGCCTGCCTCCAGCACATCCCGGATCGTCTGCTGCTGGGGAAGAATCAGCCGCCCTTTGGGAGCGGCGGAATCAATGGGAACCACCAGAACCACAAAATCCAGCGGACGGATCAGATCTCCGATAATCCGCATTTTCTCACTGTCCATCTCCACGGTACTGCCGATTTTTTCCTTTAATTCATAGATTCCCTGTCCATTCAGCGCGCTGACATAAATCTCCTCGCTTTCTAATTCTTTTATCTCTTCCAGCAGGTCCGCCTTATTATATACGATAACATAGGGAATTTCTTTCTTCTGAAAAAGATCAATCAGCTCCCGGTCGCACTGCAGAAGTCCCGCAGAAGCATCTACTACAAGGACTGCCACATCTGTTTTATTCAGCACCTGTTTCGTCTTTTTTACCCGCAGCTCTCCCAGCGCTCCCTCATCATCAAAACCGGGGGTGTCGATAATCACCACCGGACCCAGAGGCAGAAGCTCCATGGATTTGTAAACCGGATCTGTTGTTGTGCCCTTAACCTCGGATACCACCGCCAGATCCTGTCCTGTCACAGCATTCACAACGCTCGACTTTCCTGCATTCCTTCTCCCGAAAAATCCAATGTGGATCCTGTTTGCGGATGGCGTACTATTCAGTCCCATATGTATTCCTCCTTTTACTGCAGGCCGATGAAAGGGCGCTCAGAAAAAAGAAAACCCCTGTACCTGCAAATGGGTACAAGGGCAACATCTTCCGTCTGTATCCGGATCTCCTGCACGCCAGCCGGCACACGGAAACTCCGAAACTATCACCAGAATCATTCGCTGTCACACTCACTTGTCTTTCCCTTCAGGTTAACCCTTATGGTCAGATTCATGACCTGCGCTTTCTATTGATAAAAATTATTATAAATTCCGGCTGTATAAATTGTCAATGTAAATTATTATTTTAACAAAGATCACAGTAACGGGCGCTCCGCTCAGGCGTCCTCGAACATGCCGAATCCGGCGACTTCCGTAACAGGAAGCGAGAATACGATCGCCCTGGCCTCTGTATTCTGTCCTGCTTTTTTCAGAATCGTTTTCATAATCTCCGCCTTCTGCTCTGCCCGGGACACAATCAGGATCACTTCCTTCTCCTGGGCAATGCTCACTTTGTAGAACTTTTCTGCGGCAACTGCTCCGGTTCCCTTTCCGTGAAGTACCGTTCCTCCGGCTGCTCCGGCTTCCCTCGCCGCATTCATAACCATATCCGTCCGTCCGGCATTACAGATTACAACAATCAGTTCATAAGAATAATTGATATCCGGCTGCACACCTTCCGGCTGCTGTCCGCCATTTAAAAGAGCCATTGTCTTTCCACCTCCTACACTTTTTACGGGAACTGCTACAATAATACCGTGTCCGGGAACTCCGATATACAGATTTCTTTTTTCTTCCCGGATCAGCTGCTTTGTCTTTTCCTGTGTGGCT
>CAMLYL010000033.1 GCA_946491665.1 uncultured Lachnospiraceae bacterium | reverse complement strand
ATTCGAACAGCAGCTCGAAGAATAACAGCACGAATTCGAACAGCAGCTCGAAGAACAACAGTACAAATTCGAACAGCAGCACAGGAAGCAGCAATACGAACTCCGGAACAAGTTCTAATAGCAGCAATAACTAAGAGGTATTCAGCGGATAAAAAGCATTGGCAGTCCGCAGGATCTGACAGAGAATGGCAGGGGTGCATGATCCGAAAGGGTCCGCACCCTGTTCCGGCACATATAAAAGACGGGGGAAAATGATGGAAAAAATATTGCTTATTGAGGATGATGAAGATATCAGAGAAGGGGTAAGAATTCTTCTGGAAGGAGAAGGATATTCTGTAACAGAGGCGGAAAATGGCCGAAAAGGTCTGAAGATGCTTGACTGGGAACCGGACCTGGTGATTCTTGATGTGATGATGCCGGGTATGTCAGGTCTGAAGACCTGTGAAGAGATTCGAAAAGTATCCTTCGTTCCGGTTCTATTCCTCACAGCGAGATCTCAGGAATCCGATAAGCTGATCGGACTGATGGCAGGAGGGGATGATTATCTGCCGAAGCCTTTTTCCTATTCGGAACTGCTGGGACGGGTGAAAGCGCTGATCCGGCGCTGGAAGATATATCGCGGGAAAGAAGAGATACAGGAGTCGGAGCGTTACCTTGATGTATCGGGGATACGAATCAGTGAAGAGTTTAATGAGGTTCAGGTAGATGGAGAAAATGTAGAACTTTCGGATATAGAGTACAATATTCTCCTTTTGCTGATGAAGTATCCGGGTAAAATTTTTTCTGCCCAGAATCTTTATGAAAGCGTCTGGAATGAACCGTATTTTTATAACTGTAATGCCACTGTGATGGTACACATTCGAAAGCTGAGAGTCAAGATTGAAAAAGATCCCAAGGATCCGCAGCTTATAGTCACAGTTTGGGGAAAGGGGTACCGATTTGGCGCGCATTAAATCAAAACGAAAATTTCAGTCCATGTATGTTCAGCTTGTCGGACTTCTGTTAGCTGCAATTCTGATTTCCGGTGCATTTTATCTGCTGATAAACCGTATAGGAGCGAGGATTATTACAGAGATTTTTATGAACAGAGAGCACATAGAACAGATCAGCAGCGCATACGTGGATGATTTACAGAAATTTATCGATGAGAATCAGGTGTCCTCCAATGATTCCGATAAGCTCACTGCGTGGGTGAAACGCCAGAAAATTATTTCCATACAGGTATATAAAAATGAACTTCTGACGTACAATTCCTATTATCCGGAGGCCGCAGTAGAGGATGTTGCGGTGGAAGGAAGATATTATGAATGGGAGCATTACTATACAGTAGAATTTTCCGATGGAACAGCGGATGTTTTTCTGTATGGTTTTTTTGCGTATCAGCTGTACACCTATGCGTTGATTGCGGAGATTCTGCTGGCAGTAGTGCTGTTGATTCTGATTGTTATATTTGGAATACGGAGAACCGTGCGTTATATCGGGAAATTGAAGGAGGAATGTGATATTCTCGGAAGCGGGGATCTGGATTATGAGATTACGGTGCGGGGAAGAAATGAATTGTCGCTGCTGGCGGAAGGAATGAATCATATGCGGATTGCGCTGAAAGAAAGCAGCGAGAATGAAGAGGAACTGAGCCTGGCCAATCGGAGAATTATAACGGAAATGTCACATGATCTTCGTACGCCGCTGACTTCATTGCTGATTTATACAGGGCTTCTCAGAAAAAAAGAAATAAGTGATCCTGATCTGCTGCAGGAATATCTCTGGAAGATTGACAAAAAAGCGCAGCAGATCAAGCGTCTTTCGGATAATATATTTGAATATGCCCTGATGGCGGAAGGGGCAGAGGTGAAACTGGGAGAACCTGAAACCTTCCGGGAAGTATTTTATGATCCTCTGTCAGAAATGGCTGCTTATCTGGAGGAGAGACAGTATATCACAGAGACGGATCTGGAAAAAGATAACCGAAAGATTTGTGTGAATGAAGAATATATAAACCGGATTTTAGATAATATTGTTTCCAACATTATAAAATATGCGGATAAAAAAGCCCCAATAAAGATATATACCAATCATACAGAAGAATGGGGAAGGCTGGTATTCCGGAATACGGTGTGTGCAGATCCTGAAGATAAAAAAAGAAAAGAGGGAAGTACCAGTATAGGACTGCACAATGTTGATAAAATGATGAAAGATATGGACGGGGCGTGCGTGGTGGAGAAGAAACAGAAGCAGTTTGAAATGGTACTGCAGCTTCCATGGAAAGCCGGTGTGGATGAGGACTGAGAAGTCAGCGTCCGCACCGGCTTTTGAAACAGAAGCACAGTTTTTTAATGACAGCAGTTTGGGTGTCAGTGTATAATAGAAAATATAATCAGGTATTGAAGATGCAAAAGAGCAGAAGCAGAAGTGTTTTTGAGGAATACAGAGGAGAAGACTTTGAGGATACCTGGATGGGCAGAAGAACGCCCGGGAAAGGAGAAAGCAGATGGCGGAGCAAATTACAAATTATCAGTGTCCGGCATGTACCGGACCTCTTCACTTTAACGGAGCCAGCGGCAGGCTGGAGTGTGAGTATTGCGGCAATTCTTATTCAACAGAAGAAATGGAGGCTCTGTATGCGGAAAAGGAAGAGCAGGCATCGAAAGCCTTTGAGAAAGAAGAAGAACAGCGGCAGGAGCAGGAAGAGAATTTCTGGGATACTTCATCTGTAAATGATGACTGGGGGAGCGATGAAGAGAATATGAGAGCTTACCAGTGCCCTTCCTGCGGAGCGGAGCTGATCTGTGACGCGTCCACGGCAGCAGGCAGCTGCCCATACTGTGGAAATCCGACAATTGTTCCCGGACAATTTGCCGGAACATTGAAGCCGGATTATATCATTCCATTTAAACTGGAGAAAAAGGCAGCGGTGGAAGCGCTGAAAAATCATTACAGAGGCAAGTTTCTTCTGCCGAAAGATTTCAGCGCCGTGAATCATATTGAGGAAATCAAGGGGGTTTACGTACCTTTCTGGCTGTTCAATGCCAGAGCCTGGGGCCATGTGACTTATAAAGCAACCCGGAGTGTGACGCACAGAGAAGGCGAGTATCGTGTGACAGATACGTCTCATTTCCTGGTGCAGCGGGAGGGCAGAGCCGAGTTTCAGCGGATTCCTGCCGATGCGTCCAGGCAGATGCCGGATGATTATATGGATTCCATAGAACCTTTTGATTATAATGACATCCGGGAATTTTCCACCGTTTATATGCCGGGGTATCTGGCAAATAAGTATGATGTTTCCATCGAGGAATGTGCGCCCCGGGCGGATATTCGCTGTGAGAATTCACTGGAAGGGTTGCTGAGAAGGGATGTGCAGGGATATGAGACTGTGGCAGAAACCGGTCGGGATATCCGGATGCAGAGGGGCGAGGTAAAATACGCGCTGCTTCCGGTGTGGGTTTTAAATACCAGATGGAAGGATAAGAATTATTTATTTATGATGAACGGACAAACAGGCAAGCTGGCAGGGGATCTGCCGGTATCGAAAGCAAAATACTCGATTCTGCGTTTGTGCCTGATTGGAGGACTGACTTTACTGTTCGGATTGATCGGTGTTGGCGGTGCTCTGGCGTCTCTGATTATATAAAGGGGGAAAGCAGACGGATGAAAAAGCAAATAAGAAAGATACTGACAGCGATGATTATGCTGCTTATGACCGCTGTACTGCCGGGGACGGCGTATGCAGGCGCACCGGCAGAGGCAGCGCAGTATGTATATTATGAAGAGGGGCTGCTGGATGACAGCGCATATGCCGCCTTAAACAGCCAGGCAGCAGAGGTTTCAGAAAAATATGACAGCGGCGTTTATATGGTTATGGTCAATGACTATAAGGAATGGAATTCTGACCTGGATCTGGCGGCGCAGAGTATTTATGAAGAGCTTGGACTGGGGCTGCGGGACGACAGGGACGGCATCATGCTTCTGCTTTCTATGAAGGAGCGGGATTACATATTGCTTGTTCATGGAGTTTTTGCCAATCAGGCGTATAACGATTATGCAAAGGACGTGCTGGCAGAGGCATTTCTGGACGAGTTCGGGGAGGATGATTTTCAGGCCGGTTTTACTGATTATATAGAGGAATGTGATCAGCTTCTGTCACTGGCCGCAGAGGGGACTCCGATGACCAGGGAGAGCAATCCTGCTTATCAATTGCTGAAATGGCTGTTTTCTCTGGGACTTGGAATCGTTGTCGGTCTGGTTGTTGCAGCTCTGATCCGTTCCAGAATGAAAAATGTGGCGGAAAAGACACAGGCAGATCAGTATGTGGCGCCCGGCGGTGCGGAGATTACGCTGCGGCGGGATCAGTTTACTCATATGACGCAGACCAGAGTAAGAATAGAAAATCATTCTTCGGGAAGCGGCGGAGGCGGCGGAGGAGGATACAGCAGTTCCAGCGGGAAGTTCTGAGGCTTTCAGCTGCTCCCGATAAAAAACACCTGTCGAATCTGATCATAAGGCAGTTGCAGGATATTTATTTTCGCGTTAAAATCAAAACAGCATGCAAAGGAGGTTTTTTCCATGGGATTATTTGGCAGTAAAGAGGTTTGCCCGGTCTGCGGGAAGAGAATCAGAGGCGATGTGCTGATCCGGATTAAAGATAATGTACCCCTGTGCCGGGAATGCAGCGCCAGAGTGAATATGGATGCGGCGCTGATTCCGCGTCAGTCTGGAGAGGATATGAAGCGGCACCTGGAATATCGTGCGAGGAATCTGGAAAAGTTCGAGCGGTTTCAGGCGACACTGGAGGCAAAAGCAGGCGCCTCCCTGCTTTGTGTGGATGAGGTGCAGAAGCTGTGGTATTGTACAAAGAGCCGCAGAGATAAGAATCCCCCGATTTTCCAATATGGTGAGATTGCAGATTTTCAGTATCTGGAAGACGGACAGCCGGTGGAGGAAGAGGAAAAGAAAGGTGTCTTTGATACACTGTTCGGGGGGAAAAAGGAAGAGCCTGTCATACTGCACAGCATGAAGGTTCATATTGACCTGAATAATCCCTATACGAAATCTATCGATATAGAGACTGTTTCCATGAATGATGAGGTGAAGTCCGGTTCTCTGGGATATAAGGCCAACCGCAGAGCTCTGGAAAAAATCACGGAGATTTTAAGAGGAATATCCGATCCGGGTCAGGAGTCTGAGAACGGCTGCGGCGAGGCGGTTTCTCTGACAGGAGCCGGAACAGGGATAACCGGAGAAGAAAGTGAGCAGGAGATCATTGAGAAATACGATAATATTTGATTTAGACGGAACTTTAATGGACACACTGGACGATTTGACGGCCAGTGTGAACTATTGTATGGAAAAGTACGGCGGACCCGTTTATGACCGGGAGGATGTTCGCCGGAAAGTGGGAAACGGGATTTATGTTTTGATGGAGAGGGCGCTTCCCGGCGGCAGGAAGAATCCGCATTATGCAGACTGCATCCGGGATTTTCCCATTCATTATCAAAAACATATGCTGGATCATACCGGACCATTTCCGGGTATTCCGGAAATGCTGGACACTTTAAAGAATAAGGGATATAAACTGGCTATTGTTTCCAACAAATTTGATGCGGCGGTCAAAGGGCTGAACAGGCAGTTTTTTGCGGATACCATAGAGGTTGCTATAGGAGAGGCGGAGGCAAGGGGCATCCGTAAAAAACCGGCTCCGGACACTGTTTTTGAGGCAATGAAGGAACTGGGGGCCGAACCGGAGGAATGTATCTATGTCGGCGATTCCGAGGTGGATATTGAAACCGCGGCAAATGCGGGCATTCCCTGCATTTCTGTGACCTGGGGATTTAAATCCGCGGAGTTTCTTCGGCGGCAGGGCGCCGATCATATTGTCAGTTCTGCGGAGGAACTGACAATGTGCATTTTGCGAACATTTTCTTAAAAATTTCTAAAAAGAGTAGATTTTCCGCCGGAAATTGCATATTCTGTGGGAAAGAAAGCTATTTCGGAGAATAGGATGGATTTTGGACAGGAATATTATGATATGTTCGGCGGTCAGGCCGGTGAGAAGATCCCCTTTTATATGACATATCCCATGCGCAATTCGTTTCTGGAAGAGGCGGAATATGACAGAGACTGCCGGCGGCTGCAGGAGATGTATCCGAGGGATGCCAGGCGGATTCAGGAACTGGTATCCAGGGAATGCGATAAGATGGAGCATGAGGGGAGTATGATGTTTGATGAGTATCCCGACCGCCTTCTGTTTCGGATGATCTGCAGAAGAATCCGTCAGGAGCTGTCAGCTGCGGGCGCCGGTACAAGAGGCATTCCGGCAGAGCAGGAGATGGAACGGCTGTCCGTGGGACCAGACCGCAACGATCCTTTTATGCAGCTGATTGAAGTAATGCTGGCGCAGGAAATGTATCGGAGACGCTGCCGATACCGCAGGTGCCGCCGGTGGTATTGAAAAGAACTTGAGGTTTCAGAAAAAAGGTTTTACAATATTGAAAAACTGCAATGAGGATAAAGGATGAATCAGTGGAAGGAAATACTGGAATACTGTTTAGATAGAGAGCTGGGGAAAATCATTCTGAGCAATCCCCGGCAGAAAGAGGGCATCCGGAAAGTAGAAATCCGTCCGGTGCTCCTGAAAAATGAGCTGAAGTTTCAGGCAGGCGCATATACGCAGAAGCAGGTGCAGCATTATAATCTGTCTGCTGAAGAAGTATATGAAAAAGTGGCGTTCTGGATGGAAAATATGAGACAGCTGGAAGCACTGCATCCGGCAGGCCGGGTGCATGTGCTGATCAGTAAAAAGGGAAAAATGATGGTGAAGCGGTCCCGGGCGGGATGTCAGATCAAAACAGGTTCTTCTCTGGAGCATAACCGGAAGAAGAGATATATTCTGGACCCGTCCGTGCCGGTGCCGTTTCTGGTGGACTTGGGTGTTCAGACTCCGGAAGGAAAGATTGTCAGCTCCAGATATGACAAGTTCCGTCAGATGAACCGTTTTCTGGAGTTTATAGAAGATATTGTACCGGAGCTTCCGGGGGATCGTGAGCTGGTGATGATTGATTTCGGATGCGGGAAGTCTTATCTGACGTTTGCCATGTATTATTATCTCCATGAACTTAGGGGCTATGATGTGCGGATTATCGGTCTGGATCTGAAAGCGGAAGTCATCGCGGACTGTCAGCGGCTGGCGGAAAAATACGGCTATGAAAAGCTGAATTTTCTGGTGGGAGATATTGCGGATTATGAGGGTGTGAGCCAGGTGGACCTGGTGGTAACTCTGCATGCCTGTGATACTGCCACTGATTATGCGCTGGAACGGGCGGTGCGCTGGGGGGCGAAGGTGATTCTGTCGGTGCCCTGCTGTCAGCATGAGCTGAACGGACAGATAAATAGTGAACTGCTGGCTCCGGTTATGAAATATGGCTTATTAAAAGAACGCATGGCGGCTCTGATCACAGACGGCATCCGGGCGAATCTGCTGGAAGAAGCCGGCTACCGGGTCCAGGTGCTGGAATTTATTGATATGGAGCATACGCCCAAAAATATTCTGCTTCGGGCGGTAAAAAGCGGGGAGGAAAAGAAGATACCCGGGCTGCGCCGGATGATGGACGAGCTTCATGTGAGTCCGACGCTGGATCTTTTGACGGAAAATGGAAAGGATGCGTCAGATGAATAAGGTTTTGAGACAATTTTTAATTCTGGCTGCGGTATTCATTGCCGGGCTGTTTGTTTTTTCCAGGCTAACGAATCATGAAACCAGAGATCGGACAGAAGATATGGCGGAGGCATCTCTTCCGGTGGTTTATCTGATGGAAGATGGCCAGAGAGTCAATGAGCTGCATGGCTATGCGCAGGAGATGAATGCAGCATCCATGCGGGATACGATCACTCCGGTAGAGGCCGGAAAAACGCTGCCTGTGGAAATTGATTCCTACGGACATACGGTGAAATCTGTCAGTTTTGAGGTGAGAACGCTGGATACGACCCGTCTGGTACAGCAGGCGGAAGCGGAAAATCTGACTGCGACAGAGGATACTGCCCAGGCGGAGCTTCCCATTGGGAATCTGCTCAGTGAAGGGGAGGAATATCTGCTGATTCTGCAGGTGACAACCAGCGGAGATCCCTGCTATTTTTATACCCGGATTACCGGTGCGGGCGACAGTCACATTGGAGAGTGTATTTCTTTTGTAAAGGCATTTCACGAGATAACGATGGATAAGAGCCGCCAGAGCGAGCTGGCATCCTATATGGAGCCTCAGAGCGGCGCGGATAACAGCACACTGCAGACGGTTACCATCAATAACAGTCTGTCTCAGGCCTGTTGGGGCGAACTCCAGGGAGAGGAAGTTACGGAGCCGGTGGCCTCTGTGAAAGAGCTGAATGACTCCTACAATGTGATATTGCTGACTTATATTATGTCAACAGCCGCAGAGGATGGATCTCTGGAGTATTATAATGTGGAGGAGTACTATCGTGTCCGATATGGAACGGAAAAAATGTATCTTCTCAGCTTTGAACGGACAGCAGAGGAAATTTACAGGGGTGAAAGCAGCGATGTGCAGGGCAGCACATTGAATCTGGGAATTCGTTCTTCGGATGTGGACTTTATGGCGAATGAGGCGGGTACAGTAGTCTGCTTTGTGCAGCAGGGAGAGCTCTGGAGTTATAATCGGGATTCCAATTATCTGACAAAAGTTTACAGTTTCCGGGGTGAGGAAGGAATGGATATCCGGGAGAACTACAATGAGCATGATATCCGTATCATCCGTGCAAATGAGAGCGGAAGCATAGATTTTATTGTTTATGGATATATGAACCGCGGAAACCGGGAAGGACAGGTAGGAATCAGTGTCTGCCATTATGACCGTACCACTAATACGGTGAAAGAGCAGTTGTTTATTCCATCTGCAGATTCCTATCAGATTATGAAGGAAGAGATCGGTGAAACCATGTATATTTCTGATACAGGGATGTTCTATTTTGCTATGGGAGATCAGATTTATCAGGTAGATCTGAATACAAAGGAAGCAAAGGTGTTTATTTCCGGGCTGACTGCGGGAAACTGCGAAAGTTCGGATGACGGGCAGTACCTGGCCTGGACGGAGGGCAGCGCTGCGGAGGCAGCTGTTATGCATCTGACAGATCTTGAGAGCGGAGAGACCCGTGATATCAGCGTCGGAGAGGGAGAACGCATTAAACCTCTGGGATTTTTGGGAACAGACTGCATTTACGGTATCGCGCGGGCAGAAAACGTTTCGGAGCAGACAGGTATATTTGCTATGAGCCAGGTGGTGATTGTGGATACCACGGATGAGAGCCTGGCAGTTTTGAAAACTTATAACAGTGAGGGCAGTTATGTGACCGGAGCGGAAGTGATAAACGGCACGATTTACCTGGATCGGGCAGTTTACAGCAACGGAGTTTATTCCGATGCCGAGCCTGATACGATCCGTAACCGGGATATGCAGGAGAAAGAACAGGTATATGTGTCTGAAACAACGGACAGTGTGAAACAGCGTCAGGTGACGCTGCAGCTTTCCGGAGAAATTTCTTCATCACCCAGTCTGGTAATTCCCCAGCTGACTGTTTCGGATGAGTCCGTGGAACTGCAGATGGATGGAGAATTTGACGGCAGCACATATTATGTGTATGCAAAAGGAAAGGTTCTGATGGGAACAAACAGTGTGACAGAGGCGATTGCCAGTGCCGATGAGAATCGCGGCGTGGTAGTGGATAAGAACCAGAATTATGTATGGAAATGTGCGAAAAAACAGTCGCAGTCTCTGGAAATTTCCGCAGCGGGGGGAAACAGCGCCGCGGCAAAAGCCCTGGCTATTATGCTGAATCAGGCCGGAACCGGGGCAGACACAGACGCGCTTTTAAATGCGGGGAACTCCGTATATGATATTCTGAGTGAGACCGTTTCTGACCGGTCGGTTTATAATCTGACAGGCTGCTCTCTTGAGCAGGTGCTGTATTATGTGGGAGCGGGATCTCCGGTATACGGCGTGCAGAACGGCAGGCCTGTACTGCTTACGGGATATAATGACGGCAGTGTTGTTATTTATAATCCCGACAGCGGCAGCAGGGAGAGCAGATCGATCAGTACTGCATCGGAAGAATTTGCCGTCAGCGGAAATCAGTTTTATGCGGTGAGTGTGCAGTGATAAAACAGAGCATGTGTAAAAAGATGGGAGCTTATGGCATCCCATCTTTTTTTACGCAGTTCAGAAGGAAACGATATCGCATCTGCGCGGATTTCAGCTGATAAATATAGCAGTCAATCAGATCCGGATCAAGTGCGTGGTCAAAATTAATATAGGCACAGTCCAGATCGGCCTTGGTCTGGCGGATTGCTTCCGTAATGGAAAATTCTTCCTGTTCCCGGGGCGCCCGGATAAAATGTTTCATAGGTCTGTCACACCTCCTGTTTTTGAGTGATTTTCTTAAAAATACAGGTTTTGCTGAAAGATTTTATACTTGTATAAGTATAGTCACAACATTTCTGAATTATACAGATAACTGGAAAATACTGCTTTTTGTCAGTCATAAATTTGCACAAAAATAATATATTACACCAAGATCGGAAAAAGGGAAAAGCATGGGAAATACGGAAATCGGAATTCTTGTAATTGCAGGTGTCTGCCTGTTGGTTCTTGTCATTGGAATACTGAAGAAGAAGGCAGAGATATTGTTGAATTTTGCGGCTCGGACGGTGGTGTGCTTTATCGTGGTCTACTTCCTGAATTCCTTCTTTGCATCCAGGGGACTGCAGGTGGCGATCGGTTTTAATCTGATCAGTCTTTTGACATTCGGAACCCTTGGTTTTTGCGGGATGGCGGCACTTTATGGCATTTTATTCCTGCAATTATTGTGAAATTGCACAATTCGTAAATGCGGATGAAAACTCAGGGTGGACAACGGCAAAGGGGGTGGTTTATAATCCAACTTAACTTGAAAAACACATTTTGGAGGTGAGAAGAATGGAGGGTTTTTGCAGGTTTATATTTCGCTGATACTGTTGTTTGTGGCGGTGGTATGGGATCTTCGCACAGAGCGGATTCCAAACGGCTGGATCTGCACCGGACTGGCGGCGGGAGTTGTGCTTTTTCTGAGTCCTTTGTCGGTGCTGGAGCCGAAAGCGTTCTTTCTGGGATTTCTGATCCCGTTTCTGATCGGCTGGATTCCTTTCCGTATGCGGGCGGTGGGAGCCGGAGATATCAAACTGTTTTTTGTAATCGGATGCCTGAATGGCGGTGAGGATGTTTTTTACTGCATCTTTTTATCTTTCCTGCTGGGCGCAGGGCTCTCTCTCAGCAGACTGCTGAGTCTCAGACAGCTCAAAGCAAGTCTGATAAATTGTTTTCAATATTTTTTCAATATGTTAGTACAGAAGAAAATACAGACATATCCGGGTACAGGAGAAAAATCACATACCATACATTTTTCTGTGGCGATTTTTCTTGGATATATTACATGGTTGGGGGTGAAGGTGTGCAGGATCGTGTTATTGCTATAGGCGGCCTTGAGAGTGCGTATATGCGGAAGTTTGTTCTGTATTTGAATAACAGACTGGGGAAACAGGCCAGGATTGGAATTGTGGAGAATCCCGATCAGATAAAAAAATGGGATTCAGAAACGATATGGATTGGTTCGGAAGCTTTTATACAGCAGGTGCGCAGCCGCCTGGAGGATCCGAGATGCATTATTCTTTCTGAAGAAGTTTCTCAGGAGGAGTGTGTTATCTGCAGGTATCAGTCCTGTGAGAGAATCTTTCAGAAGATTATGTTCCTGCATCAGGGAGGCGGCAATGGGAATTTTTCTGATGCCGGAAACCGGCAGAAATGGATTGCGGTGACCGGTGACTGTACGGTTTCACAGCTTCTGGCATTTTCGGTGACAATGGCGCACCTGCTTGCAGGGAGGGAAAGAGTTTTATATTTGAATCTGTCAGAATGCAGCGGAATGGGAGAGTTATTTCTTATGGAGCCCGGGCCGGATCTCAGTGATTTTGTTCTGGAACTGCGCTGTGATGAGAAGGTTTCAACGGATGCATTTGTGCGCCGGCTGGAGCAGATTGACTGTATTCTTCCTCCGGAAAATCCCATGATTCTTCATGAGATCCGCGAGGATGATGTGGAAAAGCTGATGCGTACGGTGCGGAGTCAGGAGCAATACGGTACGGTTGTGATTGCGCTGGGGTGCCTGTGCTGCGGCAGTGAGTTTTTCTTTCAGCAGGCATCTGCGGTATATCATCTGACCAGAGAAGGAGAGTCTTTTTCTGAGAGCAGGAGAGCGTGGATGCGTCTGATCGGCAAGTGTCTGAAGCAGCAGAAGGTTTCCGTGACACAGGTATCTCTGCCGGTCATTGCTGCAGAAAGCGAAGGGATACATCTGATTTACGAGTGGGCGGAGAGTTCTCTGGGACGGCTGGCCGGAAAATATCTGAATGGAGAGGAGGCGGCGAAGTGACTGACCAGTGGCAGGAAATCAGGAGACAGATTCTGAATGATATGGATCTTTCCAGGGAAATAACAGACCAGGAGCTGGGTAAAATTATTGCGCGCAGTGTCAGCCGTTACAGCAGAGAGCATCTGCTGTCTCTGGAACAGAGGGAAAACTATCAGCGATACATTTTTAATTCACTGCGGCGGCTGGATCTGATTCAGGAGCTTCTGGATGATGAGGAGATTACAGAGATTATGATTAACGGACCGCATCATATTTTTTACGAGAAAGACGGACAGATCAGATCCTGGGAAGCGGGACAGCTTTCGGCGGAGAAGCTTTCGGACGTGATTCAGCAGATAGTGGGCAGCGCAAACCGGACAGTCAATGAGGCAAAACCTATTGTGGACGCCCGCCTGTCGGACGGTTCCAGGGTAAACGTGGTTCTGGAACCCATTTCCATTGACGGATCCGCCATTTCCATCCGGAAGTTTTCCAGGGAACCGATGACGCTTCAGCGGCTTACAGAATTGGGATCTATATCGCAGGAGGCGGCGGAGTTTCTGGCCTTGCTGGTTCGGGCGGGATATAATATTTTTGTGTCGGGGGGAACCGGATCAGGAAAAACAACATTTTTAAATGCACTGTCAGAACATATTCCGGTATGGCAGCGGGTGGTCACCATCGAGGACTCTGCCGAGCTGCAGATGAAATGGATTCCGAATCTGATTCGGCTGGAGACGCGAAACAGCAATGGAAGCGGCTCTGAGGAAATCACGATCCGGGATCTGATACGCACGGCTCTGAGAATGCGTCCGGACCGGATTATCGTGGGAGAGGTCCGCGGCGCGGAGGCTCTGGATATGCTGCAAAGCTTTAATACCGGTCATGACGGATCGTTGTCTACCGGACACGCCAACAGCTGTGAGGACATGCTGTCCCGGCTGGAGACTATGACGCTGATGGCCATGGAGCTTCCGGTGGAGGCCATTCGGAGACAGATTGCGTCCGGGATTGATATACTGATTCACCTGGGACGTATGCGGGATAAAAGCAGAAAACTGCTGCGCATCTGTGAGATCACCGGAATGCGGAGGGGGAGAATCTGTCTGAATACGCTGTATCGGTTCGAGGAAGCTGAGGAGAGGGAGGGGAAGATTTATGGAGTCTGGAAGAAAGAAAACCAGCTGCAGGATACAGATAAAATCTGTTCAGAGGGACTTAAAGAGGCATATGAGGAGTTTCTGCGGAAAGCGTTCTGATATTGAGGAAAGGCCCAGAATCAGACTGCCGCCAAAGGAATGGATGAAATCTGTTATGACCGGCATTCTCTTAACTGCCGGAATTGCGTTCTTATTTTACCGATCGGTATGGGGACTCCTTCTGGGAGTCATACTAATTCCCATATATATGAAACGACGCCGGAAACAGTGGGAAGAGCGGCAGAAACGGTGTTTTCAGCGGCAGTTTATTTCCTGTATACAGATGGTTGCCGGTTCGCTGAATGCAGGCTGTTCCATGGAAAATGCATGGAAACGGGCAGAAGCAGATCTGGTGCGGCTGTATGGGCCGGAAGCGGAAATCTGCAGAGAAATGCGTCTGATGAATCAGAGAGCAGCCATGAATGAGCCGCTGGAACAGATATTGTGGGATTTTGCATCCCAAAGCCAGACAGAGGATATTTCAAATTTTGCGGAAATATTCCGGTATGCCCGCCGAAGCGGCGGTAATTTGACGGAAATTATCCGAAACTGTGTGAAACAGATGCAGGAGAAAGCAGAGGTTCTGGCGGAAATTGAAAATGCAGTGGCATCCAGGAAACTGGAGCAGAGAATGATGAATATTCTGCTTCCGGGCGTGCTGCTGTTTGTGACAGTCAGTTCGCCATCTTATGTAAGCACATTATATCACAATGGCCTGGGTGTTCTGGTTATGAGCATCTGCCTGGCCGGATATGCGGGGTGTTTTCTCTGGTCAGAAAAGCTGACAGATATTGCGGTATAAGTATTTTCCGGGGGGAAGAATTATACTGCGGATGAAGCAGACTGCCGGTTCAGGGGGCGAAAAAGCAATTGATTGGACAGGAGTTTTTGCGGGGAAAATGAAAGGAGGACTCAGGATGGAAATAAATACAGGTTCCATATTTCGAATATTAAAAACTCACAGAAAATCAATTCTGATTTTTTCGCTTTTTGCGCTGATGGCGGCCGGACTCGGGGTGAAAGGTCGCATGGAGGCGCAGGATCTGGCGGGAAAGGCAGTGAGAGCGGCTGAAGGCGGGAGCACACAGAGCCGGACTTTTACTTTCCGGCTGGAGAACTCTGATCAGCAGGAACTGGCTGTGGATATTGCCCCTGTAGAGCGTTCGGCAGAAGAAGCGGAACAGCTTTTAGCGGAGGCGTTTGGCCAGTGGGAGGACTGCTATCTGGGAGAGAATGTTTCCCCGGAGGAGATTCGGACAGATCTGACACTGCCGGAAGAATTGTGCGGCGGACTGGTACAGGTCTCCTATGAAAGCAGTGACTGCAATGTGCTGCAGTCAGATGGAAAGATTGTATCTGATACACTGCCCGAAGATGGAGAACTGATAGAATTAACGGTTTACTTTTCGTATGGAAGCTACAGCCGCAGGGAAGTATATGGACTTCTGGTTATGCCGCCCGAGACGGGCAGTGAAGCGTGGTTTCGTATGCAGCTTCAGAAAGAAATACAGCAGACAGAATCAGATACCCGGCAGGAGGAGAGCTTTTCTCTTCCGGATACAATAGCCGGAAATACCATTTACTGGGAAGAAAAAAAGGATTTTCAGTGGATTCTGGTTCTTTTTCTCGGCGCCGTTGCGGCGATCTGCCTGGAACGGAAAGAGAAAGAGGCGCAGAAAATCCGGGAGAAAAGAAGAAAGGAGCAGCTGATATTTGAATATCCCCGGATGGTTGATCAGATGGCGATTCTTCTGGAGAGTGGAATGACAATTCGGAAAGCCTGGGAAAGAATGACAGAAAGGAGAACGAAGCCGGGTGATCCGATGCCTGCCTATCAGGCGGAAATGCTGGTTACATACCGGGAAATGCAGGAGGGAAGAGGTGAAAGAGAAGCTTATGAACGCTTTGGGAACCGAATCGGGCTTCTTCCCTACCGGAGATTCAGTTCTGTTCTCGCGCAAAATTTGTCTAAAGGAACCCGGGATATTCGCCAGCTTTTGAGAAAAGAGGCAGCAGAAGCGCTTGAGATGCGAAAAAACCGGGCCAGAAAGGCAGGCGAGGAGGCAGGTACGAAAATGCTGTTTCCCATGCTGGTAATGCTGGTTCTGATTCTGCTGGTTCTGCTGCTGCCGGCGCTGACCGGTCTGTAAATGAAATATTGGTTTATAAAAACGGCTGCCGTCATATCTATGGCGAGCAGGGAAAGGGTGAGTATAAGAGAGGGGAGAAATTATGGGAGAACTGAAAAGATTTTTCGTTGAAGAAGACGGAATTGGAACAGTGGAGGTTATTTTGATTCTTGTGGTCATTATCGGTCTGATTATTATCTTTAAAAGCCAGCTTACTTCTCTGGTGAATACTGCATTTTCCAAAATCAGTAATAAGGCGGGAACATTATAATGAGGAAAACAGGGAGCATCACGGTTTTCCTGACGCTGCTGCTGGCGTGTTTCTTTTCGGCAGTCTTTGCATTTCTGGAGGCTGCCCGCGTCAGCGGATTGAAGGCCAATGCGCAGGTGAGTACCATACAGGCGCGTGATACTGTGCTGGCGTCTTACAACAGAGAACTGTGGGAAAATTATCACCTTCTGTTCTGGCTGACAGACGGGGATCTGCCTGCGCTGGATTCTCTGGAAAGTCTCCAGCAGGCGGCGATAGATGGAAATCAGAGGAATACACTTTGGTCAGGGAAAAATTACTATATGCTGAGGGTTCGGCTGGAGGCGGTAGAAACAAATGCGTATGAGCTTGCAACTGATCACGGAGGCGCCGCGTTTCGCCGTCAGGCTGCGGAAAGGATGAAAGAATCTGTCGGGGAGGAAACACTTCTGGCTGTTATGAACTGGCTGAAGGCTTCTGAACAAACGGGAGCTGATAAGGATGATCTGGAAACAAAAGCTCTGGATGCACTGGAGAATCTGGAGCAGGCGAAAAAGGAGCAGGTTTCCGGAACGGACAGCGGCGGAGAGAATGCGTCCGTGTTTGCGGAGGAAATACCGGAGACCGCCCTGCCTGAAGCGACTGAAAATATGTCGGAGAACCCGTTGGAATGGGTTCGAAAAATTCAGAAGAACGGAATCTATGCGTTTCTGATGCCAGAGGAAGAGCTTTCTCAGAAAACGATTGATCTGAGCACCTGTATTGAAAGGCGGGAACTGGAAAAGGGAAATTTTACTACAGATGCGGCTGTTAAAAGTACAGAGAAGCTGTTGTTTCGATTATATCTGGACAAATATTTTCTTGACGCATCGGAGGAAGCAGCCGATCGCGCATTGGATTATGAAATAGAGTATATGATTGTGGGAAAATCCGGGGATGAAGCAAACCTGAAGGGCACAGTGAGGCGGCTTTTGCTGCTGAGGGAAGCGGCAAATCTTGCCTTTCTGGAGACAAATGCAGAAAAAAGGCAGGAGGCGTCAGCGATTGCTCTGATGCTGACATCCGCCGTGGGGCATCCGGAGCTGGAGCCGGTTGTGGAGCAGGGGATACTGGCTGCCTGGGCATATGCCGAATCTCTGAGTGATATGAAAATTTTGCTGAACGGAGGCAGAGTTATGCCGATTAAAACGGAAGAGCAGTGGCATACAGACATTTTTCATCTGTCGTCCTCTTTTTCCGGCACTGACGCAAGTCAGCAGAAAAGCGGCCTGTCCTATTCCAATTATCTGCAGCTTCTGCTGTGGGCAGCGTCAGACCAGAGGCTGGCACAGAGGGGGATGGATATGATTGAAAAAAACACGGATGTCAAAATGGATCAGATGCTGTCCCGGGCAGAATGCGGTTATACCTATGAAGCGCCTTCTGTTTTCTGGAGTTTTGTTACACTGGGGCAGAATTCTTTCCGTTCCTGGAGCATTACAGATAAGACAGAGATTTCCTTTCTGGGAGATGTTTGATAAATGGAATATATATTTTCAGAACAAACCGGAAATGCAGAGAAGAAAGGAGGCGGACATGTTACAGTGCTTTTGCATGAAAGAATAAAAGAAATCATTTTAAAAGCAATATGGAAATTAAAATCTCTCTCTAATCCATTGCGGACATTATCTGAGGATACCTCCCTCACAATCCCATTGAAGTCCAATGCAAAAGCACTGCAATGTGTCCGCCGGAGCGGAAGCTTTACGGTGGAAGCCGCTTTTGTGCTTCCGTTGTTTCTTTTTGCGGCGCTGGTTGTACTGGGTATATTTCCTGTTCTGCTGCTGCAGATCCAGGTGAATCATGGACTGCAGTACGCGGCCAGGCTGACGGCTGTTTCTTATCAGGATCAGACTGAGGAGGGGAATATTTTATCCATGGCGGAAGGGCAGCTTTTGTTTCGGAGATATCTGAGGGAGCACGGCTGTGAAGATTCCGTTCTGTCCGGAGGCGTCAGCGGTATATCGCTGCTGCATTCTGATTTCTCCGGGGATTATGTTTATCTTGTGGCTGATTACGAGGCGGAGCTGCCGATTTCCTTCTGGGGAATTGATACACTCCCGGTGGAACAGTGTGTCCGGATGAAGAAATGGACAGGAGCAGATCCTGAGACTTCCGCCGGGGAGGATGGGTATGTGTACATTACTCCGTCCGGCAGCGCCTATCACAGTACAGCGGAATGTCCTTATCTGAAGCTTTCCATACAGAGCGTGCCGACGAGCGGCGTTTCGCAGATGAGGAATAAAGACGGAGGTATTTACTATCCCTGCAGCTGCTATCAGGGGCAGAGCCGCGTTTATATTACAGATTATGGAACGCAGTACCATGGGGATTTAAAATGCAGCGGTCTGAAACGGACAATTTACAGAGTGCCGAAGGAACAGGCGGAGGACCGTCATGCCTGCGCCCGATGCTGCTCATAATATAATGGCGGAGATGATATTATCAGGAAATAAAACGGTCAGGGAGGAGAAGGAACAGGAAATGATACAGGAAGTTGTGCTGCTGGTTTTTCTGTTTATTCTGGCATGGATGGACTGGAAACGGCAGGAAATATCCCTGCTGATTCTGGGGGCGGCAGGCGGATGTGGATTACTGATTCGCTGGGCAGGCGGTAACCTGCAGTGGAAAGCTGTGGCAGGCGGTCTGCTGGTTGGCTGTGTTCTGATGCTGGGGGCGGCTGTAACGAAGGAAAGTATAGGTGCCGGAGATGGTCTTCTTTTTTGCGTAACAGGAATTTATCTCGGATTCTGGCAGAATTTTCTGCTTCTGTTTCTTGCTTCTCTGTGTGCGGCGGTCTGTGCGCTGGTTTTCCTTATACGAAAAAAATTCGGATGGCAGGGGAGGATTCCGTTTGCGCCGTTTGTGCTGACGGCGGATGTCCTGATGATGCTGCTGACCGGATGAGGAGGTGAATAGAATGAAACGGAAGCTTTTCCGGGTACGGGGATCTTATACTGTGGAAGCTGTTTTTCTGTTTCCGATTATCGTTTTTCTGCTGGCATTTATGCTTCAGCTTTCCATTGGATGGTATGAGAAGGTGCAGCAGGAGGGGCAAAATACGGAGACTCTTTGTCAGCTGGATACCAGAAAATACTTTTTAAATATCGGAGAACTGAAGGCCTTAAAGGATATTCTGGCACCGTAATTTCCGGCAGAGGGAGTGTCCGTAAGTACAGATTTAATAAAGAGAAGCGGGTGGGAGTAAATGAATGTAGAGTTTTTAAGAACATCAAGAAAAAGCTATATGATCGTAAAAAATGCAGATTATATTTTTGAGAATTATGAGCTGCAGATGATTTTACATAATGATATTCCAAGTCTTTTGGAAATGCAGGTAATTATGGGGGATGGATCGGCAGAATACTGGTATGATGTAACCGGGATGCAGTCTCTGGAAAAGCAGTTTTCTGTTATTCCGATCAGGGAAAGGCAGCTTCGGTTTCTGCTGCAGAATCTGATAGAACTGAAGAAAGCGATGGAAGAATATCTTCTGGATGATCAGAATATATGCTTTTCCACCTCTATGATATATTATGACCGTTTTACTGACAGAATCAGATTTTGCTATATTCCGGGGCTGGCACAGCAAAGCGAACAGGGAATCCGGAATTTGTTTGAGGAAATCCTGCAGTATCTGGATCATTCGGATGTCATGGCAATGCAGATGGGGTATGAAATGTATGAGCGATGTGCTCAGTCTGAATTTATTGCGGAGGACTGTATAGAATGTCTTACCAACCATATCAGCGGCGAAAATGCCGGGAGACGGGGAGGAACAGATAAAAATGGAATGGAGCAGGCCGCAGCCGGAGAATACGGCTGTAACCCCGGAGATTTCAGTGAGGATGACGGACTGCTCCGCGGAGCAGCCGGGACACCGGAAGGAAAGGATCCGGAACTGGAATTTTTGCAGACGGATCCGGAGAAAAAGAGAGGCCATCGCAGGAGACGCCGAAAGGAAAAGAGGAAAAATATGGTGGACTACAGTGAGATTCTGGATGAAGAGCAGCGGAATTTTTACGCGGCGGAGGAAATTCTGGGGAAGGATTATACCGAGTGTTTATCAGAGGAAGATACGCAAGTTCAATGGACGTTGATTTATAAGGGAGACGGGTTGGAGCAGGATATGAAATTAACTGTATTTCCGTATATTGTAGGCACGGACAGAGAACGGGTTCAGGGGATTCTTCAGTCAAGAACGGTCAGCAGAATTCATGCGAAGCTGGATCTGAAAGAGGGAGAACTGTACCTGGAAGACTATAACTCCACCAATGGAACCTATCTCAACCACCGGCTACTTCCCATGAATACGCCCTGCCGGCTCCGGCCCGGAGACCGGATAGTATTTGCCACAGAAGAGTTTCAGGTGCATTGCAGGAGGATTCCGAAACAGGATTGATTTTGGAAGATTTTTTCTATATACTGGATATCAGAGGAAAAGCCCGGCCCGGAACATAAGGCTGTACAGGAAAGGCCGGCGACGGATTCTGAAAGAAAGGATGATAGAAAAATGAAGGATGCCAACTGTATTTTCTGTAAGCTTGCCAACGGGGATATACCGACCAATGTTATTTATGAGGATGATATGTTTACTGTGATTCTGGACGCCGATCCGGCCACCAGAGGACATGCGCTGATTCTGCCGAAGGAACATGCGGCAAATATATATGAGCTGCCGGACGAGACCGCATCCCGGATTTTTGTTCTGGCCAAAAAGCTTGCTGTGAAGATGACGGAGACCTTAAAGTGCGATGGTTTTAATATCGTACAGAATAATGGTGAAGTGGCAGGACAGACGGTATTTCACTTCCATATGCATCTGATTCCCCGGTATATCGGAGACGGGAACGGAGAAAAGCTGTGCTGGAATCATGCGGGCCTTAGCGCTGAGGAGATTGCGGAGATCTGCAAAGAACTGAAGATGAACTGATAACAAGATCTGAAAAGGGTACAATTTAAATCAGATTTACATATTTTTGCCGCACCTGAAATCGCAGGTGCGGCAGTTTTTACAGCATAACTTTTAATGTTTTCTCAGCTTTTCAATCAGCCCGGTGATAATTTCGATGGCATCGGTCTTCTGGCTCTCCTCCATGGCTTTCCGGTATGTTTCACGATTCTCCCAGACGGCGGAGACTGCCTGTTCCAGCGTATCCTCAGTCAGATTTTCTTCTTCCAGTACATAACTGAATCCCTGCTTTTTGAAGGAGTTGGCGTTCAGGATCTGATCGCCCCGGCTGGCGGCCTTCGAAAGAGGAATCAGGATATTGGGTTTGCAGAGCGCCTGCAGTTCGCAGATGGCATTGGCTCCCGCCCGTGAGATTACCAGATCCGCTGCGGCGAACAGATCGGCCAGTTCTTCATTAATATATTCATACTGCACATAGCCGACGGTATTGTGCAGTGTAGGATCCAGGTTCCCCTTTCCGCAGAGATGGATAATCTGATAATTCTTCAGTAATTTCGGAAGCAGCTTTCGCACCGTTTCATTGATGACCCGGGATCCCAGGCTGCCGCCGATGATCAGGATCACCGGTTTGTCATCTGTGAAACCGGTATATGTAAAAGCTTTTTGCTTATCTCCCTGCAGCAGTTCCCGGCGAATAGGAGATCCGGATAAAACGGCCTTTCCCTCGGGAAGCGCTTTCAGGGTCTCGGGAAAATTGCAGCATACTTTGCTGGCAGAGGGGATAGCAAGCTTGTTGGCAAGTCCCGGGGTCATATCAGACTCATGAATAATGACCGGAACCCGCAGATGTCTGGCCGCCAAAACTACGGGAACACTGACAAAACCTCCTTTGGAGAAGATGATGTCAGGCTTCAGTCTGCGGATCAGGCGTCTGGCCTGGCCGTATCCCTTCAGAACCTTCAGAGGATCAGAAAAGTTTTTGGGATCAAAATATCTCCGGAGTTTTCCGGAAGAAATCCCGTAATAGGGAATATTTTCTTTTTCAATCAGCCCTTTTTCGATTCCTTCATAGGAGCCGATGTAGGAAATCTCATATCCCAGCTCTTTCAGGCGGGGCAGCAGAGCGATATTTGGGGTTACGTGTCCGGCTGTTCCGCCGCCGGTCAGGATGATTTTTTTCATATGTCTGTCCTTTCCCAATAAAATATCTTTTAAAATGAAAGCAAAATTCAAAAAAATAATCTTTTTTATTCATTATAGTATACGTTTGACGGGAAAAGTCAACACACTTTTATCAGGAAAATTTTGTGTCGTAATTTGCGGTAAAAAAGCGGACGATTTTCCTTCCTTTCGGATATGGTTTCTGTTAAACTAAGGGCAGGCGGACAAATGTGCCCGGCAGAAAGGAGGTGCCGGATGGAAAATTTACTTCATTTGGCAAAATCATTGTACATGCTTTATCAGAATGAACTGTTTTTGATTATTCTGGCATGTATATTCGTACTGATGATACTGACACTGCTGGCAGTCAGAAGGTGCAGAAAGCAGATAAAACGCCTGACAGAAAATACAAAGGAAATGACAAAAGTGGCAATCAGTCAGAGTAATCTGGCTGCCCGTCGGGAGCAGGCTCTGGAGCGGCAGACCGGAGAGGCGCAGCCGGAGCGGAAAAAAACGGTTTCCAAAGAAGATGAGGAGCTGTTTGGAAGTGTGATTCAGGAAATTTTTCCGTGATAATATTTTTTCTGAAACAAAGCTGCAGATTTTCCGCGGCCACTTGAAATATGGAGGGTCATTTGCTACAATACAGAAGAAAGTTAAAAAAATAACAAAGCCACAGATAAACGAGAAAAGGAGCGAGGAAAATGAGCAAAATTACATTTGATTACAGCAGAGCGGCTTCTTTCATCAGCGAAGAAGAAGTAAAGTACATGAGCAAGCTGACGGAAGACGCGAAGAAGGTTCTGGTTTCAAAAACAGGAGCTGGCAATGACTTCCTGGGCTGGATTGATCTGCCGGTCGATTATGATAAGGAAGAGTTTGACCGGATTAAGAAGGCTGCCGAGAAGATTCAGAGTGATTCTGAGGTTCTGGTTGTGATCGGTATCGGCGGTTCTTATCTGGGCGCCCGGGCGGCAATTGAGTTCCTTCGTCATGGTTTTTATAATAATATTCCGAAGGAAATGAGAAAAACACCGGAAATTTATTATGCCGGAAACAGCATCAGCGGAGCATACCTGCAGGGGCTTCTGGATGTAGTTGGAGACCGTGATTTTTCTGTAAATGTAATTTCCAAATCCGGCACAACCACAGAGCCGGCTATCGCTTTTCGTATTTTTAAAGAGAAACTGGAGAAAAAATACGGCAAAGAGGAAGCTGCGAAGCGGATTTACGCTACCACAGATAAGGCAAAAGGAGCATTGAAAGTTCTGGCCTCCGAGGAGGGGTATGAGACTTTTGTCGTGCCTGATGATGTGGGCGGCCGTTTTTCCGTATTGACGGCAGTGGGACTGCTTCCGATTGCTGTCAGCGGAGCGGATATTGATAAGCTGATGCAGGGAGCGGCAGCAGGAAGAGAGCTGGCGCTGGAGAAGGATTTTGCAGAAAATGACGCGATGCAGTATGCTGCGATCCGCAATATTCTTCATCGGAAGGGCAAGACTACAGAGGTACTTGCCAACTACGAGCCCAGTCTTCATTATATCAGTGAGTGGTGGAAGCAGTTATACGGCGAGAGTGAGGGAAAAGATCAGAAGGGTATTTTCCCGGCATCTGTAGATCTGACAACAGATCTTCATTCCATGGGCCAGTTTATCCAGGATGGCGCCCGTATTATGTATGAGACGGTACTTAAAATCGAAAAACCTGAGGGAAATGTTGTGATTCAGGAAGAACCGGTTGATCTGGACGGTCTGAATTACCTGGCAGGGAAGGATATGAGTTTCGTCAATGACTGTGCGATGAATGGAACGATCATGGCGCATACAGACGGAAATGTTCCGAATCTGATGGTGAAGATTCCCGGACAGGACGAGTATTCCCTGGGACAGCTGTTCTACTTCTTTGAGTTTGCAGTAGGTGTCAGCGGATATCTTCTGGGTGTGAATCCGTTTAATCAGCCCGGTGTGGAGAGCTATAAGAAAAATATGTTTGCTCTTCTTGGAAAGCCGGGCTATGAAGAGATGCGCGAAGAGCTTCTGAAACGTTTGTAATTTACAGAGAAATGCAGGATTTTGTTCCTGTATAAATGAATGATGACAGTGAAAACAGGCAGACCCGGGCGGTCTGTCTGTTTTCATGTGAACCGCCGGGGGCGCATATTAACGGAGGCTTCATTATGACGGTTTTGCCGTGAAATCCGGGAAGAAAATCAGATGTTAAATTCACGAATAATTTGTTAAAAAAATGAAATGATAAAAGTGGAGGAAGAATGACGAAAAATGGGAAAAATTGTCCGCAAAATGGTGGAACCCCCCTTTTTTTACCTTCAAAAGCAGTTTTTTTAGAAAAAAGGCTTGACACATGGAAAAGGCACTGTTATAATCTTCGAAAAGTTTTGTAACATTTCTGTAACAAATTTAACGGAAATGAGTAATCTATAACATAAATGTAACACATTTACAAAACTTAAATTTAGAGAGCACTTTGCAGGAAAAAGCAAAGTATAGGAGGTCAAATGAAATTCAGAAAATTGGTTATGGAACTCGGAGTTATTGCGGCATCTGCTGCTATTGTATCCGTCCCGTCAGCCGTTTCTGTCAGTGCCGCAGAAACTGTTTCCGGCGCAGCGCCTGTTGTGGCGGAAAAGAATAATACTGCAGACAGTGATTCAGCCGAGGATTTACAGGAGACAAACAAGGAAGAAGAAAAATCTGAATGGGAAGGCAGACTGCTGGCAGTTGTGGAAGAGGATTCCAGCCTGACGATTCGGAGCGAGGCTAATATCGACGCTGAGGTTGTTGGAAAACTGAGCCGGGGCGCCGGAGCGGATATTATTGAAAAAGGTGATGAGTGGACGAAAATCGTATCCGGTGATGTAGAAGGATATGTGAAAAATGAGTATTGTCTGTTTGAGGAAGAAGCCGAGGCTCAGGCCGGAGAGATCTGTGATACTCAGGCAACCGTAAATACAGACGGACTCCGGGTTCGCAGCGGAGCCGGAACAGACACGAAGATCCTGGATATTCTGGATCAGGGTGATATTGTTACTGTTGCTGATGGAGAGGTGGCAGGCGCTGAGAAAGCGGATGGCTGGGTTCAGGTGGAATACAATGATACCACAGCTTATGTATCTGCCGATTATGTGGATGTGGCTCTGAATGTGGAAGAGGCAGTCAGCATAGAGGAGATTCTTGAGGCACAGGCGGCAGCAAGAGCACAGGCAGCCGCAAAGGCGCGGGGCGGCGCTCAGAGCACAGGATCTTCTTCCGGAACAGCGGCAGTCAGCGCGTCTTCCGATGAACTTACTCTGCTGGCGGCAATTATTCAGTGTGAGGCCGGCGGCGAGAGCTATGCTGGACAGCTGGCAGTAGGCGCGGTGGTAATGAACCGGGTAGAAAGCAGTTCTTTCCCCAACTCTATTTCAGGAGTAATTTATCAGAAAGGGCAGTTCTCTCCTGTAGCAAGCGGAAAACTTGCCAGAGTATTAAGCAGCGGCAATATTTCTTCCAGCTGCTATCAGGCGGCCAGAGAAGCCTTAAGCGGCGCGGATAATACCGGCGGCGCAAAATATTTCCATGCAGGCTCCGGAAACGGAACAGTCATCGGAAATCAGGTATTTTATTAATAAAACATCATAAAACAGCGAACGGAACCTGCCGGGATGCGTCTGCTTTTAAGAAAAGCAGACAGGCATCCCAGGCAGGTTTTTCGCATGTGTACGAAGGCCGGAAACAGAAACAGTTTTTTATGAAAGATTTCACGAAAAAGGGTTTTTAGTTGTAAAAGGGGGGAAAATATAGTATATTAATTATAAATTAGCAATGATTCTCAGGAATCTGGTTTGGGGAATACAAAGGAGGCGACATATGGGAATTGAGCTGCAGCAGCCGGTATTCTGGATTATTATATTTGCGGCGATGGTGGTTCTTGAACTGCTGACGATGGGACTGACGTCGATCTGGTTTGCGGGCGGAGCGCTGGTTGCTCTGTTTGTGAGTATGACGAAGGTTGGTTTCCCGGCACAGATGCTGTTGTTTCTGGCAGTTTCATTTGTTCTTCTGATCCTGGTGCGGCCATGGGCCAAAAAGCGCTTTAATCATGGCCGGGTCCGAACGAATGTACAGAGCCTGATCGGACAGAGTGCGATTGTTATTGAGGATATTGATAATATTCAGGCAAAAGGCAGGGTGTCGGTCCGGGGACAGGAATGGGCAGCGCGCAGTGTGGATGAGACGGAATCTATTCCGAAGGATACACAGGTGAAGATACGGGATATCAGTGGAGTAAAACTGATTGTAGAGACGGTCGGGAAGGAAAATACGGCCGGGTAACAGAAAGAATGGCTTCAAGGAGGGAGTTATGACTTTAATAGCAGCTATCATTATCGTAGTTATTATTGTAATTCTTGTTTTGGTTTCCTGCGTGAAGATTGTTCCGCAGGCCAATGCGTTTGTTGTAGAGCGGCTGGGCGCTTATCAGGGTACCTGGGAGGTAGGAATTCATTTCAAGGTTCCGTTCATTGACCGGGTTGCCAAGCGCGTTCTGTTAAAAGAGCAGGTGGTTGATTTCGCACCGCAGCCGGTGATCACGCAGGATAATGTTACCATGCGGATTGATACGGTGGTGTTTTTCCAGATTACAGATCCGAAGCTGTTTGCTTACGGCGTGGAGAATCCGATTATGGCGATTGAGAATCTGACAGCCACCACGCTCCGGAACATTATCGGTGATCTTGAACTGGATGAGACCCTTACTTCCAGAGAGACGATCAATACCAAGATGCGCGCATCTCTGGATATTGCCACAGACCCCTGGGGAATCAAAGTGAATCGTGTGGAGTTAAAGAATATTATTCCGCCTCAGGCCATTCAGGAAGCAATGGAGAAGCAGATGAAGGCAGAGCGGGAGAGAAGAGAGGCGATCCTTCGGGCGGAAGGTGAAAAGAAGTCTACCATTCTTGTGGCGGAGGGTAAAAAAGAGTCTGCGATTCTGGATGCAGAGGCAGAAAAGAGAGCCGCGATTCTCCGTGCGGAGGCAAAGCGCGAGGCAACTATCAAAGAGGCGGAAGGCCAGGCAGAGGCGATCCTCCGGATTCAGCAGGCAAACGCGGATGGTCTTCGTTTCCTGAAAGAGTCAGAGCCGGATTCCGCAGTTCTCCAGATTAAGAGCCTGGAGGCTTTTGCGAAGGCGGCAGACGGCAAGGCAACCAAGATTATTATTCCGTCGGAGATTCAGGGAATTGCCGGACTGGCAAAGTCGCTGGTGGAAGTCGCCGCGGATGTGAAAGAGACAAATTAAAACGGATAAATGATTCTGACGATGCGGGGCTGCTTCCTTTCGGGCAGCCCGTTTCACATCAGAGACGGGAAGCTTTCCCGTATAAAAGATGCAGTATACATAAGTCTGATTTTTTTCATGGAGGACATGCATTATGAATTTAAAGGGCAGAAATTTTTTGAAACTGCTGGATTTTACACCGGAAGAGATTACATATCTGATTGATCTGGCAGCAGATCTGAAGGCAAAAAAGAAACAGGGAATTTTACACGATACCCTTCGGGGGAAAAATATTGCTCTGATTTTTGAGAAGACAAGTACCCGGACGCGCTGTTCTTTTGAGGTGGCGGCTTATGACCTGGGGATGCATGCCACATTTCTGGATCCGTCCGCATCCCAGATCGGGAAAAAAGAAAGCATTGCGGACACTGCGCGGGTGCTGGGACGGATATACGATGGAATCGAATACCGCGGATATGGACAGGAAATCGTTGAGGAACTGGCAAAATATGCGGGCGTTCCGGTCTGGAACGGACTGACCAATGAATTTCATCCGACTCAGATGCTGGCAGATATGCTGACGATACGGGAGCATTTCGGGCGTCTGAAAGGAATTAAATTGACATATATGGGAGATGCCCGCTATAATATGGGGAATTCCCTGATGGTTGTCTGTGCGAAGCTGGGAATGCATTATACTGCATGTACCAACAAAAAATACTTCCCTGATCAGGCTCTTGTGGATACCTGCAGAGAGATTGCGGCCGAAACCGGCGGAACCATTGAGCTGACAGAAGACGCGATGGCCGGTACAAAGGGCGCAGATGTGATTTATACGGATGTCTGGGTTTCCATGGGAGAACCGGACGAGGTGTGGGAGGAGCGTATCCGGGATCTGACACCTTACCGGGTAGATGCGGCGCTGATGCAGAATGCGGGGCCGCAGTGCAGGTTCATGCATTGTCTGCCGGCTTTCCATGACCGCAGGACTGTGATTGGCGAGCAGATTTATGAAAAGTATGGTCTGTGTGAGATGGAAGTGACGGATGAAGTGTTTGAAAGTCCGCAGTCCATTGTGTTTGACGAGGCAGAGAACCGGATGCATACGATCAAGGCTGTGATGCTGGCGACTCTGAGCGCCTCGCCTGAAGCGGGAGAGTAACATTGAAGGAAAAGATTCTTAAGCTTCTTCAGGAAACGGACGGCTTTCTCTCCGGACAGGAAATCAGTGAAAAGTTCGGAGTATCCCGTACCAGTATCTGGAAGGCAATCCGCCAGCTGGAGGAGATGGGATATGAGATAGAGGCAGTGCGAAATAAAGGATACCGTCTCTGTTCGGAGCCGGATCTTCTCAGCGAAGAGAGGATCCGTCCTTTTCTGCATACTGACTGGGCAGCCAGCGAGATCCGGGTGTTCGACAGTGTGGATTCCTCTAACAGCGAGGCGAAGCGGGCGGCCGAAAACGGCGCGGCTCACGGGCTTCTGATTATCGGAGAACAGCAGACAGCAGGGAGAGGGCGCCGCGGAAATGCCTGGGATTCTCAGAAGGGCGAGGGCATTTTTATGACGCTTCTGCTGAAGCCGGATCTTGAACCGGGCAATGCTTCCATGCTGACGCTTGTGATGGGAATGGCTGTCCGGGCTGCGCTGAAAACGGTGGCCGGATTGGACGCCTGGATCAAATGGCCCAATGATATTGTATGTGACGGGAAAAAAATCTGCGGAATTCTCACGGAGATGAGCGCTCAGATTGATTATATCAATCATATTGTGATCGGAGTGGGAATCAATGTGCATAACCGGGAATTCCCGAAGGAAGTGCGCCATGTGGCAGCTTCAATTTATCAGCAGACCGGGCGGCAGATCAGGCGGGCGCCGCTGATAGCGGAAATCATGAACCGCTTTGAGGAATATTATGCCCGGTATCTGAAGACACAGAATTTAAGCGAACTGAAGGAAGAGTATAATGCGCATCTGATTAACCGCGGCCATCGGGTTCGGGTGTGCGATATCAAAGAAGATTTTACCGGAACCGCCTGGGGAATCAATGAAAGAGGAGAACTGCTGGTGGAGACAGAGGACGGGATGGTCACTGTGTCAGCTGGGGAGGTTTCCGTCAGAGGTGTGTACGGGTATGTTTAGAAGCCCGGAGCAAGGAGGAACATTATGTACGAGGATGGAATTGTACTTTGTGCATCCAGCGCATATACAAAACAGTTTTATCTGAATCCTGAGTTTGAAGGGCTTCCCGAAAGTATTCGGGAGGAGTTGAAAATTATGTGCGTGCTGTTCACGGAGGATGTGGGCGGCACGCTGGTTTTGCGTTTTGACGAGGAGGGGAGTCTTAATATTGAGACTGACGCCAATGAGGAGGATCTGCTGTATGACGATATCGGCAGTGTCCTGAAGGTCAAGCAGATTCAGGCGCAGAAAGCAGATTTTTTAGAATCCCTGGAAATGTACTATAAGGTGTTTTTCCTGGGAGAAGTGTGGGAGGATGAGGAGTAATGTTACTGACAGTGGATATCGGCAATACAAATATCACTCTGGGCGTGTTTAATGGAAAGAAGCTCCGGACAACATTCCGTATGACGACAATTCAGACACGGACATCTGATGAATACGGTATGGTTATGTGTGAACTTCTGGAACATAACGAGGTGAAGGTGGAGGATATTACGGATGTGATAGTGGCGTCTGTGGTACCCAATGTCATGCATTCCCTGACCAGCGCGATTATCAAGTATTTTCACTGCAAGCCGATTATTATTGAGGCAGGTATCCGTACCGGTATCCGGGTGGCGGGACGCAATCCCCGGCAGGTGGGAGCGGATCGTATTGTGGATGCGGCGGCTGTCTATGAGCTGTACGGCGGGCCGGCCATCGTGATTGATTACGGTACGGCCACGACCTTCGATCTGGTGGATGAGGAAGGCACTTTCACTGCCTGTGTGATTGCGCCCGGAATCCGTACTTCTGCGCAGGCCATGTGGAGTATGGCTGCAAAGCTCCCGGAGTTTGAAATCAAAAAGCCAAAAAGTATTCTGGCGCAGGATACAATTGCCTGTATGCAGGCGGGACTTGTGTTCGGCCAGGTGGGACAGACAGAGTATATTATCCGTCAGATGAAAAAAGAATTTGGCCGGGATGATGTGAAGGTGGTTGCCACCGGCGGTCTGGGAAGAATCATCGAGAAGGAAACGGATGTTATAGATGTATATGATCCGATGCTGACCCTGAAGGGAATGCGTCTGATTTTTGAAAAGCAGAAAAAACAGTGATTGGAAGAGAAAGATGGACACATTGAAGATCGGAAGTGTAACCCTGGACAATCCGTTGATTCTGGCGCCGATGGCAGGAGTTACGGATCTGCCGTTCCGTCTGCTGTGCAGGGAACAGGGCGCGGGCCTGCTTTGCATGGAGATGGTCAGTGCGAAAGCGATTTATTACCGGAATAAACACACGGAAAAACTGCTGGAAATTGACCCCGGGGAGCATCCGGTGTCTCTGCAGCTGTTTGGCTCCGATCCGGATATTATTGCGGATATGGCGGCGCAGATTGAGGAAAGACCTTTTGAGATTCTGGACTTCAATATGGGATGCCCGGTCCCGAAAGTGGTGAATAACGGGGAGGGATCCGCGCTTATGAAGGATCCGGCGCTGGCAGAAGAAATTCTGAGGAAAATGGTGAAAGCAATCCAGAAGCCGGTGACAGTGAAAATCCGGAAAGGATTTGACGATGACCATGTGAACGCTGTGGAGATCGCGAAGATTGCGGAGGACTGCGGCGTGGCGGCCATAGCGGTTCACGGGAGAACCCGGCAGCAGTATTATTCCGGAAAGGCAGACTGGGAGATCATCCGTCAGGTGAAAGAAGCGGTATCCATTCCTGTGATCGGAAACGGTGATCTTCGATCAGCAGAAGATGTACTCCGCATGAAAGAGCAGACCGGCTGCGACGGCTTTATGATCGGAAGGGGCGCTCAGGGAAATCCCTGGATTTTTGCTCAGATTCTGCATAAGCTGGAAACCGGAGAGGATCTGCCCAGGCCCACGATTGAGGAAGTTGCCGCGATGGTACTGCGTCATGCCAGGATGCAGATTGAGGTCAAGGGAGAATATATCGGGATCCGGGAGATCCGCAAGCATGCGGCATGGTATACTGCGGGATACAGAAATTCTTCAAAGCTGCGGGGACAGATTAATGAGGTGACGACCTATGAGGACCTGGAGCGATTGTTTCAGAAGCTGCTGGACGGGGGAAGCCGGTTATGATGCGGGGCTGTTCCGGAAGCAGACAGGGAACAGATCATGAATTATGAAATCCCGTATAGAATAAAGAAAAGAAGCATAGATTAGCCTGTAGAGAAATATCTGCAGGTTAATTTTATGTCAGAACAGAACTTTTTACGTAAAGTGGTTACAGTATTGCGGCGATGGATCTGGAGACTACTGGAGAAATTGCCGTCGATCAGAGAAGCGGGACAAAGGGAAACGGAAAATGAAAAAGAACTTCTATGGGAAAACCCGTTTCTTCCGTACAGCCGCCGGGTCATTGAAGAAATCCTGCGCCTGAAACAGCTGGAGTATCGGTCTTTTCGCCCCATTCTAATTGATACGGACACACCGAACCAGCATTTTGGCGAAGAGGATGATGTGGATCAGGTGCTTTCGCAGCTGGAACAGGGGTTAAATTTTCTGGAAATCTGTACAGACAGACCGGAGTATTTTGCAGACTGGAAAAGTCGCATGGAGGACGAGTATGGTCTGATTGTTCGTATGATTCCTAAAACGGAAGAGGAGCCTCTGTACGGAAACATGATTCTCGATTTTGAGAGGAAAGGGCCTGTACGGACGGCGAAGATCCCCAGGGAGATGATTTATCTTCCATTCCAGAAACGCCGCTGGGAGGTTTTGCCTGCGGAGGAAGTTTCTGCAGAAGATGCAAAGGAATACAGCGCCGGAGAAAAGGCTTGTGAAACCGCAGAAAGCAAGGAAAAACCGGGGCAAGATTACCTTGACATCAATGTTCCGATTGGGTATAATATGTTGGCTGTCAGGGTGGAAAAGAATCTTTGATGATTATCACATTTCAGATATATATTCCGGGGAGACGCGCGGGGATCAGAAGCGGCATGATGCCGGGGATAGCTGCGGCGGTTCTCATCGGAAAGAGACTTGAATTTCCAACAGGAGGAGACGGATCAATGAGCAAGAAGAATCTTTTGACTTATGAAGGACTGCAGAATCTGGAAACAGAGTTACAGGATTTGAAGGTAGTCAAACGTAAAGAAGTTGCACAGAAGATAAAAGAGGCCAGAGAGCAGGGTGACCTGTCTGAGAATGCAGAGTACGACGCTGCCAAGGACGAGCAGCGTGATATTGAGGCCCGTATTGAGGAGATTGAGAAAATCCTGAAAAATGCTGAG
>CAMLYL010000032.1 GCA_946491665.1 uncultured Lachnospiraceae bacterium | reverse complement strand
GGAGAACAAAACTCAACAGATTTATCTTAGGGGGATAATTCTGCGGAAACTCAAGAACACCCTCGTCTTGCAGTCTTTATAATAATCGGTTAAAATGGAATTATAATAAAAAACAGCCGAAGGAGATGGCGATATGAACTATATTCCAAGAAATCTCGAGGTGATTGTAAAACAGGTAACGGAAGAATATCCGGTAGTGCTGGTGACGGGCCCCCGGCAGGTGGGAAAGACTACCATGCTGCAGAACCTGATGGAAAATACCGGACGGGGATATGTTTCTCTGGATGATCTGAGTGAACGGAGCCTTGCCAGGGAAGATCCGGAGCTTTTTCTGCAGCTTCACAAGCCGCCGGTTCTGGTGGATGAAGTGCAGTATGCGCCGGAACTGTTTACGTATATTAAAATATATGTGGATACTCATTATGAACCGGGGGCATTCTGGCTTACGGGTTCCCAGGTGTTTAAACTGATGGACGGAGTACAGGAATCGTTGGCGGGACGGGTGGCAGTCCTGTCGATGACATCGCTGGCACAGGCTGAAATCTGCGGTTCTACCATGACGCCTTTTAAACTGGATCTGAATACTCTGAAGGAAAGAGAGCAGACGCGGATTCCTGCGGATGTGAATGAGATTTTCCAGAGAATTTACAGAGGCTCCATGCCTGCCATTATCAGTGGTCAGAATTCCAACAGTCAGATTTTTTACAGCAGTTATATTTCAACATATATAGAACGTGATGTAAAAGAGTTGTCAGATGCAATTGATTCCCTGAAATTTTATCGTTTTATCACTGCGGCAGCAGCCCGGTGTTCCCAGATGCTGAATGTATCTGAGATTGCCCAGGATGCGGATATCAATCAGAAACAGGCGAAGGACTGGCTGCGGATTCTGGAAAAACTGGGGATTATATTTTATCTGCATCCCTATTCCAATAATCTGCTGAAAAGACTGGTGAAGACGCCTAAGCTGTATTTTTATGACACGGGTCTTGTCTGCTATCTGACCAGATGGAGCAGTGCGGAGGTACTGGAGAGCGGGGCCATGAATGGAGCAGTTCTGGAAAATTATGTAGTGTCAGAGATTGCAAAAACATATATGAACTCAGGGCGGGAACCGTATATGTACTATTACAGAGATAAGGATGCCAGGGAGATCGACATTGTGCTGGAACATGATGGGGTTCTGAATCCGATTGAGATTAAAAAGACATCTAATCCGGGCACGGAACTGACGCGGGTATTTCGTCTTCTTGATAAAGCATCTGTGCCAAGAGGAAAAGGAGCGGTGGTCTGCATGAAGCCGGGAGTGGGAGCGATTGACAGGGACAACTATATCGTTCCCGTCTGGACAATATAATGCACAGCGGCTTTATACTGTGTCGATGATTCGGAGGGAGCAGCGCCATGACAGAAATCTATTATGTGGAAGATGATGCATCCATTGCGCAATCGGTGAAAGAATATCTGGAACAACAGAATATGCGCGTCACTGTTTTTCGGACCATTGCAGAGACGCGGCAGGCTTTGAAAGATCACACGCCGGATCTCATTCTTGTGGACTGGAATATGCCGGACGGGCAGGGGGATCTCTTCTGTCAGTGGGTCCGCTCCCGGTGGGAGTTTCTGCCGCTGATTTTTCTGACAGTCCGGGGAGACTCCCATGATATTGTATCGGGATTTCAGTATGGGGCGGATGATTATGTGATAAAGCCCTTTGAGCTGGAGATTTTGTACTCACGGATCCTGGCGCTGCTGCGCAGAGCGGAGAGGAAGGAAGCGCCGCGGCTGGTCTGCGGTCCGCTGACCCTGGACAGGGAGAAAATGGCGGTGTTCTGCGATCACAGGGAGGTGAAGCTGAGCCAGCCGGAGTATGAACTGCTTCTGAGGCTGATGGAGAATAAAGGGAAAACGGTGACGAGGCAGCAGCTTCTGGAGAAGATCTGGGATTCCAGAGGGAACTTTGTGAACGATAATACACTGACGGTTACGATGAAAAGATTGCGGGAAAAACTGCACAATCCCGCCTGTCTGAAAACAATCCGCAGCTTTGGTTACCGGATGGAGGATGATGTATGAGGGAAAAGATTAAACAGCGGTGGATTATACTGATCCCGGTGGTTCTCTGTCTGATCAGTATCATGTTTTTAAACTTTTTCTGGATGCATGCGTACCGGCAGGCCGCCTTTGCACATGTCTCTGCGCTGTGTGAAACGTTTGTGGAGGAGCATCCGGAAGCGGAGGAACAGGTGCTTTCTGCGGTAAAGGAATATGATTCTCCTGCGATATCGGAAATCAGCGGCAATGATTTTCTGGCTCAGTACGGTTACAGGAGCAGCGATTTCGGCAGCGGTCCGGGATGGAGGCCGGCGGTGTGGACGCTGTTCCTGTTTTTGCTGACTGCAGGGAGCTTTCTGTTGGTGATATGGGGGATAAAGCGGCGGGAACGGAGGCGGATCGCCGGACTGACCGGATATCTGGAGCAGGTGAATGCCGGAGCCGGTGGAACGATCATCCAGGAATCAGAGGATGAATTCTCCCGGCTGGAGGATGAGATGTATAAAACGGTGACGGAGCTTTCCCAGACCAGGGAGCTGGCGGTAGCAGCCAGAAAAAATTTTGCGGATAATCTGGCAAATATCGCCCACCAGATGAAAACGCCTATTACGGCGGCGTCTCTTTCCCTGCAGCTGATGGAAAAGAATATCCCGGAGGTTTGCGGAGCGCAGGTCAGACAACCGCTGGAACGCCTGGGGCGGCTGGAAGAATCCCTGCTTACCCTGTCGCGGATCGACGCGGGGACACTTCCATTAAACCGGGAAAAGGTTGACGTTTACACTGCGCTGAGTCTGGCGGCGGAAAATCTTGAGGATCTGCTGGCGGAAAACCATGTGTCTGTGGATATTCCGGAGAAGGGATGTGTGGAATTCACCGGGGATCTGGAATGGACCATGGAGGCTCTGATGAATCTCATAAAGAACTGCATGGAGCATTCTTCCGCAGGGGGAACGGTTCACTGCGATTATGCATGGAATCCCCTGTATGTGGAAATTACAGTCCGGGATGAAGGGGAAGGATTCTGTCCGGAGGATCTGCCCCATCTTTTTGAGCGGTTTTACCGGGGCAGACGGGCTGCCGGGAACGGGATCGGAATCGGTCTGTCCCTGTCCAGATCCATTTTTGAACTGCAGAACGGCAATGTTACGGCCCGAAATCTTCCGGAAGGCGGTGCCTGTTTTGAAGTGAGACTTTACAGTCACTGAGATGTCACTTTCCTCTGTTATACTGAAATTCAAGACCCGTTCACGGGTCTTGGCGCGGGATTCGGGTCAGCTTTAGCTGACATCTTCCTTACCGAATCCCTGCGCATCCTAAGCGGAGCGTTTATCAGATGGGAGTCTTCCCACATCTGATAAAATACAGGATGGAGATACTATCATATGACGGAGGAGAGACGATGGAGATTGTAAGATGTGAGGGCGTCAGAAAAGTATATGGTTCCGGCAGCAGCCGGGTGAACGCCCTGGATGGAATTGACCTGTCGGTGGAGAAGGGAGAATTTGCGGCGATTGTGGGAGCGTCCGGATCCGGGAAATCTACGCTTCTCCACATTCTGGGAAGTGTGGATCAGCCTACGGAGGGGAAGGTTTTTATTGAGGGAACGGACATTTCCACAATGAACCGGACACAGGCGGCAATTTTCCGGCGGAGAAAGGTGGGGCTGGTGTATCAGTTTTATAATCTGATTCCGACGCTGACAGTCCGCAAAAATATTCTGATGCCCCTTTTGCTGGATAAGAAAAAGCCGGAACGGGACTATTTTGAAAAAGTTGTCCGGACTCTTGGCATTGCGGATAAGCTGGAGGCGCTTCCCGGACAGTTGTCGGGAGGACAGCAGCAGAGGACGGCCATCGCCAGATCGCTGATTTACCGTCCGGCGATTCTGCTGGCGGACGAGCCTACTGGAAATCTTGACCGGAAAAATTCAAAAGAAATCATAGATATGCTGAAATTATCCAACCGTAATCTGAATCAGACCATTCTGCTGATTACCCACGACGAAAAAATTGCCCTGGAGGCGGACCGGATCGTGACCATAGAGGACGGACGCATTGTCGGCGACCGGAAACGGGGGTGAGACATATGTGGAAGGATTTCTCATGGGGATTTATCAGACAAAACCGCGCGTCCAGTGTATCTGTTATGGCGGCTGCCTTTATTTCAGCCCTTTTTTTATCGTTGCTGTGTACCCTGGTATATAATTTCTGGACATATGAGACAGAGAGCATTGTTCTGGAGGAGGGTGACTGGCAGGGGCGTATCACAGGCGCGCTGGATGACAGCGATCTGGAAGTGATAGAAAACTTTGCAGATGTGGAAAGGGCTGTGGTCAACGAAGAATTATCTGAGGGAGAAGATACGGTTGTTGACGTTTATTTTGACAATATGCGGACCGTATACCGGGAGATGCCTCTGATTGCCCAGAAGCTGGATCTGGATGAGAGCGCGGTGTCTTATCACACGGTATATCTGTCACAGTATCTGATTCATGATCCGCAGGATGAAACGCCGCCCCTTCTGCTGCCCTTTTTTGCGGCTGTTCTGATTGTGGTTTGTGTTTCGCTGATTCTGATTATTCATAATTCCTTTGCGTTATCCATGAACGCCAGAATTCATCAGCTTGGGATTTTTTCCAGTGTCGGCGCATCTCCGGGGCAGATCCGCACCTGTCTGATCCAGGAGGCCATGGCGCTGTGTGCTGTGCCGGCGCTGGCAGGAATTCTGCTGGGAATCGGAATCAGCTGCGGAATCATGCAGGCGGTGAACCGGCTGGCCGGTGAGATCGCGGGACGGCATGAAGCCGTGTTTCAGTATCACCCGCTGATTTTCGCGGCAACAGTTCTGGCGGTTCTGGGGACCGTATTGATCTCCGCATGGATCCCGGCGGGAAGATTAAGCAGGATGACGCCGCTGCAGGCCATACAGGGAGCGGAGGAAAACGGATTGAAAAAGAAAAAGCATTCCCGTTTCCTGTCCCGGCTGTTCGGGATTGAGGGGGAACTGGCAGGAAATGAACTGAAGGCCCGGAAAAAGGCATTCCGCACCTCGACACTGTCGCTTACTTTGTCTTTCCTTGCGTTTACTATTATCCTGTGCTTTTTTACCCTCTCGGGAATCAGTACAAATCATACGTATTTTGAACGATATCAGGACGCATGGGATGTGATGGTGACTGTGCGGGATACAGATCTGGAGGAGTTTTCTCTGAATGAAGAGATCAGAAATCTGCCGGGGACCGGAAGCAGCGTGGTCTATCAGAAAGCGGAGGCGGTATGTTCTGTTCCGGAGGCAGAGATCAGTGATGAGGCTGGGGCGCTGGGAGATCTGGAGCTTCTGACTGAGAATGCTGTCAGTCTGTCGGACGGAGTTTATGAGATAAAGGCTCCCATTGTCATCATGGATGATGACAGTTTTGTGGAATACTGTGTTCAGAACAACGTTGAAACAGGGCAGCAGGGAGTCATTGTTTTTAATCAGCTCTGGGACAGTGTCCACAGCAATTTCCGTTACAAGGAATATGTTTCGTTTGTAAAAGAAGATGCGGGAACTGTCCTGCTGAAGAATCCGGATGGCGAAACGGAGGGGACAGAAGTCCCGGTATTGGCATATACACAGGAGCCTCCGGTTCTGAGAGAAGAGTATGACAATTATTCTCTGGTTCAGTTTATGCCGGTATCCATGTGGGAACAGATTTCGGATCAGATTGGCAATGCAGAAGACGATATGTATATCCGCGTGCTGGCGGGAGAAGGCGCAGAGCTGGAGGAACTGAATGCCCTGGAAGATCAGATCACAGAGATTCTCGGGCAGGATTATACCTGTGAAATCGAAAACCGGATACAGGAAAGAATAGATAATGACGCCATGATCCGGGGGTATATGACGGTGACCGGCGCCTTCTGCGGACTGTTGGCTCTCATTGGGATTGCCAATGTGTTTTCCAATACACTGGGATTTCTGCGGCAGAGAAAGCGGGAATTTGCCAGATATGAATCTGTGGGGATGACGCCTGCGGGGCTGCGGAAAATGTTCTTTGTGGAAGCCCTGGTGACTGCGGGCCGTCCGGTGGTGATTACGATTCCGCTGACGGTGATTTTTGCGGGGCTGATGATACGGGCAAGCAGTCTGGACCCAGCGGAATTCCTGGCGGAAGCGCCCATTCTGCCAATCGTGATTTTTATGCTGGCGATCTTCGGTTTTGTGGCCCTGGCCTACTGCATCGGAGGGAAAAAAGTGATGAAATGCAGTCTGGCGGAAGCTCTGCGGGATGATATGGTGGATTAGAGGAAATAGAAGACTGGATTTTCAAAGAAGTTATGTCCCGGCTGCCGGATTTGGTGGAAAATAACAAAAAAGTGATCAGTCCGTATAAAGTGGCTGGTCACTTTCTGTTTTTTATATTAGATTACAGGGAATAAAACAGTTTTTCTGATCAATTGATATTACTTCTTCGCACATGCAGACAATACCTCCGCTGCCGCGCACCGGTTACAAGTACCGCTTTGAAAAAAGAACTCATATGTAAAAACTTCCGTTCTAATGCCCGCTCAATATATAGCATAATATAACCTCCTCGAATTTAGGAAAATATAAAGCCTACTTTATTTTATTCTAAAATTTTTGCCGTTGTCAACTGCAGCAAGCACATTGAAATTATCTTTTCCTTACAGATGTAGCCTATTTTATATAAGATTGGATATATCTGTATGATAGCTGTACTTCTGCAGTTAGATTGCCTGTGCAAAAAACATTTATTCTTGCAAGTGACGAGTTAAACGGATATGTTTCTGATAGACAGAGCTGAATGAAACTTTTCCGGTTCTGATCGATGAGATACAGTATGCCCCGGCTGTATGAGAATGTTGACCGTTTTCAGCATAATGAATCATATCTTGAAACCTATATCAGCCGGGATGTCAGAGAGTTGTTACAGGTTGCAGATGAGACTGCTTTTTTAAATTTTATGAGTGTTATTGCGGCGAGAACTGCTGCAAATGTGAATTATGACATCCTTGCCGTAGAGACAGAAGTCTTGGCAGCCACTGCTAAACACTGGCTGTCAGTACTGGTTTCTTCTGGAATTGTTGCATTGATCCAGCCCTATTCAAATAATGCGCTGATACCCTGGAAGCCGGGGCGATGGACGGGGCTTTTTTGAAACCTGGGTGGTATCCGAAATATATAAAAGTTATCTGAATAGCGTACAGCGTCCGCCGATGTATTTTTATCGCGACAGCAATAAAAAAGAGATAGACGTTATTCTGTTCCAGGATGGAACCGTCACGCCCATTGAGATTAAAAAAAGCAGCGCCCCTCAAAATGCGGTGAAAAATTTTACAGTTCTGAAACCCATTGAACGTGAGACGGACGAGGAAGATACGTTTTCCGGAGCGGTTCACTTAAAGGTGCAGATTGGAACAGGAGCAGTGATCTGTATGTCGTCAGATCTGATTCCGGTGGATAAGAAGAACTGGTATGTTCCCGTCTGATTAATATGGGCAGATTTTTTTCTATTTGTCCGGAAGGTTCTTTTTTCATCTCCGATTACTCCTCCTGCGCAGGATCTGATGATGCAGACGGACAGGCAACCTCCATGATCTGTTCGATGAACAGGTGCAGAAGCTGTGCCTGCCGGTTGTCGGACGCCTTATAATATACCTCTTTTCCCTGCCGGTGACTGGTGATCAGACCGCCTGCCCGTAATTGTCTCAGATGATGGGAGACTGCCGGGCTGCTCATGTCAACCAGAGCGGAAATATTGATCACACATTCCTCGCAATGGCACAGGAGCCAGAAAATACGGATCCGGTTCGGATCTCCCAGCTGCCGGAAAACAGAGGCGATTGTCAGGAAGTTTTCTGTGGCCGGGAGCTGTTCTAATATAGACTCAATATTCTGACTGTGGTTATGGGGTAGTTCAGATAACATAAACAGGACCTCCTCTGGGGATTATTGTATCACAATGTATGCCATAGCGGGAACGGAAATCTCCGAAGTTTTCCCGAAACCAGTCGTTATCCGCAATTTTGCCCGGATAGATATAAATTTTGCCCGATCGGAAAAATATGCCTCCGGACGGTTGACAAATTGCTGCCGGAGGTATATCTTTTAATTAACAATTAAACAAGTGTTTAATTATAAAAATGAAAAACAGAAAGGAAACAGGAAAAATGAAAAAGAGTTACAAAATTGATGTAGACTGTGCAAACTGTGCAAATAAAATGGAGTATGCGGCCAAACAGACAGCCGGTGTAAAAGATGCCAGTGTGAACTTTATGATGCTGAAAATGAATGTGGAATTTGAAGAGGGGAAGAATCCGAAAGAGGTCATGCAGGAAGTTCGCAAAAACTGTAAAAAAGTGGAAGACGATTGTGAAATTTATATTTAATCTGTCTGCCGGGAAAAAGCATTCTGGATGAGAACCAGCATTCCCCAGGATACTTTTTCTGAAAAGCAGGCAGGGAAGATTGGAGGAGATCAATCATGAGCAAAAAGCAGAAAAAAATGCTGGCGCGTATCCTGATTGCGGCGATTCTGCTGCTGGTGCTGAATTTTGTTCCCGTGGATGGCTGGCTCCGGTTTTGTCTGTATCTGGTTCCCTATCTGGTGATCGGATATGACATACTGATTAAGGCGCTGAAAGGAATTAAGAACCGCCAGGTATTTGATGAAAGTTTCTTAATGGCGATAGCCACCATAGGAGCTATTGTACTGGCCCTTTATGAAAAAAGCGGAGATTATACAGAAGCGATTGCCGTTATGCTGTTTTACCAGATCGGCGAATGGTTCCAGAGTTATGCGGTAGGAAAAAGCCGCAGAAATATCAGCGATCTGATGGATATCCGTCCGGATTACGCCAATATAGAGAAAGACGGAATACTGGAGAAGGTGGATCCGGATGAAGTAAGTATCGGAAGTGTGATTGTGGTGCAGCCAGGTGAAAAAGTACCCATCGACGGTGTGATTACAGAGGGGAATTCTTCACTGAATACCAGCGCTCTTACCGGGGAAAGCCTGCCGAGGGACGCGAAGGCAGGAGATGAGATTATCAGCGGATGTATTAATATGACAGGAGTGCTGAAAATCCGGACCACAAAAGAATTTGGAGAATCCACTGTTTCAAAAATCCTGGATCTGGTGGAAAATGCCAGTTCCCGGAAATCAAAATCCGAGGACTTTATTTCCAGATTTGCCCGTGTATACACTCCGGTTGTCTGCTATGCGGCGCTGGCTCTGGCGATTCTGCCTCCACTGGTGCGTATGCTGGGAATGGGGCTGAGTGCGGACTGGGATATCTGGATTTACCGCGCCCTTACCTTCCTGGTAATCAGCTGCCCGTGCGCGCTGGTGATCAGTATTCCGCTGAGCTTTTTCGCCGGAATCGGCGGAGCCAGCAAGGCGGGAGTGCTGGTGAAGGGATCCAATTATCTGGAAATTCTTTCCAAGGCAAAAGTTGTTGTTTTTGATAAAACCGGAACACTGACCCAGGGAGTTTTTGAGGTAAACGGCGTTCATCACAATGAGATAGAAGATAAGAAACTGATTGAGTATGCCGCTCTCGCGGAGTGCGCTTCCTCCCATCCGATCAGCAAGAGCCTTCAGAAGGCATATGGTAAAGAAATAGATCGTTCCAGAGTGTCTGATATTGAGGAAATCAGCGGAAACGGAGTGATTGCCACGGTGGACGGAAGAAAAGTGGCAGCAGGCAACGATAAGCTGATGAAGCATCTGGATATTCCGTATATCAGCTGCCATGGGACAGGGACAATTATTCACATGGCCATTGACGGGGCATACGCCGGACATATCGTGATTTCAGATATTGTGAAACCGCATTCGAAAGAAGCAATCCAGGCGCTGAAAAAGGCAGGCGTCCAGAAAACGGTTATGCTTACCGGGGATGCGAAAAAGGTAGCTGATCAGGTGGCGGCGGATCTGGGACTGGATGCAGTTTACAGCGAGCTGCTTCCGGCGGATAAAGTAGAAAAGGTGGAGGAGCTTCTGAACAATAAACCGGAAAAGGCGAAACTGGCGTTTGTGGGAGATGGAATCAATGACGCTCCTGTGCTGGGCCGGGCAGATATCGGAATTGCCATGGGGGCTATGGGCTCCGATGCTGCCATTGAGGCGGCAGATGTAGTGCTGATGGATGATGATCCGATGCAGATCCCGACGGCTATTAAAATTTCACGGAAATGTCTGAGAATTGTTTATCAGAATATCTGGTTTGCCATCGGCGTAAAGCTGATCTGTCTGGTACTTGGCGCACTGGGAATCGCAAATATGTGGCTCGCTATTTTCGCAGATGTCGGCGTCATGATTATTGCGGTGCTGAACGCAATCCGCGCCCTTTATGTAAAGAATCTTTAGAAAATATGTTACTATACTGAATGGTGGAGGTCAGTAAAAATGGCTCCCGGCAGACTGGAACGGTCTGTTGGGAGCTTTGCTGTATGAAAAATTATAGTTTTTAATGCGCAGTTACAAACTTTCATGTTGCAGTAAGGATTTCAATTAATTCGCCCGCTATATCCGGATATTTTCCATTCTCTCAGACTATGGATAGACATAAAATATAAGTATTTGTAATTTTTGTTGCCAGAACCTATACTTTAAATTAGAAAAAATGGTTTATCAGATTTGCTAACAAAACAAGGGGTGAACAGAATGAAAAAACAGACAGAGGTAATTGAAAACCAGGCTTTTGATGAGGAACGGGCTTTTTATGGAAGAGAAAATATTCTGGTAAAGGACTGTTCTTTTGATGGACCTGCAGATGGCGAGAGCGCATTTAAAGAATGCAGAGGAATACAGATTGATCACGACTTTTTCAATCTCCGTTATCCTTTCTGGCATGATCATGGGCTTGTGATAAAGGATTCTGAGATGACGGAGCTCTGCCGGGCGGCTCTGTGGTATTCGGATCATATTGAGATTACGGACAGCAGGCTGCATGGGATTAAGGCGCTGCGGGAGTGCGCTGATGTGAAAATGCGGGGCTGCGATGTGATTTCTCCGGAGTTTGGATGGTCTGTGCATGGAGTTGACATGGAGGACTGTGACATTCAGAGTGAATACTTTATGATGCGTTCGGACAATCTGCATTTCAGAAACGTGCGGATGGATGGGAAATATTCCTTCCAGTATATTGAGAACTCTGTATTTGAAAATTGTGTCTTTGATACAAAGGACGCTTTCTGGCATGCCAGAAATGTTGTGGTGAAGAACAGTGTGGTGAAAGGTGAATATCTGGCCTGGTACTGCGAAAATGTCACTTTTGAGAACTGCAAAATTATCGGAACCCAGCCACTGTGTTACTGTAAAGGGCTTAAGCTCATAAATTGTGAAATGACTGACTGTGATCTGGCCTTTGAGAGGTCGGAGGTAGAGGCTGTGGTTACGACACCAGTCGTCAGCATCAAGAATCCGCTGTCCGGGCATATTACGGTTCCGGCTGTGGGAGAGATTATCCGGGATATCAGCGGAGCGGATGGCGTGATTGAAGTAACCGGGCAGCAAGGTAAAAAAGTCTGTGCGTAACTGGCGTATGATAAAGTATCTGTTTCGACAAGGGTGTCGCAAAATCATTCAATCAGATGAGGGAGCGATGCCCTGTCTGGGTTGGAGGAAATGGCATGGAACTACGTGTATTGAAATACTTTCTGACAGTAGCAGATGAAGGCAATATTACAAGAGCCGCAGATATTCTTCATGTTACCCAGCCGACGCTCAGCCGGCAGCTGATGGAGCTGGAAAGTGAGCTGGGAACTCTGCTGCTGATCCGTGGAAAGCGTTCTGTTACACTGACGGATGAAGGCTTCCTGTTTAAACAGCAGGCGGAAACTATCGTGGAACTTGCGGACAAGCTGGAACATACATTTAAAGACCAGAAGGATATGATCTGCGGCACCATCCGGATCGGCGCCACAGAAGCTGTGGGCGGCCGCACGCTGGCTGTTTATATGAAGGAATTTCGTGATATGTATCCAGATGTTCAGTTTGATCTTTATAACGGCATGGCGGATAACATCAAAGAGATGATTGAGCATGGGCTGCTGCCTCTGCCTGCGGAGGGGAAGGCAGATGAGTACAATGTGATTTTTGCCGGTTCTCCGGACTGGTGTGGGACGATTGCCCCGCCTCTGACAGCATGGCTTGGCGGAAATGATCTGTCGGGAAAAATTATTCTTCCGTTTTTCAGCCATTGCGGCGGAGCGGATTCCGGAATGGAACAGGCGGTCAGAAATTTCTGTCCGGGAGAAAAGGTGAGGAGCAGTCTGTATGTTCTTGAGAACGGAAGCGGAGATCTGGCGGAACAGATACGGGCATGGATAAAACAGAATCTCACAGAAGAGTGTGATACAGAAAAATATCATTCGTAAAACCTATGAAGAATGATAAAAGACAGGTATTAGACAATACGGGAATGATTTTTTACAATAAATGCAGATAAAAACGAAAGGAAGTAAATGAATTATGAAGAAAAATATCGGGAACAGTCTTGCGCTGTATCCTACTCCGCTGGTTGTAGTAGGTACAATGGTAAATGGGAACCCCAATTATGTTCTGGTAGGGCATGTAGGTATTATCGGCCATGACCGGATTCTGGTAAGCCTTGCAAAGCCGCATTATACCAATCAGGGAATTAAGGACACAAGGGCTCTGACCGTGAATATTGTAGACGAGGCCATGCTGGCAAAGGCAGACAGAACAGGATGCGTCAGCGGAAACAAGGTGGATAAATCCGACATGTTTGCGTATCATACAGAAGGAACCGGGGCGCCGGTAATCGATGAAGCGCCGGTAGTTATGGATTGTATTGTGGATGATATCTATGAGACAGAAGGATTTGAGAGCTTTATCTGCAAAATTGACGGCGTATATGCAGAAGAAAATGTATTAAATGAAGAGGGAAAAATTGATTATCATACGCTGAAACCGGTTCTTTTTGAAATGCCCACTTATGAGTATCTGCGGACAGGCGATGTGATCGGCAAATGTATGAATATCAGCAAATAATGCAGGATCAGGAGAAAATAAAATGGCAGATATAAAGGAAATGCCGAAGATTGCTCTTGGAGCATGGGCCTGGGGAAATGACGGTACATTTGGAGGAAATCTTACGGCGGAATCCCTTCGTCCGGTATTTGACGCAGCGATGAAAGCGGGTCTTAATCTCTGGGATACCGCGTATGTATACGGTATGGGAACTTCTGAAAAAATTCTTGGGGATTTTCTCAGAACGGTTCCCAGAGACAGCTATCTGATCTCTGATAAATTCACGCCCCAGTGCGCGGATCCCGCAGCGGAGAACGCTGTGACCGCGCTGTATGAGAAAAGCGCAGAGCTTGGAAAGATCGCTGACCGTCACCATGTGGCGATTGCGCAGATCCCCGTGGCATGGGCAATTGCCAAGGGAACACTTCCGATCATCGGAGTGACGAAGGTTTACCAGGTGGAGGACGTGGTGAAAGCCATGGCTGTTGAACTGTCGGAAGAAGAAATCAGAATGCTGGAGAACCTCGGTGACGAGGCGCAGCTTCCTGTGATCCGTTACTGGGAAAAAGAGATGAAATAATAAACGGAGCGGATCTTGAAAAAAATGACCTTAATCATGCAGGTGTGAGAGGTCTGCTCCTGAGCGTCAAAAATAGTATGCGGCAGACTGCCGGAATCATAAATGATTTTTATAAACATTTGTGGTTCCGGCTGCGCTGATGATTCATGATTGACCGGGGCTTTCCAGGTCTTTTTTCATGGTCTGCAGAAAAAATTCCGAAGCTTTCGAGAATACCTGGTATTTTTTCCAGACAAGGTATGCGCCGACTTCCAGCGGTGGAGAGAAAGGGCGGAAGCAGAGAGGACTGTCTCCGGTAGTATTGATAATCCGGTCCAGACCGAGGGCATAGCCGATACCTTCCTCTACCATGAGAGAACCGTTGTAGAGCAGACTGTAGGTGGCTGCAATATTCAGTTCGGACAGATCCTGCCCGAGCCAGGAAGAAACCAGTGAGCGGGAAGTTTCCTGGCGGGACATGATCAGAGGCAGTTCCCGGAGATCTTCCGGGGTAATGGCATCTTTTTCTGCCAGCGGGGAGTCTTTACGCATAAGAACGCCCCAGGTCTCCTTTACAGGAATATTTATCATTTCATATTTGGCAGGATCGACCTTCTGCAGCAGCAGTCCGAAATCAATCAGTCCCTTGTCCAGATTTTCAAGAACGTCTTTTCCGTCGCCGCTGGAAATGTGAAAATGAATATCCGGATGATCTTCCCTTACTTTTCCGGCGGTCCGGGCGAGTACGCGGATTCCGTCGGTCTCTCCGGCTCCGATGTAGACATCTCCGGCGATAAACTCATTGGAAAGGCTGATTTCATCTTCTGTTCTCCGGACCAGAGATACAATTTCCTCTGCCCGTTTGCGCAGAAGCATGCCCTCCTCGGTCAGCGTGACTTTCCGGGAGCCAGGAGTGCCGCGCACCAGAAGCTGTTTCCCAAGCTCCTCTTCCAGCGCTCTGATCTGCGTGGAAAGTGTGGGCTGCGAGAGATGCAGCGACCGGGCTGCTCCGGTGATGCTTTGCTCTCTGGCAATAGCAAGAAAATATTCCAGAACACGTAATTCCATGGGAAGTCCTCCTCTTCAATCATGTCTTTAGCCTGTCTATACCTGTTTTTAGCATAACAGAGACTACTATAGTTTTCAACTATAGATACTGATAAAAACAAGGTATTTGTTATTCTGTATGGAAAATCTTATAATAATTTCAGAACAAAAATCATGTATATAACCTATCAAAAAGCGGGGATTTCAGTGATGGATTTACAGACTTTTTTAGATCATTTAAACAGTGGAAAGGAAGTAGCAACGGGCACGCCGGAGCATCAGTGTATGTGTGATCTTTCCCAGGAAGCTTTGAAACTGACGGCTGAACTGAATAACAGTTACCATACGCCGGAGGAGATTGTGGAACTATTTTCCAGAATTACGGGTAAGAAGGTGGATCAGAGTTTCCGGATGTTTCCGCCTTTTTACACAGACTGCGGAAAGAATATCACAGTTGGAAAAAATGTGTTTTTTAACAGCGGATGCAGGGTGCAGGACCAGGGCGGAATTGTGATCGGGGACGGCGTGCTGCTGGGGCATAATGTAGTGCTGGCAACACTGAACCATCATTCCGATCCCAAACGGCGGGGAGATATGATTCCGGCGCCGATTCATATTGGAAACAATGTCTGGATCGGTTCCAACGCTACAATTCTTCCCGGAGTGACTATCGGGGACGGCGCTATTGTGGGGGCGGGCGCGGTTGTGACAAAGGATGTTCCGGAAAACACGATTGTGGGGGGAGTTCCGGCAAAGGTAATCCGCAGAATAGAGGAAAGCTGACGGCAGCACCGGAAGTGAGGAAATGAAAAATGACAGTTGGAATGATTTCACAGGAGGCAGTGGAGCAGGCGCTCCGGGATTCCGGGTGCGGTGAAACGATCATAAAAGAATATTTTTCCCTTGCGGAGGAAGGCTGTATCAGAAAACAACTGAATCTGCTTTCCGCCCATCGGAAATGCCTTCTGGATCAGATTCACAGGGAAGAAAGACAGATTGAATGTCTGGACTATCTGGTATATCAGATACAGAAAGAGGCAGAAAAGAAATAGAAGAAGAAAGGGGCAGAAATATGCCCGGGAAAGGAAAAGCCCTCCAGAGGGTACCTATATGGGCAGAAACATGCCCGGGAAAGGAGAAATTTTTATGGCTGGACACATTCTGAAACTCAGTGACAATGTAACAAGAAAACGGGTAGTCTATAAAGACCGTTACGGACTGGATATTGTCGGCGAATTATATTTCGCGAAGGATCTGGATTTGGAGAAAAAACACGCGGCGCTGATTGTGGGAGCCCCCTACGGCGGTGTGAAAGAACAGGGGCCCTGTGTTTATGGAAATGAACTGGCACAGAAAGGATTTGTAGTGCTGACCTTTGACCAGGCGTTTATGGGTGAATCCGGCGGTTTTCCCAGAAATGTTTCTTCTCCGGATATCTTTGTGGAAAATTTCAGCGCCGCAGTGGATTATCTGGGGCTGCAGTCCTTTGTTGACAGGGAGAAGATCGGCGTGATCGGGATCTGCGGTTCGGGAGGATTTGCCCTCTCGGCAGCCCAGTGTGATACGCGTATCAAAGCGGTAGCAACAATGAGCATGTATGATATGACTGCTGCCGCCCGCCTGGGGATGGATAAAGAGACTGTTCAGAAAACGAAAGAACGTCTTTCCGCCCGGAGGTGGACAGATGCGGAAAACGGATATCCGGAATATGTTCCCTTTTTCCCGGAAAAGCCTATTGATTCCGTACCGGAAGACCTGGAAGAGCCCACAGCAGAGTGGTTCCGGTTTTATGCGCTGGAGCGGGGACATCATCCCAATGCGCGAGGGGGATTTACGACAACCAGCGATCTTGCCATGATGAATTTCCGGCTGCTGGATTTTATTGATGAGATTTCTCCCCGGCCGATTCTGTTTGTGGTCGGCGACCGGGCCCATTCCCGCTTTTTCAGCGAGGACGCTTATGCGGCAGCGGCGGAGCCGAAAGAAATGGTAGTGGTGGATGATGCGGAACATATTGATCTGTATGACCGAAGGGACCGGATTCCTTTTGATAAGCTGACCTCATTTTTCAAGAGTAATCTGGAGAGCTGATCTGTCCTGTAAAAGGGAAGGAGGAGACACAGAAAATGAATGAGAACACCATGATAATACAGGTGGGAAATACGGAGCTGAAGGCAGCGCTGGCGGATAATTCATCGGCGGAAGCGTTAAAGAATCTGCTGCGGGAAGGCCCGCTGACCATCCATATGCGTGATTATGCCCATATGGAAAAAGTCGGATCTATCGGGAGATCATTGCCCACCAATGACGAGCCGGTGCATGCCCGTCCCTGCGATCTGATTCTTTATCTGGGCAATTCTTTTGTGATTTACTATGAATCAAATTCATGGAATTTTACCAGACTGGGAAGGGTAGAAGATATTACGCCGGAAGAATTAAAAAAGATTCTTGGCCGGGGAGATGTTACAGTTACTCTGAAACTGGCGGAAACTTAAGATGAAACTATAAAGAAAAGGCCATGAAGATGCGGCAGCAGTTTCATGGTCTTTCGAACAGGAGGCGGTACAGATGAAAAAAATAATTTCTCTTTTTTTAATAGCTGTCATGATTTTTTGTCTTACAGCCTGCGGAGCGACGGAGGAAAGTGTTCCGGAGCTATCGGCAGACATTTCAGAAACTGCTGACGCAGGTTCCGTGATCCCGGAAAACGGTGAGGAAGACAGTACGGCAGCGGTGCAGACAGGAAATGTCCTGGTGGCTTATTTTTCCTGGGCAGACAACGCCGTCCTGGCGGAGGATGTGGACGCTGTCAGCTCCCCCAGTGTGATTCCTCCCGGAAATGTCCAGCAGCTGGCAGGATGGGTGCAGGAGCAGACAGGTGGAGATCTGTTTTCTATCCAGGTGACGGAACCATATTCCAGTGACTGGGATGAATGTCTGGACCGGGCAAACCAGGAGCGGAGAGAGGAGGCCCGCCCGGAACTGACCGGGAATGTGGAGAATCTGGATCAGTATGACACCGTATTTCTGGGTTACCCAAACTGGTGGTATGGCGTGCCCATGGCGCTGCTTACTTTTCTGGAACAGAATGATCTTTCCGGCAAACAGGTGTATCTGTTCTGTTCTCATGGTACAGGAGGGCTGGCCAACAGTGTGGAGCTTATTACGGAGGCCGCGTCGGGAGCGGAGATATCAGACAATATTTTTGACTGTTATGAGGAAGACGCGTCCTCTTCCCGGGAAGCAATCCAGAGCTGGGTGCAGGAGCTTGGTTATTCTGCGGCAGCAGAGGAGACAGACTCTGCACCGCGGCAGATTGCAGTGCAGTCCGGAGAAAATACCGTGGTTTTTGAGCTGAACGACAGTCCGGCTGCGGACACTCTGTATGAGCAGCTTCCCCTTACAATCGAAGTGGAGGATTACAGTACAAATGAAAAGATTTTTTATCCTTCCGAGGAACTGGATACCACAGATACGCCTCTGGCAGATGACGGGGCGGGGACCCTGGCCTACTATGCGCCCTGGGGAGATGTGGTAATGTTTTATGATGAATATAGTGAAAACCCGTCTTTATATGAGCTGGGGCAGGCGGTTTCCGGAGGAGAGCTTGTCGGTCAGCTGTCGGGAACGATAATGATTGACATAGTGTCAGAATAGAGATATAATATATAAAGTGACACAGTGTCAGAATGAGTAAAAACAGATAAGGAAGGGTTATCATGAGAACCATGGACAGAGAAAAATTTGAGCAGGAGAATGTGTTTGGACTGGGACAGGCGAATTCCGCCTATGCGCAGTATTTTATCGGAAATTCTTATCTGAATCCTCTGACAGAGCCGGAAAAATGTCCGGTATTTCTGGCAAACGTTACCTTTGAGCCGGGATGCAGAAATAACTGGCATATTCACCGGGCAAAATCCGGCGGCGGCCAGCTGCTGATCTGTACCGCGGGGGAGGGCTGGTACCAGGAAGAGGGAAAAGAAGCCGTGAGTCTGACTCCCGGTACTGTGATTACGATTCCCGCCAATGTAAAGCACTGGCATGGAGCGAAAAAGGACAGCTGGTTCAGCCATATTGCAGTGGAGGTTCCCGGAGAGGAAACTTCCAATGAATGGCTGGAAGCAGTAGATGATGAGACTTATGCTGGCCTGGAATAGGAGATAACCGGCTGTCCGGCGTCCGGCTTAAGCCTTTCCGCCGGACTGGCCGCAGAGAAGCAGAACAAGGAGCGAAGATATGAAAATTGTGATATTACAGGGAAGTCCGAACAAAAAGGGTTCCACCGATGTGCTTGCAGAGCAGTTCCGGAAGGGAGCGGAGGAAGCGGGACATACGGTACAGCGGTTTGATCTGACAGATTTACAGATTCGTCCCTGTACCGGGTGCGTGTCCTGCGGGTATGAGGGCCCCTGTGTCCAGAAGGATGAAAATCAGATCATCAGACAGGCGGTTCTTGAGGCGGATATGATTGTTTTCGCAACGCCCCTTTATTATTATGGAATGTCCGCCCAGCTGAAAACGGTGATAGACAGATTCTGCGCCTACAACAGCAGTATCCAGAGGAAGCATATGAAATCTGCTCTGCTGGCGGTGGCCTGGAACAGCGACGACTGGACCTTTGAAGCGCTGGAAAGTCATTATAAGACCCTGGTCAGATATCTGAATCTGACGGATATGGGAATGGTGCTGGGATACGGCTGCGGAACACGATCCATGACGGAGCATTCCCGGTTCCCGCAGCAGGCGTATGTACTAGGAAACAGTTAACGTGACAGGAAAATGCAAGGAGGAGGGGATGCCATGAAAAAAAGAACGAGGCTGTTTTATGCGGCGCTTCTTCTTCCGGCTGTGATGCTGGCCGGCTGCTCCGGGTCGCCGTCTCCGGCGGACAGGACAGACCAGGAGCAGACAGCCGCTGACATGCCGCAGCAGCAGACCGGAACGGAAGAAACATCACAGGAAACAGAGCCGGCACAGGAGCAGACTTCCGGCAGCAGCCCGACGGTTTATATGACAACAGACATCAGTTCCGAAGGGCTGATGGCTATTTACGAAGCCCTGGGAGCAGAACTTCCCGACGGAAATATTGCGGTGAAAATTAGTACAGGAGAAACGGGCAGCAATTATCTCCGCCCGGAGCTGATCGGGGATCTGGTCCGGGAAGTAAATGGAACGATTGTAGAGTGCAATACGGCTTACGGCGGAGAGCGGGCCAATACCGCTTACCATATGCAGCTGGCGGAGGATCACGGGTATACGGCTATTGCAGATGTGGATATTATGGACGCCGACGGCTCCATGACCCTTCCGGTGACGGGAGGAAGTCATCTGACAGAGAATTATGTGGGCGCCAACTTCGAAAATTACGACTATTATGTGGTGCTGTCCCATTTTAAGGGCCATGCCATGGCAGGCTTTGGCGGAGCGATTAAAAATATTTCCATCGGCATTGCATCCTCAGAAGGAAAATCCCACATTCATTCGGGCGGCACAGGCGGCAGCATGTGGGGCGGCGACCAGGATGCGTTTCTGGAATCCATGGCGGAAGCAGGAAAGTCCGTCAGTGATTACATGGACGGAAATATGCTGTACATCAATGTGATGAACCGCCTGTCTGTGGACTGCGACTGCGACGGCAGTCCGGCGGAACCGGATATGCATGACATTGGCATTCTGGCGTCTTTCGATCCGGTGGCCGTCGACCAGGCATGTATTGATCTGGTGTACGCGGCGGAAGATGGAGCGTCGCTCATTGAGCGGATTGAATCCCGCAACGGGCTTCTGACGCTGGAGCACGCGGAGGAGATTGGTCTGGGAAGCCGGACCTACGAACTGGTAAGTATTGACGAATAGGAATCGGGATGGGAGGAACAGATGGAGATCCTGCAGCGGGAACTGATTTATTTCTGGTATTATTTCAGCGTCCAGCTGGAACAGATTATAGGGTACTGGGCGCTGGGCATGCTGATCGGATCGGCGGTTTCGGTGTTTGCAAAGGACTATATTCACCGGGCGTTCCGCTCTCTGCAGGGAAAGAGACTGGGAATCGCAGGTATCTTTGCGGCCAGTGGCATCGGAATCGCTTCGCCCCTCTGCATGTACGGCACAATTCCCATTGCCGCCTCCTTTTCCAAAGGGGGAATCCGGGATGACTGGCTGGCGGCGTTTATGATGTCGTCCATTCTGCTGAATCCGCAGCTGATCATTTACAGCGCCGCCCTCGGACGGACGGTGCTGGCGGTGCGGATCATATCCTGTCTGGCCTGCGGCATTACGGCAGGGCTGCTGATCCGGTTTCTGTTCCGCGGGAAACATTTTTTTAATTTCCACGGATTTGATGAACCTGCCAGCCGTGATACAGACAGAAATCTGTTTCTCCGCTATATAAAGAATGTAGGCAGAAATGTAAAGGCAACCGGCGTATACTTTCTGATCGGAGTTGCGTTGTCTGCATTGTTTCAGAGATACGTGCCGGCAGAGGCCATGACATTTCTGTTCGGAGGAAATGAAGCTCTGGGCGTGCTGATGGCGGCGACCATCGGCGTACCCCTTTATGCCTGCGGCGGCGGTACCATTCCCCTGCTGCAGCAGTGGCTGTGGGATGGCATGAGCGTGGGAAGCGCGGCTTCCTTTATGCTGACCGGTCCGGCTACAAAAATCACCAATCTGGGCGCGGTGAAAATTGTACTGGGAATCCGGAAATTTATTTTATATCTTGTATTTGTTATCGTATTTTCCCTGGTGACAGGGATTGTTGTAAATATAATCGTATGACAGAAATGAAGGATGGAATTTACCGTATTTGCAGAAGGCAGTTCTGTCCCGTGAAATATGAGAGGAGGAGATTTTGATGAAATTGCAGGAAACAGACAGAGAGTTTATGGAAACCTTTGAACGGTTTGCTTTTGACGAGGTTGTTCATGAGGAAGGGCAGGAACTGGATGATCAGACCAGATACATGGCTATCTTATCTGCGCTGATCGGATGCCAGGGAAAAGAAGCCTTCCAGATGATACTTCCCAAAGCGCTGGAAGCCGGGGTGACGCCTGTCATGGTAAAAGAGATTGTTTATCAGTCTGTGGATTATGTGGGTTTTGGCCGGATGCTCCCGTTCCTGGAGATCACGAACCAGGTGCTGGAGGAAGGCGGCATTCCCCTTCCGCTGGAAAACCAGGGCACAACCACAGCAGAGAACCGTCTGGAAAAGGGCGCGGAGGCGCAGGCGGAGATTTTCGGAGAGCAGATGAAGGAAGCATGGAAAGCCGGACACATCAACCGCTGGCTGGCGGCCAACTGTTTCGGGGATTATTATACCAGGAAAGGGCTGGATCTTGCGCAGCGGGAAATGATTACGTTCTGTTTCCTTATGGGACAGGGAGGCTGTGAACCGCAGCTGACGGCTCATGCGAAGGGAAATATGAACCTGGGAAATGACAAGGCGTTTCTGACCAGGGTGGTATCCCAGTGTCTTCCTTATATCGGATATCCCAGGAGTCTGAACGCCATTACCTGTATTAACCAGGCCGCGGAAGCCTAGATGGATGATCTGACAAGTGGGATGATAGAGAGCCGGAGTAACGGAAGGAGTATGACATGAAATATACGAAATTAGGAAATTCTGATCTCAATGTTTCCCGCATCTGTATGGGGTGCATGGGATTTGGAGACGCCTCCAACGGACAGCATTCCTGGACCGTGGATGAGGAGCATTCCCGCGCCATCATCCGCCAGGGACTGGAAGGCGGAATCAATTTTTTTGATACGGCGGTGGGCTATCAGAGCGGCACCAGTGAACAGTATCTGGGCCGGGCGCTGAAAGATTTTGCAAAGCGGGAAGATGTGGTAGTGGCTACAAAGTTCCTGCCCCGTACACAGGAGGAAATCAACGCCGGAATTACAGGGCAGCAGCATATAGAACGTCTGCTGGACACAAGCCTTTCCAATCTGGGAATGGATTATGTGGACTTATATATTTATCATATGTGGGATTATGAAACGCCCCTTTATGATATCATGGAGGGTCTGAACCGCATGGTGAAAGCCGGAAAGGTCAGATATATCGGCATTTCCAACTGTTTTGCCTACCAGCTGGCAAAAGCCAATGATCTTGCGGAGAAGGAAGGCTTCGCAAAGTTTGTTTCCATCCAGGGGCATTACAATCTGATCTTTCGGGAGGAAGAGCGGGAAATGGCCCAGCTCTGCGCGGAGGACAATATTGCCATGACGCCCTACAGCTCTCTGGCCAGCGGACGGCTGGCAAAAGCGCCGGGAGAGACTTCAAAGCGTCTGGAGGAAGATACTTACGCAAAATTCAAATATGACGCTACGGCGGAGCAGGACGGCGTCATTATTGCCAGAGTGCAGGAGCTGGCTGAGAAGCATGGAGTGTCCATGACAGAAGTTTCTCTTGCCTGGCTGCTGACGAAGGTGACAGCCCCCGTTGTCGGGGCTACAAAGCCCCATCATGTGGAAGGAGCAGTAAAGGCAGTAGATTTCACTCTGACGGATGATGAGATCCGCTATCTGGAAGAGCCTTATGTTCCCCATAAGCTGGCGGGAGTTATGGCGCAGAATACTCTGGCGGCTGCAAAAGAAAAGCATGTGTGGTCCGTGGGAAATCAGAAGATGAAATAGAAATGTGGGAAGCTGACGGAAAGGCAGAGGTCTGGAAGTCGGCTTCTATGATTTTCGCATAAGGTTACTGCTTATATTCTGACGCATCAGATGGTCCATGTCTGATGCTGAACGGAACAGTAATCGCATAAGTTCTGCTTATGATAAAATGCAGGAAGTCAGATTGATAGAAAGCAGGGAAAGCCATAAAATAGAAGCAAAGCAGATATTTTCGTAGAGTTATTCTGTTTGTATCAGTATCGGATGCAGAGAAAGGAGAGGTTATTCATGACGCAGAAAAATAACAGGGTGGATTTTGGTTTTGGCTGTATGCGGCTGCCCCTGCTGAAAGCAGATCAGCAGGATTCCTTTGATTTTGAGAAAATAAATACATTGTTTGATGCATTTCTGGAAAAGGGCTTCCGTTATTTTGATACCGCCTATACGTATCACGGATATCATGCGGAGGAGGCCGTGCGGAAAGCTCTTGTGGAGCGGCATCCCCGGGACAGTTTTGAACTGGCGACCAAACTTCCCCTCCGGGATTTTAAGGATGCGGAGGATATGGAACGCATTTTTGAGGAACAGCTTACCCATTGCGGCGTGGAGTATTTCGATTGTTATCTGCTTCACAATATGGGAACCAATGTATACGAAAAATGTAAGAAGTATGACGCCTTCGGTTTTGTGGCCAGGAAAAAGGCGGAGGGAAAGATCCGGAATGTGGGAATATCTTTCCATGATATGCCGGAGCTTTTTGATGAAATTCTTTCCCAATACGGGGATCTGCTGGATTTTGTACAGCTGCAGATTAATTATGTGGACTGGGAGCAGCCGAACGTCCAGTCCCGCCGCTGTCTGGAGATAGCCCGGAAATACGGTAAACCGGTGACGGTCATGGAACCCTGTAAGGGCGGTACGCTGGTGAATCTGCCGGAAGAGGCGGAGGCGCTTCTGAAAGCCCGTCAGCCGGAGACTTCCAACGCTTCCTGGGCCATGCGTTTTGCTGCCAGCCAGGAGGGCGTCACCAGAGTGCTTTCGGGCATGAATACTCTGGAACAGGTGGAGAATAATACAGCTGTTTTCCAGAATTTCCATCCGGTCACAGAAGAGGAGCTGGAAGTGATCTGGAAGGTAACGGAGATAATTGAGAAGAATACGCCGATTCCCTGTACCGGCTGCGCATACTGTACCCATGGATGTCCGAAGGATATCGCAATCCCGCAGTATTTTGCCCTTTATAACAGCATTTCCCGTACGACAGGAAGCTTTTCCAGCCATGCGGTGTACTACAACAATACTGCGCTGAAGCATGGAAAGGCCAGCGACTGTATCGGCTGCGGGCAGTGTGAGAAAGCATGTCCACAGCATCTTCCCATCCGGGAGCATCTGAAGACTGTGGCGGCGAAATTTGAGGCAGGGGCTTCATTTCCTGTAAGAAAATAAGAGAAAAAAGGAGGATGTGTTTATGAGTAAGCCATTGATTGTATATTATTCCCGCAAAGGAGAAAATTACTGGAATGGAAGTATTAAGAATCTGGAAAAAGGTAACACAGAGATTGTGGCGGAAATGATTGCGGATATCACCGGCGGCGATCTTTTTGAAGTGGATACTGTGAAAACATATGCCGCAGATTATTATGAATGCATTGATGACGCCAAGGCAGAGCTGAGGGAAGGGGCCCGTCCGGAACTGAAAGCATATATGGACAGCCTGGATGCGTATGACACGATTTTCGTTGGTTTCCCCAACTGGTGGGGGACGATGCCCATGGCTATGTTTACTTTTCTGGAGCGATATGACCTTTCGGGCAAACGGATTCTGCCCTTCTGTACCAATGAAGGAAGCGGCATGGGAAAGAGTGAAAGCGATCTGAAAAAAATATGTAAGGACGCGAAGGTAGAGCGCGGCCTGTCCATTCACGGCGCTGAGGCGGCAGGTTCCCGGAGTAAGGTAGAGTCCTGGGTAAAAAAACTGATTTAGTATGATACGAAGCGGCAGCTTCAACTTATGAGTGAGGAATTATATTATGAAAAAGAAAATGTTGATTGTTTTTTATTCTATTTCTAATGGAAATACACGGCGGATTGCCCGGCAGATACAGGAAGCCACGGGCGCGGATATAAGCCGGAGATAAAAACATTGTCTGTAAATCCGGAGGATTATGATGTGATTGTTGTGGGGACACCAACCTGGTGGTATACCATGGCGCCGGCAGTGCTTACCTTTCTCACAGCCCATGACTGGAAAGGGAAAACCGTGATTCCCTTCCAGACCCATGGCGGATGGCCGGGACATGTAATCAGGGATATGAAAGCTGCCTGCAAAGGGGCTCAGTTTTCGCATGAGATGGCAATTCAGTTTGATTCCACCGGCGGAGCGGAAATGGTAACGCCGGAAAAAGATGTGGATAAATGGATCCGGCAGATTGCGGATCTGTAAATGGCAGTTAAATGGGAGGCAAACCCAGTCTGTTGGTAATCGTCTTCATTATAATATAAGAAAGGGCAGAGCCTCAGAAATTGGCTCTGTCCAAAGTGATAAATGCCATGTTTTATATCAGTTTTTTCAGTTTAACAGGAAACACGAAGATTCATTTTATGGACTATGCATCTTCATAATCAATTCTTTCGATTTTAAAAATGACAGGTCTTGTACCGTCTGAGCAGCAGGTAATCATTGTGTTTTCTTCTTTCATCCAGCCGCGCATAATGGAACCGCCCTGCAGTCCGGCATAGATATATCGGGCGATAGCGTCCCATGCTTCTGAACAAAAAGGTAATTTTGGACCACCCGCTACTGTATCCGGATTACCATCTGTTTTTGTCAGCGTATTAAGTCCTGTATGCCAGAAATCATCTCTTTCATCGTCCCGGTAAAAAATAAATTCATCGCCTACATTGTAGCAGGGACAGGCTCCTGACGCCGGATCAGCACAATATTCCTGCTGCAATTCCGGATATAACTTTTTGTCAAGTACGGTTACTTTTACTTTATGTTTCATTTTTGGTATTCTCCTTTCTCCTGTTATATGAGTCGTGTACAGATGAAGCCATATAGCTTTTCTGTCTACATTGTTATTATACACACTACATTGTATTCTGTCTGCTTCTTGTGAAGCATAGATGTTATGAAAAAGAAGCGGCAGGCAGGCCGCTCCTTAAAACGATATGAAATCATATTGAGATTTTGGTGCTGTTCAGAACAGATCTACTCTGTCCAGCAGCAGATCAATCAGATTGCAATGGGAAATGCCGTTATTGTCATAAAAATTGTGTGGAATATTCATGCGTGCAACGACTTTTTAAAAAAATCCTTCGTAAGCATCAGTGACTTTAATTCGTCGGATTCTTTTTCATCGGTATCCATACGAAATGCAGACGGGATATAGATCTTCTTGTCTGCATCATTTACAATAAAGTCAATTTCTTTCTGCACATTTCCACCGCCGGTCCGGTCTGCCACTACGCCGACATCTACTGAGTATCCGCGGCATAGAAGCTCGTTATAGATTATATTCATATGCAGTCTCTGCTGCAGAAAGAAAACATGATTTTATACTGCGGTCACTGCGGACAGAGCCCTTCCTGTGTTATTTCTCAATACAGACCTGTACTTCGTAATTCCATTGCAGAATGCCCGATACGACGACCAGCTGCACAGTAAAGGACGGTTCCACGCCGTATTCTGTCCGAGCGGTGCGCAGGATCTTGTTTAGTATCTGTTCCCGGTTTTCTTCGGTACAATCGGCGCAGAGATATTTTCCGCCCGGCAGAACCTTCAAACCATCGATATCCGCATAACGGGTGCAGACGGCGAAGAGCCTTGTGATTCCGTCTCCGGTGTATATGCCTGCCAGATCCTCAAAGGAAAACTCATCTTTCCGGGCGGGCGTAACCTTATCGTAAAAATGGCTGAGATAATTCCAGAGATTATCAAGGGTCGGTTCTTCCAGAGTATCGGAAAGCAGAATCACGCGTTCTGGAATGTCTTTGAGGACAGGGCCCTTCAGATTTTCCTGTTTCTGCAATTTTTTTTCGTAGTCCTCCCGGGCGCGCTGAATTTTTAGTTTACTATATTCTAAAGCTTCTATTTTCTGGTCGGCTTTTTTCTCTGCCTGCCGTAAAAAATCCACAATTTTTTCCAGGTCATCATATTCCAGGACCTTTTTTATTTCCTGTAAAGATAAGTCCATGACCTGCAGGGCGCGCACCGTATTCAGACGAACAATGTCCTTTTCTGTATAATAGCGGTAATTGGTCCATTCGTCTTTTTTACCTGGCTTTACTAATCCAATGCGGTCATAGTGCCGCAGTGTTTCGCTGGTTGTATGGACAGCCTTTGCGGCTTCTCCGATTGAAAAATATTTCTTCATTTTCTATTTTCTCCTATTGACCTTTGCGTTACACAAAGGTTTAAAATCCATTTTAGCGCAGGATCTTGTGAAAATCAATAAATTTTTCAATGCTGTTTGGGAGGAATGGCTGCATGATAGAACTCAGACAAGTAACAAAGCAGTACGGGCAGGCGACTGTACTGAAAAATATTACCCTTACCGTTGAGGAGCCGGGGATTTATTGCCTGCTTGGCAGAAACGGCGCAGGCAAAACGACACTTCTGAAATCCATTGCCGGATATCAGAACATAACAGACGGCCTGATTAAAGTTGACGGAAAGACAATCACCACATCCACGCTGGATACAGGCGTCAGCTATATCGAAAACTTTGCAAAGCATTTTAATCTTCCGGTGTGGAAGCTGCTGAGGATTGCCTCCGAAGTAAATCCCGAATATGATTATGACTTTGCTCTGGAAATGATGGATCGTTTTGAACTGGAGGGGAAAAAGAAGTTTAACCATCTTTCCCTCGGTATGAAAACCATGGTTTCGACGATTATCTGTCTGGCAAGCAATAAAGATGTGATTCTTCTGGATGAACCGGTTCTGGGATTTGACGCAATTATGCGTGTGGAGTTTTACGATATGCTGACAGAAAGTTTTCAGAAGCACCCGCGGATTATTATCGTATCCACACACATTATTGAGGAAATTGCAAAGACGATCCAGAAGCTGATTATCATTGACCGGGGAAAGGTCTGCTTTTTTGATACATTGCAGGCGGTGGAAACAAAAGCGTTCAGCATCAGCGGACTGCAGAAAGACGTGGAGGCCGCGGTCCGGGACCGGAATGTCATCGGCCAGGATACTGTCGGTGGTCTCGCCACAAGTTATATTTTCGATAATCCGCCGGAACAGACGGCTTCACTGGAAATCCGGACGCTGTCTCTGCAGGATTTCTTTATACAGATGGTCGGGCATAAGGGAGGTGCATTGAGATGACAGTTAATTTCGCAATCGTAAAACGTCTGCTTGCAAGCAATAAAGTAAGTTTCATTCTCACGGCGATTGTGGTGCTTTGCGCCACATCTTCCGGCGAAACTGCGCTGAGCAATGGAAATTATACCTGGCTGCTCGCCGGTCTGACCCCGTTCTTCTTTGTGTTTTATGATTTTACAAAGCTGATGCATCTGGGGGCAAGTAAAAAAGATTATTTTCTGGGCTGTCTGATCAGCTATGTGATTCTGGCAGCCGGTATTTCTCTTGTCAATACGATGATACATCTGGTAATTGACCCTGTATATTCCGCCCGGACGGTAATCAATCTGATGGATGTGTGCAGATGGACGGAAAACGGGATAGCCGCTGCCGCACTGCAGCAGATGCTCTTTTTGCTGCTTCTGATGGTGTTCCTTCATGTGCTGCTTTCCATGCAGGCGCACTGGTATGGGTGGCTGACAGACGCAATATTAGTTGTGATCATCTGCGTCTTTACGCCTATTGCGCCGCTGCGCGCTGTTCTGGCCGGATTTTTTCAGCTTATCATGCTGAACGGCAATGCCGTCCCACATATCTGTATCTGTTTGCTGCTGAGCGCTGCTTTATCTCTCGGAGGGCTTGCGGTTTTAAAAAGAAAGACATTGTAGACGGGGAGGACAGGTATGATCCGGATAAAAGCAGTAGACAGACAAAATATACAGGCCGTGTGCGGACTGACAACAGACCGGGATGATGTTCCGGCAGAGAGACATTCTTACCGCAATGCGCTTTCCATAGCGGAGGCGGGATATGACCCGGAAATGCACTTCAACGCAATTTATAACAATCAGGTGCTGATCGGCTTTTTCATGTATAAACGTCCGGAGCGCCATGCTGAAACGGCGGCGATCTGCCGCTTTATGATAGACGACCGGTTTCATCATAAAGGGTTTGAGGAAAAAGCCCTGGAACATATCCTGAGAGGTCTGAGAATCCAGGGCGTCAGGAAAGTAATCTTAATGACGGATGACGCGGACAAAATTGCTGAAAACCTGAGTCTTTCTTCCGGATTCTGTTTTACGGGAAAGACGGATGAAAATGGCAGGCACTACTATGAATTCGAATTGTAAATCTGATTTATAACAATATGGAGGAATCACTATGAAGAAAATTATTTTACTTGTATTAAGCGCTGTGTTGGGAAGTTCTGTTCTTGCTGGCTGTTCGGGCAGCAGTGGATCCTTTGAGGCAAAAAGCTATACCTCAGATACCCAGATCAAGGAGATTAATCTTGATGTACAGGACAGAGAGATTGAAGTATCATTGTCTGAGGACGACCAGGTTCATATTCATTATTATGAAAGCGGCGAGGAGTATTACGATATTTCTGTTTCTGATGAAAATGTGCTGACTATGACAAGTGCAAGCGATAAAGACTGGACGGATTATGTTGGTGTAAAAGCCTCTGCCGATGATCGGAAAATATCCCTTCAGATACCGGAGGGGTTTCTGGAAAACCTAACCCTGTCCACAACGAACGAAGATATCACACTTTCCCCGTTGGCTGTTACCGGCAGTATTAATCTTTCTTCCAATGGAGGAAATATTGATTTTGAAAACCTGGATGCGGGCAGCGGTCTGACCCTGGATGCCAAGAATGGAGATATTTCCGGTACGATTGCAGGAAGCTATGATGATTTTTCCATTCAGACTGAAATGAAAAAGGGTGAGAGCAGTCTGCCGGAGCAGAAGGAAGGCGGCGAAAAATCGCTGAATGTATCCTGTAATAATGGAGATATATCCATTGATTTCCAAAATTGAAATACAATTGCCGGACAACTAAAAGAAAATCAGCTGTCCGGCTGTTTGTGTTTATTATTGGAAGCGACCAAACGGGGGCAGTAGGAAAAAGGCAGGAAGTACGGGTATGATTTTTGTTTGAAGCATATATTACTGCAGAATGAAGATATTTTACAAGCTTTTTTCTCTCCCGGATGATACAATGTCTTTCGGAAAGAGGAAAAGCGTATGAGAAAAGAAACCAGAACGGTAGTCTATGATGAGGAGCTGCAGGTGGAGGCCTGTCGCTTTAAGGGAATCATGCAGCCGTTTCCCAATCATTTTCATGAATATTATGTGATCGGTTTCGTGGAGGACGGGGAGCGTTGTCTGTCCTGCAGGAACCGGGAATACAGGATACGGAGAGGCGATATCCTTATTTTCAATCCGGGGGATAATCATGCCTGTGTTCAGACGGGCAATGGGACTCTGGATTACCGCAGCCTGAATATTTCCAAAGAGGTTATGCTGGAGCTGGTGCGGGAGACGACAGGGGAAAGATCCCTGCCCGGATTCTCCGGAACCGTCATCCGGGATGACGAAGTGATCTGTCAGCTGCAGTCCCTTCATGAGCTGATTATGAACGGATTCCGGGATTTCAAAAAAGAGGAAGTCCTGCTGTTTCTGGCAGCATTGCTGATACAGCGTTACGGACAACCTTTTGAAAAATGTATTCCGGAATGCAGGGAGGAAATTGAGCGGACCTGTGAGTTTATAGAAGCACATTATACGGAGCGGATCCGGCTGAATGAGATCTGCCGCCATGCCGGGCTGAGTAAATCCACGCTACTACGGGCCTTCACGCGGTCAAAAGGAGTTACGCCCTATGGCTATCTGGAAAGTATCCGCATCGGCGCGGCCCGGGAGCTGCTGAAAAACGGCACCGCTCCTGTGGATGCGGCTCTGCAGACCGGTTTTTCCGATCAGAGTCATTTTACAAACTATTTCAGTCGGCTGATCGGGGTGGCTCCCGGCGTTTATCGGGATATTTTTGTTTCGTGAAGTTCACGATAGGAATATCTTTTTATGAGAAAATGTGACAGGAGAGAGTTTTGTATGGAAAATCACATGCTGAGGGGCCACCTTGCGGCCCTGTTTACGATATTTATCTGGGGAACGACTTTTATTTCCACAAAAGTGCTGCTGGTGGATTTTCAGCCGGTGGAGATTTTGTTTTTCCGGTTTCTGCTGGGACTTGCGGTTCTGTTCCTTGTGTGTCCGAAGCGGCTGAAGGGAACGACGCGTAGCCAGGAGCTGACCTTCGTGGCGGCAGGGCTGTGCGGAGTATGTCTGTATTACCTGCTGGAAAATATCGCGCTGACATATACCCTGGCGTCCAATGTGGGCGTGATTATTTCGGCGGCTCCTTTCTTCACAGCAATTTTGTCACGGCTGTTTCTGAAACAGGAGGAAAAACTGCGGATACACTTTTTTATCGGTTTCCTGGTGGCCATGGCGGGAATTGCGCTGATCAGTTTTAACGGATCCGCTCTGGAATTTAATCCTCTGGGGGATCTGCTGGCATTGCTGGCGGCCTTTGTATGGGCCTGCTATTCGATTCTGACGAGAAAAATCAGCAGCTTCGGATATCCAGTGATCCAGACCACAAGACGGACTTTCCTTTATGGAATTCTGTTTATGGTACCGGTTCTGTTTGTGTCTGATTTCCAGCTGAAGCTGACCCGTTTTGCCAATCCGGTATATTTTCTGAATATCCTGTTCCTGGGACTGGGAGCTTCCGCCCTGTGTTTTGTTACCTGGAATTATGCCGTGAAGCGTCTGGGGGCAGTCAGAACCAGCATTTATATTTACCTGGATCCCTTTATTACTGTGGTTGCTTCGGTTCTGATCCTCCATGAGCCTTTTACCTGGATGATTGGTGTGGGCACGGTTCTGACACTGGCAGGTCTGCTGCTTTCGGAAAAGAGAACGAAAACGTCATGACAGGATCCGCTCCAGATAGGTTTCGCTTTCTGCGATGAACTGATCCACATCCACCTGGGGATCCCGGATGGTTTTGTGGATAAACAATCCGTCTGACAGGAGCAGAAGCAGCCAGGCCAGGTATTCCGGAGAAATATCGCTGGTCCGTTCCGAGATCTTCTGGGCGAGAATTTTAGCAAAATCTGAGTACCGTTCCAGAAGACGTTTCCTCAGTTCTTCATTTCCGGCTGCGGCGTCGTAAAAAAGGTGGAGCCGCAGATTCGCGGTATCTACATCCCGCTGCAGCACGTATTTGATTAAGCGGTGCAGGGAAGTATCTTTTGATTCGTCCTCTGTCCACTCGATCAGATCCTGGTACTGCTGTCCCAGGTATTTATCTGTAATGTCAAACAGCAGGTCATTTTTATTCTTATAATAATAGTAGAGCGTCCCCTTTGCGATCCCGGCCTGCCGGGCGATATCCGCCAGGGAGATATCGGACATTTTTTCGGAGGCAAGAAGCTCTTCTGTTGCAGTCAGTATTTTTTCTTTAATATTCTCATTTCTTGGCGCGGCCATATGGTCACCTCCCACTATTTTGTGGTAGTGTCAAATACTACCTGTTTTTTTGTTTCAAAATATAATAAAAACCTTGA
>CAMLYL010000031.1 GCA_946491665.1 uncultured Lachnospiraceae bacterium | reverse complement strand
CCGTCACATAATTTTTTAATCGTGACGATAGAAATATCTTTACGTCTGCTATCCAACATACTGTAAACAGTAGAAGGAGTTAGGCCCGATAAATTGGCTAAATGATTGGGACGGATATTCCGTTGGGTGCATAATTCTTTTCCGTGCGGAAAACAGTCCCTTGGAGTCAGAGTATCCTTCGCAGTCACTGATTTGCTGGCGCATATCATGAATGACTTCCTCCGGAGCGTGGAAGCCGAAAGGAGCCGGATTGCCAAGGTTCAGTTTCAGAATACGCATACCTGCGTCGATCATGCGGTTTGCCTCTTCCACCAGAGGGCCGCGGACATCGTAAAGGACATTATCCAGTTTGGAAGATTTTTTAAATGTATGATTCATGGTTGTTTCTCCTGTTCTGATTTCTGTATGGTTATGTTTATTTTCGGGAATGATACTGCCGCCGGGGGCGGCTGCCGCAGTTTTCGCTGTATCCTGCCCGGAAAGCCAGTGCGGATCAACGGCCAGTACTTCCGACAGAATGTTTAAAATATCTGTACGGGGGATGGTTTTTCCGCTGCAGTACTGACTCATATGGCTTTTTCCCAGATGGATTCCCTGGGAATCGCCGATTTCATTCGCAAGACGGATTACGTCCACCTGTTTATATCCGCGTTCCGACATCGCCTGTTTTAACCGGTCTGAAAACTGTTCCATATAGAATTTCCTTTCTTAAAAATAAAATTGAACTTTTAATTGAACTAGATTATACACCTGGTTCAAAATAAAAGCAAGAGGAAAATGGAAGGAATACAAAATTGAACTATCTGAAAAATTGAACTTCCGGATTTGGAAAAACTCCCCTTTTATAATAGAGATTCTTGTGCTATAATCTAACGATGACGAAATGAAGGAGATACACATGTTAAATTATAAGCATTACAAGAGAGTTCCCGTACTCCATTATCCGGAGCGGGAATGGCCGGATAAAGAGATAGAGAAAGCCCCCATATGGTGCAGCGTGGATCTGAGGGACGGCAATCAGGCTCTGGTTGAGCCGATGAATGTGGAGGAGAAGCTGGAGATGTTTCAGCTTCTGGTAAAGCTGGGATTCAGGGAGATAGAGATTGGTTTCCCGGCGGCTTCCCAGATTGAGTATGACTTCCTGCGCAGACTGGTTCAGGAGAATCTGATTCCCGATGATGTGACGGTGCAGGTACTGACGCAGTGCCGGGAGCATCTGATTGACCGGACTTTTGAGGCGATACAGGGCATTAAAAATGTGATTGTACACATCTATAATTCCACATCTGTACTTCAGAGAGATGTGGTATTTCACATGAATAAGGAAGAGATCAAGCAGATTGCTGTTGACGGAGCCCGTATGGTGAAGGAGCGGGCGAAGGATTTTCCGGGCAATCTGTATCTGGAATACTCTCCGGAGAGTTTTACCGGTACGGAGGTAGAGTTTTCTCTGGATATCTGTACGGCAGTGCAGGATGTGTGGCAGCCCGGGCCGGAGAACAAGATTATTTTTAATCTTCCGGCTACCGTGGAGATGAACACGCCCAATGTCTATGCGGATCAGATTGAATGGATGAGCAAACATTTCAAAGACAGGGAAAATATAATCTTAAGTCTTCATCCGCACAATGACCGGGGAACCGGCATCGCGGCTACAGAGCTGGGTCTTCTGGCCGGCGCGGACAGGGTGGAGGGAACGTTGTTCGGAAACGGTGAGAGAACCGGAAATGTTGACATTCTGAATATTGCCTATAATATGTTTTCTCAGGGAATTGACCCGGAGCTGAATATTGAAAATGTGAAGGAGATTGCGGAAGTTTATGAGCGATGCTGCAAGATGAAGATTGACGAGCGGCATCCCTACGCCGGGAAACTGGTGTTTACCGCATTTTCCGGTTCGCATCAGGATGCCATCAATAAGGGTGTTCATGCGCTGAAAGAGCGTCAGGCGGATATCTGGGAGGTTCCTTATCTGCCGATCAATCCTGCAGACGTGGGACGTGAATATGAACCGGTGGTGCGGATTAACAGTCAGTCCGGAAAGGGCGGCGTCGCCTTTGTGATGGAGACGGTTTACGGCTATAAGCTGCCGAAGGAAATGCACAGAGAGTTTGCGGATGTGGTGCAGCGGCTTTCCGAGGAGGAGGGCGGCGAGATCTCACCCGAAGAGATCATGGCGGCCTTCAAGCACGAATACATTGCTCTTCCCTATCCTTTCGAGTTTAAGCGGATTAAGGTGGAAGATATTGACGATAAAGAATGTATGGCTACGGTGGACTTTAATTATCACGGAGAGCCCCGGCAGATCAGCCACTCGGGAAATGGCCCCATTGACGCGGTGAAGCAGGCGATCAATGAGGAGTTTGGTCTGGAGATGTGTGTGCTGAACTTTTCCGAGCACGCTCTGGGCTCCGGATCCCAGGCGAGGGCGGCCTGCTACATTCAGATGCGGGATGACGCCACCGGGGAGGTGCTGTTCGGCGCAGGTGACAGCGCAAATATTACCAAGGCGTCCATACGGGCGTTTTTCAGCGGTCTGAACCGCCTTGCCGGAAAGGCCCGTCAGGAATAGTACAGAGTTTTGAGAATAAGTTTATGGAAGGCCGGTATTTGGCCATAAAAAATAAAGAAGGAGACAGATCATGGCAAAGGAAAAGAAGTTAGTAGAAGCGATTACTTCCATGGAGGAAGATTTCGCTCAATGGTATACAGATGTAGTAAAAAAAGCTGAGCTGATGGATTATTCCAGCGTCCGGGGCTGCATGATTTTCAAGCCCGCGGGATATGCGATCTGGGAGAATATCCAGAATGAGCTGGATCGCCGTTTTAAGGAGACCGGCGTAGAAAATGTATATATGCCGATGTTTATTCCGGAGAGCCTTCTGCAGATGGAGAAGGATCATGTGGAGGGATTTGCTCCGGAGGTGGCATGGGTGACGCACGGAGGCATGAATCCGCTTCAGGAACGGCTCTGCGTGCGGCCTACATCAGAAACGCTGTTCTGTGATTTTTATAAGAATGAGATCCAGTCTTATCGTGATCTGCCGAAGGTATATAATCAGTGGTGTTCTGTTGTGCGCTGGGAAAAGGAGACGAGACCTTTCCTGCGTTCCAGAGAGTTTTTGTGGCAGGAAGGCCATACAGCTCATGCTACTGCAGAGGAAGCGGAAGAGCGCACCGTTCAGATGCTGAATCTGTATGCGGATTTTCTGGAGGATTTTCTGGCGATTCCGGTGATCCGGGGACAGAAGACAGATAAGGAGAAGTTTGCGGGAGCCGAATCCACCTATACGGTAGAAGCGCTGATGCATGACGGAAAGGCTCTGCAGTCCGGTACCAGCCACAACTTTGGTGACGGTTTTGCGAGAGCATTCGGCATTCAGTACAGCGACAAAGAAAATAAGCTGCAGTATGTTCACCAGACTTCATGGGGAGTGAGCACCCGTATGATCGGCGCGCTGATTATGGTGCACGGAGATGATTCCGGCCTGGTGCTGCCGCCGAAGGTTGCGCCTACGCAGCTTATGGTGATTCCGGTACAGCAGAGAAAAGAAGGCGTGATGGAGAAGGCGGCAGAGCTGTGCGGGCGTCTCGGCAAAGTCTGCCGTGCAAAACTGGACGGTTCTGACAAGAGTCCGGGATGGAAGTATGCGGAGCAGGAAATGCGCGGTATTCCTCTTCGTGTGGAACTGGGGCCCAGAGATATTGCGGAGAATCACTGCGTAGTAGTCCGCCGGGATACGGGAGAGAAGATGACAGTTTCCCTGGATGACGTGGAGACTGTGATTCCGCAGCTTCTGGAAACCATTCAGAAAGATATGTTTGAGCGGGCGAAGGCGCACCGTGATTCTCATATCAGCGATGCTCATGAATATGAAGAGTTCTGCGAGGCAGTCAGCAGCAAGCCGGGATTTATCCGTGCTATGTGGTGCGGCAATCAGGACTGCGAGGATAAGATCAAGGAGGAGACAGGAGCTACTTCCAGATGTATGCCCTTCCATGATCAGGAACAGATTTCCGATGTGTGTGTATGCTGCGGCCGTCCGGCAAAGAAGCTGATTTACTGGGGCAAGGCATATTAATTATATGAAGATCAGGCTGCCGGAAAAGGTTTCGGCTATTATACGCGAACTGAAAAATGCCGGGTATGACGCTTACGCAGTGGGAGGATGTGTCCGTGATTCTGTACTGGGCAGAACTCCCCAGGACTGGGATATCACAACTTCCGCCAGGCCGCAGCAGGTAAAGGAAGTTTTCGGGCATACCATTGATACCGGAATCCAGCATGGAACCGTGACTGTTATGCTGGAGCATGAGGGATTTGAGGTGACTACTTACCGGATTGACGGGGAGTATGAGGATGCCCGCCATCCGAAAAATGTGGAGTTTACTTCTGAGCTGCGGGAGGATCTGAAGCGGAGAGATTTTACGATCAATGCCATGGCTTATAATGATGAAGCCGGACTCGTAGACGCATTTGACGGACTGGAGGACATCCGCCGGGGCGTGATCCGCTGTGTGGGAAATCCGGAAGATCGATTTACAGAAGATGCCCTGCGGATGCTGAGAGCGGTGCGGTTTGCAGCGCAGCTCGGGTTCGGCATTGAAGAGAATACCCGAAAGGCCATTGTAAAGCTGGCTCCGAATCTGAAGAGGATTAGTGCGGAGCGGATTCAGGCGGAGCTGGTGAAACTGCTGGTTTCTCCCCATCCGGAGGAAATGCTTGCGGTATATGATACAGGGATTGCTGATGTGATTCTGCCGGAATTTTCGCGGATGATGGAATGTCAGCAGAATCATCCGCATCACAGGGGAACTGTGGGAGAGCATACCGTCTGGTCTTTGCAGGCGGTGCCCCCTGTGAAAGCGCTTCGGCTGGCCATGCTGCTTCATGATGTGGCAAAGCCGCTGTGCAGGACGGAGGATTCCCGGGGAATCCATCATTTTCATGGACACCCTGTGAAAGGCGCCGAGATGTCCCGTCAGATTCTGCGCCGACTGAAGTTTGATAATGATACGATTCGCAGAGTGTGCCTGCTGGTAAAATGTCATGATGACCGGCCGTACCCTCTGACGGAGAAAGTGGTTCGCCGGGCCATTCTCCGAAATGGCGAGGAGGCGTATCCGGATCTGTTTGAAGTCAGCCGGGCGGATATTCTCGGACAGAGCGATTACATGAAGAAGGAAAAGCTGAAATATGTGGACGAATACCGGAGGATCTATGAAGAGATCTGCCGCAAGAGGCAGTGTCTGTCTCTGAAGGATCTGGCTGTGACCGGAAGCGATCTGATTTCTGCGGGGATGAAACCGGGCAGGGAGATCGGCGATGTTCTGCAGAAGATGCTGAATGATGTGATTGAAGATCCGGAGGCAAACCGCAAAGACATTCTTATGGAGCGTTTCGGGCAGGGGCGCTACCGGCAGACAGATTGTACTTATTGAGGTCGGCAGCAGGAAAAATGAATACTCTGACACACCCCTTCATATGATAAAAAAGACGCATAAGCGTCTGAAATCATAGGTGAAGGGGTGTTTTTGTGTATTATCAGATCGAGCAGGTCCTGGAGAAACAGCAGTTTGAGATCGAAAAGTTTTATAAGGGAAGGGGAATCCTGATCTGCGAAACCACACAGGGGCTGTTCGCACTGAAAGAGTTTCACGGACAGATGTCAAAGGCGGAATATCTGTATCAGATGGGACAATTTTTAAAGGACAGGAACATTTCCTGTGATTATATGATGAAGAATCAGGATGGGATTTTGCTGACTGAGGGCGTGGACGGTGTCAGGTATTCCTTTCATCGCTGGGTGAAAGGGCGGGAGTGCGATACCAGAAGCCGGCTGGATATTGTTATGACTGTTTCTTTTCTGGCAAAATTTCATGAAGCGGGCAGCGGAACCGGGATTTTTTTCCCTGATACAAAGCAGGGGAACTTGGAAAAGGCCGCTCCGGGTACGGAGAGTCTTTATGAGGAGTGTCTGCGTCATGACAGAGAACTGCGGCGGATCCGGAAGTATGTACTTCTCCGAAAAAATAAAAGTGATTTTGAACGGCTGTTTTTAAAGTGTTTTCCCGAATATATCCGTCAGTCTGAGGAAGTGCTGCGGTTTCTGGCGGATTGTCAGAATCTGCTGCCGGGGCATACGGTGGGGCTTTGCCACGGGGATTTTAATCAGCATAATGTGGTGATTGAATCCGGCGGAATGACATTGATTCATATGGAGCATGCCCGTTACGGAGCACAGATGACGGACCTGGGAAATTTTCTCCGGAAAATGCTGGAAAAACATGAATGGAGTGAGACGCTGGGGCTTGAAATGCTGCGGGAATACAGCAGAATTCATCCCATAGGCGAGGCGGACTGGACGGAACTGTACTGCCGCCTTTGTTATCCGGAAAAATTCTGGAAGATTGCGAACCACTATTTCCGTTCTAATAAAGTGCTGGATTCAGGGAAAAATTATGAAAAACTGAAAAAAGAAAATCGCCAGAACTTCATGCGCAGGAAATTCCTGGAAACCCTGAAGCGGGCGAAACTGTGACCCTGAAAGGGGAGACTGCCCCGGATCCTGAAAATTGTCAGGGGTGAGGATCCGGGACAGCAACATAATGATGAAAATGAAACTTGCAATTTTATGCCAGCAGAGGCCGGAGGGCTTCTGTCAGCGCGTCTTTCTGGGCCTGAGCTTCTGCAAGGTCTTTGCCCAGAGTGGTGAAATAAGTCTTGATCTTGGGCTCTGTGCCGGAGGGGCGGACTACGATGGATGCTCCGCCTTCCAGCGTGTAAATCAGGACATTGGCGGAAGGAAGTCCGGTCTCCGCCGTATTCTTATAATCTGTAATCTTTTCAACCTTATGGCCGGCAAATTCTGCGGGAGCGTGCTCTCTCAGATTCTGCATGATTCCGGCCATCTTATCCATACCGGTCAGTCCGGGGAATTCATAGGAATCCACCTTGTTCAGATAACGTCCGTACTGGGCGTAAATTTCCTCCATGCGCTGTTTTAAAGAACTGCCGATACTGCGGTAGTAAGCGGCCATTTCACAAATCAGCATGGAAGCGATTACGGCATCTTTGTCACGCACATAAGGGCCTGCCAGATATCCGTAACTCTCCTCGAAACCGAAGATGAAGCGATCCACTTCGCCGGCGGCCTCCAGTCCTGCAATCTGATCGCCGATCCACTTAAAACCGGTGAGTACGCTGCGGAGCTCCACGCCATAGTGAGCGGCGACTGCATCTGCCAGAGGAGTAGATACAATGGACTTTACTGCTACCGGGCGCTCCGGCATAGTGCCTTTCTCAATGCGTCCCGCACAGATGTAGTCCAGAAGGAGAACGCCCATTTCATTTCCGCTGACCAGTTCATAGGAGCCATCGGGACATCTCATGGCAATTCCCACACGGTCAGCGTCCGGATCGGTGGCGAGCATCAGATCAGCGCCGGATTCTTCCGCGAGCTTCAGTCCCAGCTCCAGAGCTTCGAAGATCTCCGGATTCGGGTAGCTGCAGGTGGTAAAATAGCCGTTGGGATATTCCTGCTCAGGCACGATGGTAATATCTGTGATGCCAATATCATTTAATACCCGGGTGACGGGAACCAGACCGGATCCGTTTAAGGGGCTGTATACCAGTTTCAGCCCCGCGGTTTTGCATAAACCGGGACGAACCTGCCGTTCCTCAATGGCTGCATAGAATGCATTCCTGCAGTCATCGCCAACGAAACGGATCAGTCCTCTTTCCACACCCTCCGCAAAGGAAATATAAGAGGCTCCGTTCAATACATCTGTTTTCTGGATTTCTTCGTATACAATGGCGGCTGCGTCATCGGTCATCTGACAGCCGTCGGGGCCGTAAGCCTTATAGCCGTTATATTTTGCCGGATTATGGGAAGCGGTAACCATGATGCCGGCATTGCAGTTGTAATAACGTGTGGCAAAAGAAAGAGCCGGTACGGGCATCAGCGCATCGTAGATGCGGACATGAATGCCGTTGGCGGCCAGTACGCCTGCGGCTGTTTTTGCAAACACATCACTTTTCAGGCGGCTGTCGTAACTGACAGCAACAGTCTGGGTGCCGCCCTGAGTCTTTACCCAGTTGGCCAGTCCCTGTGTCGCCTGACGGACTACATAAATATTCATACGGTTGGTTCCGGCGCCAAGTATTCCGCGCAGTCCTGCGGTTCCGAACTTCAATGAAACAGCAAACCGTTCTTTTATCTCATCATCATTTCCCTGAATCTTTGTCAGTTCCGGCTTCAGATCAGCGTCCTCTAAATCCGCCGCCAGCCAGCGTTTATATTCTTCCTGGTACATGTTGGATTCCCCCTTTAAGGTTCTTTCAGATACTGTTTTTTCTCCCCTATCTTACCATAGGGTTACCGGTTTCGCAAGGATTACAGAAAAAGGAATTAGTGACAAATTCTGTAAAGATATTATTAAGAAAATTTTAAAGACATGGCTGCTGTTATATGATAGAATGGCAGACAGTATAAATATGTCGAAAAATGTTAAAGGAGGGATACCAGGAAATCATGTTTCATGCGGTTCAGGAATATCTGGAGCATACAGCTTCAGTCTGCGGGGAGAAAACAGCTTTTATTGATGAGGAGACGAAGATCTCTTTCGGGGAACTGCAGAGCCGGGCAAAAAGAATTGCCGGATGTCTTCTGCAGAAGGGGCTGCGCCGGAAGGCGGCAGCTATTTTTCTGGATAAGGGAACCGTCTGTATTGAAGCAATGATGGGCATTGTGTACAGCGGAAATTTTTATACGGTTCTGGATATTTATATGCCTCAGGCGAGGATCCGGAAGATCATGGAGGTGCTTCAGCCGGAGGTGATTCTTACAGATGCGGAACACAGAGAGGCGGCGGAGGCATTTGCGGGACAGGCGCAGATTATTGATATAGCGGAAGCGGGGGAAACTGTTTCGGACGAGGCGGAACTGGCTGCTGTGCAGGCGCAGATGTCGCCGGATGACACGCTTTATGTATTGTTTACATCAGGGTCTACCGGCACGCCCAAGGGTGTGGTGATTTCCCACAGGGCAGTGATTCACTATCTGGAATGGCTGGGGGATACTTTCCCCATGGATGAGCATACCGTATTTGCCAATCAGACTCCGTTCTATTTTGTAATGTCAGGACTGGATATTTATATGACCATTAAATGCGGGGCAGAGTGCCATATTGCGCCGAAGCAGATTTTTTCATTTCCAATGATGACATTAAACTGGATGAAAGAGCACAGGATCAATACGGTTTTCTGGGTTCCTTCGGCTCTCTGCCTGATTGCGAATCTGGGCGCGCTGCCGGAACTTCATCTGGATGATCTGAAGCTGATTATGTTCGGGGGCGAGGTAATGCCCGCAAAGCAGTTAAATATGTGGAGACGGGAATATCCGGATGCAGACTTTATTAATATGTACGGCCCTACGGAGATGACGGATATCTGCGCGTATTACTGGGTGGATCGGGAGATTGATGATTCGGAGCGGCTGCCGATTGGAAAAGCGGCGGCTCACACGAAGCTGTTTCTTCTGGATGAGAATGACAGAGAGGTTTCTCAGGGAGAAATCGGGGAACTGTGCGGCACAGGACCCAGCCTGGCGGACGGCTATTACCGGGATCCGGAGAAAACAGCCCAGGTATTTGTGCCCAATCCGCTGTATACGCCCGATCAGCCTGAGATCGATAAGAGGATGTACCGCACGGGAGATCTGGCCATGGTGGATTCTGCCGGGGATCTGATTTATATGGGAAGAAAGGATTTTCAGATCAAGCATATGGGAAACCGGATTGAACTGGGAGAGATTGAGACAGCTGTTTCGGCGGAAGAAGGAGTGGACTCCTGCTGTTGTCTATATGACATGGAGAGGAGCCGGATTGTGCTGTTTTATACCGGAGAACGGGAAGAGAACGGGCTGCGGGAGGCTCTGAAGGAGTCTCTGCCGGTTTACATGCTTCCGAATCGCATGGTTCATCTGGAAAAAATGCCGCTGAATCTGAACGGGAAGACAGATCGCGTAAAGCTGCGGGAACTGATATAGGGAAGAGAGGCAGGAGAAAATCGTGGAATTTGCAATTGCGATATTTATTGGAATCTGGATGACGGCAGCAGTGGTGCTGGCTTATCTGGGACTGAAAAAAGATTATAAGAAAGAGCAGGAAAAGGATGCATGAATATTTATCTGATTGGAATGATCATTGCCATGATCGCATTTACTGTGATCGGCGCCGTGATCAGCCGGAAGATCCGCAATGCGGAAGATTTTTATGTGGCGGGGCGGAAGGCTCCGGTGATTCTGATTGCCGGATCTCTGATCGCCTCCTATTCCAGTACGGGAATGTTTATGGGGGACGCGGCTCAGTGTTATGACGGCGTGTTCTCCTCGATTGTACTTTTTGCGGGAATGCAGTCAGCCGGATACATTCTGGGAGCCGTCTTTTTTGGAAGATATCTGCGCAGAAGCAATGCTCTGACGATTCCGGAGTTTTTCGGGAACCGTTTTGATTCAAGAAAAATGCGGGCGCTGGCTGCGGTTACCGCCATGGTAACAATGGCGGTATATCTGTTGTCTGTAATGCAGGGTGTTGGAACTCTGATGAATGCGGTAACCGGTGTGGACTACCGGATTTGTATTGCCGTATGTATTGTGGTATTTACACTGATTTCCGTTATGTCCGGATCCCGGGGCGTGCTGATTACGGATACGATGATGGCGGCGGTGTTTACGATAGCGCTGGTCATCGGAGTGATTTTTATTGCGAAAAATTCCGGCGGCTGGTTCGGGGCGCTGGAACAGGTTGCGGCAAATCCGGATACGACTCAGGTGCTTTCCTGGGGAGGAAAACCCGGCGTACTGTATGATACAGGCTGGGAGAATATTGTCTGGGGACTGAACTTCGGTGTGGTATGGCTGAGTGTGTGTATGGTAGGACCCTGGCAGAGCAGCCGTTATCAGATGGCGAAGAACGAGCATACGATTATCCGCAGTTCTTACTGGGCGGCGCTCGGTGTGTTTGCCCTGGAATTCCTGGCAGGAATCGGAGCTGTTATGGTACGGGTGTCTGTACCCGATATGGCAGACTCTTCTCATGTATTGCTGTGGGCGAGTATGAATCTGATGCCGAAGTTCCTGGGAGTGCTGCTGCTGACCGGAATTTTGTCTGCAGGTATTTCTTCGGCAACCACGTTCACTTCCCTGATTGGGGCGTCCGTGGCGAATGACATTTTCGGAGCGAGTGAATCAGCGGACAACGAAGAGGATAAAAGATATATACGAATCGGCCAGTGGGCCATGGTTTTGATCGCGGTGGTAATTCTTTTGATTTCGGTTTTTAACCCGCCGGCAATTTTTGTTATTATGTTTCTCGGCGGCGCAGTGATCGCCAGTTCCTGGATGCCGGTGGCGGTGGCCTGTGTGTTCAGCAAACGGCTGACAAAGACCGGAGCCTTCTGCGGAATGCTGGCTGGATTTCTGGGATGCTTCGTGATGAAGCTGATTGTGGGAATCGGAGGATTTTCCCTTCCCGCTTATCTGGATTCAAGTATTGTGGGAATTGTGATCAATATTATTGCCATGGTGATCGGTTCTTCGCTGACTCAGGTGACCGAGGAAGAAAAGGCGGCAAGAGCGGCAATGTTTGTTATGCCTGAGAGCGAAAAGAATCCTGCGGACGTGAAGCGGACGTTTGCGGTGACCCGTCTTGCGATGCTGATTGGCCCGCTGTTTGTTGTCGGAATGGCAGTGGGATGGATTATTCCCTATCTGCGGGGGATCGGCGTATTGTAATAACAGAACTCAATTATTTTGAGAATATATTATAAAACGGAGGATAAGAAAATGGAAGAACTGATTGCAAAGCTGGAAGAGATTAAACCGGGAGTAGACTTCAGAAATGAAACCGGGCTGTTTGACAAGAGACTGCTGGAGTCTTTTGATGTCATTCAGATTATTGCCATGATTGACGAGGAATATGACATAACTGTACCGCCCTCTCAGATCATGCCGCAGAACTTTAACAGCGCGGCTGCGATTTATGAGATGATTCAGCGGCTTGGAGACGATTAATCTGAAAGGTTTCAGGGAGAGTTTATGACACTGGTATCGGCATCGTTTTTTATCTTTGTCTGTATTGCCCTTGTGGCATACTATATCGTACCGATCCGCTTCCGATGGATTGTGCTGCTGGCAGCCAGCTTCACATTTTATGGAATTGTCTGTCTGGATTACCTTCCTTTTCTCTGTATTACCATTGTAACCACATGGCTGGGCGCTGTGGGAATGGAAAAACTGGATGGGAAAAGGAAGGCCATCCTGAAGGAAAATAAGGCGGTATGGTCGAAAGAAGAGAAAAAACAGTTTAAGAATAAGTTTGCAAAATACAAGCGTATCATTCTGATTGTAGTGCTTGTATTTAATTTTGGAATATTAGGGGTACTGAAATACTATAACTGGATTGCAGGATCTCTGGGAGAGAGGATCGGCGTGTCCATCCCCATGGTAACGCTGCTGCTGCCTCTCGGCATCAGCTTTTATACGTTTCAGACCATGGGCTACCTGCTGGATGTATACTGGGAAAAAACTCCGGCACAGAAAAATCCGGCGAAATTCGCGCTTTTTGCATCCTTTTTCCCGCAGATTATTCAGGGACCCATTGCAATTTACGATGAGCTGGCTGTCCAGTTAAATGAGGGACACCGGCTGAAGTATGAAAATATAAAATACGGATTTCAACTGATTCTCTGGGGTCTGTTTTTAAAGATGGTTCTGGCGGACCGGGCGCTGGTTGCTCTGAATACGCTTCTGGATCGGAAAAATGATCTGGGCGGGTTCTGGAACGCTGCGGCAATTGTGATTTATGCTTTTCAGCTGTATACGGATTTTTCCGGAGGCATCAATATATCCCGGGGAGTGGCGCAGATGTTCGGAATTCAGATGGCGGAAAACTTCCGGCGTCCCTTTTTCTCAAAGGATGTATCCGAGTTCTGGCGGAGATGGCATATTTCTCTGGGACGCTGGCTGAAAACATATCTGTTTTATCCCATCGCGGTCTCCAAACCCTTTCTGAAAATGGGACGGGGGCTGACTGCGCATATTAAGGGCAGGCTGGGCGTTCATCTGGGCAGGGTTCTGCCGGGATGTATCGGTACGCTGATTACCTTCCTGGTAATTGGTATGTGGCATGGAGCCAACTGGCGTTATGCCGGTTTCGGTTTGTGGAATGGAATCATTATCTTTATCTCCATGCTCTGTGATCCGCTGTTCCGGAAATTCAGGGAGAAAATCGGACCGGTTTCAAAGAGTTTCAGCTATCGGCTGTTCCAGATCCTGCGGACAACCGTGCTCGTGCTGATCGGCTTTGCTTTTGATATAGCGGATAATCTGAAGGATTCCATTGTCATGCTGACGAAATGCGTGACAGATCCCATGCCGCCTCTTGGCATGCGGGAATTTAAAGATTCTCTCCTGGGACTGGGACTGCAGAGACAGGACTGGTATATTCTGGCAGCCGGCCTTCTGCTGCTGTTTTGCGTCTCTCTGTATCAGGAGCGCAGCGGAAGATCAGTCCGGGAGACCCTGGATAAGCAGTGTATCTGGTTCCAGTGGATCGTTATGCTTGGGGCAATGATTGCTATTTACCTGTTCGGCATGTACGGCCCCGGCGTAAGCGCAGGAGAATTCGTATATATGCAATTTTAATTTCAGATGTTACGATTCGCAGTCTGTTGTGTCCCCAAAAGCAGGCGCGTCATGCTTGCATGTAAGCGAATGCTTTTGGGGACACAGCAGACTGGAAACAGTCACTCCCCCGGCATAAGCAAAACAGGAGCTGCAAAGCAGCGTCAGACGGCAGAGCCGGCTGGTTTTGCGCATGGCGAGGGAGGGACTGCGAATCGTAACCTGTGAAACGAGTGTCCTGCCCTCCCATAAGCAGTCGTAGCGCGAAGCGCGGAACTGGAGTGCGAAGCACGAGGACTGTGCATGACGAGGAAGGAGAGACCTGCGAATCGTAACCATTTGTTATAATACAGGAGAAAGACCATGAAGAAAAAACATATTATCCGTATTGCGGTATTTGCTCTGGTCAGTATTTTTGTACTTTCTTTTATAAATAATTTTCTGAGCGTTCCCAGAGGGAAGGATGTTGTGGGTATTTATGGTTTTCATAAAGAGCCGGAAAACAGTATTGATGTGGCTCTGGTAGGCCCCAGCGAGACATATACATCCTTTTATTCGCCTCTGGCATATGAGAAGTTCGGTTTCACCAGCTACGCTCTGGCTGTGGGAGGAATGAGGGGCTCCTGTTATCCTTCTGCCATTCGGGAGATGGAGGAGACTCAGGATCCCCAGGTTTATGTGCTGGAACTTTACGGATTCATTTATAAGGATCAGGAGGATGAGCCTTCGATCAGAGCCTGGATAGATTCTCTTCCGAATTCCGAAAACCGGGATGAAACGATCCGGGAGGTAGTGGATCCGGAAAAGAGATCGGATTACGAGAAGAAATATAAGAAATACCATGGAAACTGGGTGAACCGCGCAGACTGCATGAATGCGTTTCTGGATAAGGCGCGCATTAACAGGCAGGGATATTCCATTACGAAAAATTTTGCTACAGAAACTGCAGTTCTGCCGCCGGACGGGCAGACCATGAATTACTCGATCAGTAAAGATGGGATGAAATACCTGAAAGAAGTTCTCGCTTATCTGAAGGATCTGGGAATCAGGAATGTTCTGTTTGTCCGTACCCCCGAGCAGATTCAGTATAAGGAAAATCAGTCTGTAGACGAAGCGGTTAAGCTGATTCAGGAAGCCGGTTATGATTATCTGGATATGTATGACCTTCAGGATGAAATAGGCATTGATCCGAAGACAGATTTTTATAATCCTTTTCACTGCAACATCTACGGGGCGGAGAAAGTAACTTCTTACCTGGGTCAGTATCTTGTGGATCATTATGATATCAATATGGATCACAGTGAAGAAGTGACCGCCGAGTGGGAAGACTGCGCTTCTTATAATGATGATGTAATCGGGCGTCTGAAAGAGGCGATTTCGAAAGGAAAAAGAGGTTATCGTTTTACGCAGAGGGATTTACTGGGAAAAGAGCAGTAAAGCGGGAGTTTGCCAAAGTTTCTCTTGACAAATATAGGGAAAGTTAGTATATATATTCTATATCGTGACAAGAAATAAGACCTGGGAGAGACAGGTATATTAGGAGGACATGTTCATGAACAAAACAGAATTAGTAGCGATTATGGCTGAAAAGGCTGAGATTTCCAAAAAGGATGCGGAGAAAGCCCTTGCAGCATTTACCGGTGCAGTTGCAGATGCAATGAAGAACGGAGATAAGGTTCAGTTAGTTGGTTTTGGTACTTTTGAGGTTGCAGAGCGTCCGGCCAGAGAGGGAAGAAATCCCCGTACAGGCGAGACCATGACCATCGCAGCCAGCAAAGCTCCGAAGTTCAAAGCTGGAAAAGCTTTAAAGGACATGGTAAATGCATAGATATGACTGATTTGCGGGAGCTGTTTCCATAGACGGAAGCAGCTCTTTTCCATATAAGAGGTAAAGGGAGCTCTCAAAAGGGTATCTGTATGAGCAAAAAGAGGCTCAGGGCAGGAGGATGAATGAGATTAGATAAATTTTTAAAAGTTTCCAGGCTGATTAAGCGGCGTACGGTTGCCAATGAGGCCTGTGACGCAGGACGCGTTATGGTAAACGGCAAGCCGGCGAAGGCATCCCTGAATGTGAAAGAAGGAGATGTTATTGAAATTGCTTTCGGCAACAAATCCGTGAAGGCGGAAGTGCTGATGGTTGCGGACACTTCACGGAAAGAAGAGGCCAGAGAAATGTTCCGGTACCTGTAAGCAGCAACAGGTAAATGAAACAGACGCCTGAATGTTCTATAATTGCCTTTCCCTGCATAGAGTGAATGAGAAGCATATGAGGGGAGGCATTTTTTAATGGAAGAGAGACAGGCATCAACCGGACAGCATAAGCTGATTTTAACGAACCGCAGCAAAATATCCCTGAATGGGATTACGGATATATTGTCTTTTGATGTGAATGAAATTCTGATTGAGACAGAGCTGGGCATGCTCATGATCCGGGGCAAGGATCTTCATGTGAACCGGCTCACTCTGGAAAAAGGAGAAGTGGATATTTCCGGAAAAGTGGATTCTCTGCAGTATTCAGATATGTCGAAGGGAAACGACCGGGGAGAGTCTTTCTTCGGCCGTTTGTTTAAATAATGGTTTACGGAGAAATTGTCCGGCAGGGACAGCTTTTTGGGCTGGCGGTCCTTCTGGGCGCGGGACTGTTATTTCTGTATGATTTGCTGCGGATATGCCGGCGGATTCTGCGGCACAGGACTGTGGGAATCGCGGTGGAGGATATTATATTCTGGCTGTTCTGTGCTCTGGGAATGTTCGGGTTTATGTATCGGTATAATGAGGGCGTTATCCGGGGGTTTCTGGTGTTCGGCGCTGCTGTGGGAATGATTCTCTACAGTATTTTCATCAGCCGCCATGTGGTGCGGTGTGGAACGGCTGTGTTCCGGCGGATTCTGCATGTTCTGCATCGGATATTCGGACGGATCAGCAAACCTTTCCGCATTCTGGGAGCTTCTGCGAAAAAGAAAGTCGGGACGGCAAACCACATTCGTAAAAAAAGCGTGAACGGATGGAAAAAACGATTGAAAAAAATAGGCAAAGCAGTTAAAATAGGACTTAGTAAGCTGTAGAGAAAGAGGGTATGGGCAGTTGCGCAGCAAGAAGAGAAAGAAGAAAAAGTCAGGATCCGGCAAGATCTGTATTTCCTGTATTGCTCTGGCGGTAATGGTGATTTTGTCAGTTCAGATTGTGCGATTATATCATCAGGATCAGGAATATCAGCAGGAGCAGCAGGAGCTGGAGGCTCAGCTGGAGGATGAACAGCAGCGTTCCGAAGATCTTGAGGAGCGGCAGGAGTATGTGGGCACAGATCAGTATGTGGAGGATGTGGCCAGATCGAAGCTGGGAATGGTTTATCAGGATGAGATTTTGTTTAAAGAAGAATAGTAATTGTTCAGGTATATAGAGAGGGAATCCCGCAGAGGGATTCCTTTTTTGAATCTGTTAATCAGGTTTAGTTACATCGATTCGATTCAAAAAACACTTCAGAACCGAACTTTGGCGAAATATTTTTGAAAACCGGACAACCGTTTGACAAAGATTTCCGGCGCATCGTTTTACAATAGCACCCATCGATGAAATGTCAGGAGGAAATTGTAATGCGAAAATTTGATGTGAAGCAACTGGTGATCTGTGTTCTGGCGGTGCTGGCTCCGCGTTTTACGGTGGCGGGGATGTATCCTCTTGTTCCGGCTGTATTTATGACCGGATTTATGTCGGGAGTCAACCGCAGTCTGTTGTTTTTGTGTACGATTGGAGGGCTGCTGGCGCTGGCGCCGGTGCGGATTCTGATAAAATACGGTCTGGTGGTGATTCTGGCTGCTGTTCTGGTGAAACTGGCAGAATGGTACTTTCACAAATGCAGAACCGGAGCAGCAGCAGCCATAGCCGGAGGCGTAACTGCGGCGGTCACCCTGTCATGGCAGCTGATGAGGATTCCGGATGCGGCTACGGTGGCGATCGGAATTCTGGAGGGGGTTTTTATTTATGGATTTGTTTTTATCTGTACACGGCTGTTTTATTTGTTTCTGGACTGGGAACCGGCGGGAAGGCAGCCCATGCCGGTTTATGTGCAGGGCGGAGAGAAGTTGAATGAGTATGCGCAGTCTTTTCAGCAGCTTGCAAAAACTTTCCGGCAGATGAATCGTTACCGGAGTGATTTTACGGCGGAAGAACTGAGCCGGATGCAGAATGAAGTTACCGGAAATGTCTGCGTTTCCTGTAATCAGTGCGCCCTCTGCTGGGAGACGGAGGATACTCCCATGTATCAGCTCCTGTACCGTTTTCTGCAGTCTGTTCAGAAGGGGGAGGATACGGAACGTACGGCCAGGGATCTGGGCGAGCACTGTATCTGTATGGATGAGATGATGAACCAGGTTATGCGGGTATTTGAAAAAGCTCATCTGAATATGGCCTGGTATAACCGTCTTCAGGAGAACCGGGATGCTATCGCTCAGCAGCTCAATGCCATGGCATATATCATGGAAGATTGTGCGAAAAACGATCAGGATGTAACTGCTCTGGAGGGGAAGCTGACTGCGGCGGTGCGGTATGCACTGAAGGAAAACGGCGTAATATGCGACAGCCTGCGCGTTCTCAGGAAGTCCGGGGAGAAACTGGAGCTTTTGTTTTCCGGGCGCACCCGGGGAAAGAAATGCATTGCCGTGAAGGAACTGGCAAAAATTATCAGCAGGGAATCGGATCATACCTTTCTTCCGGCCAGAGACGCAAAGTCCCTGCTGGGAGAGAAAGGCGCCAGACTGTCTTTCCTGGAAACTACAGAACTGACTGCCTATTATGGGGTGGCAAGGGCTGTGAGGGAGGGGGAGCAGGTGTCCGGTGACAGTTTTGCTTTTCAGATGCTGGATGACGGAAGATGTATAATGATTGTTTCTGATGGTATGGGAAGCGGTTATTCTGCTTGTAAAGAAAGTGAAATGGTGATAGATTTAATAGAGAAATTTATGGAATCCGGCTTTCGTCCGGATACGGCTCTGCAGATGATGAATTCAGCCATGGTCACACATGGCGACCACAACCTGTTTTCCACGGTGGATCTGGCCTGTATTGATATGGACAGCGGAAAGGCCGGCATGTATAAAGTAGGCGCTGCCGCTACATTTATCCGGCATGGAGATCAGGTGACCTGGCTTGAGGATAACAGTATGCCGGTGGGGGTTTTTATGAATCAGACGCCGGTGCGGCAGGAAGTTCAGCTGGGAGACGGAGATTTTGTGGTCATGGTTACGGACGGTACGCTGGATCACCTTTATGTGGATGACGCGAAAGAGACCATGGCGGACATTATCCGGGGCGTGGATACGAATAATCCTTCTCAGTTTTCCCGGCAGGTGCTGGAACAGGTGCTTTTGTTTACCGGCGGCCGGGTACGGGATGATATGACGGTTCTGACAGCGGGGATCTGGAAGCGACAGCCGGGAGCGGCCTGAGAAAAACAGGTATGGGAGAATGCCATGCTGAAAAAAGTTAAGTTTTTTATGGAAAAACATCATATGATAGAAGAGGGCGGCAGGATTGTGGCCGGTGTATCCGGAGGAGCGGATTCGGTGTGCCTGCTGCTGCTGCTGGCCAAACTGCGGGAAAACATGAGTTTTTCGCTGGAGGCGGTTCATGTGGAGCACGGGATCCGGGGAGCGGAGAGTCTGGCAGACGCTGAGTTTACGGAAGAACTCTGCCGGAATCTGAAAATTCCCTGCAGGCGGTATACTGTGAATGCTGTGACCTATGCGGAAGAAACAGGAGAATCTCTGGAAGAGGCGGCCAGAGAACTGCGTTATGACTGTTTTCGCAGAGCCTGTGCAGGGGAACCGGCCGCGAAAGTCGCAATTGCCCATCACGGGGATGACAGCGCGGAGACGATGTTGTTTCATCTGGCAAGGGGAACAGGTATCCGGGGGCTGAGCGGAATTGCCCCGGTAATGGATATGGGCGGCATACAGGTGATCCGGCCGCTCCTTTGTCTTACCAGGGAGGAAATCGAAGCATGGCTGGAAGAAAGAGAACAGCCCTGGTGTACGGATGTCACCAACGGAGATGTGACTTATTCCAGAAACCGGATCCGCAGTCAGGTGCTGCCCGGTCTGAAACTGATTAACAATCAGGCGGTGCTTCATATGACGGAGACGGCCCGGCAGCTTCGGGAAATCTGTGCCTATCTGGATGAGGCAGCGCTGCAGGCGGGGCAGGGAGCCTATGAGATTATCGGAATAGATGAGAAGAACAGACAAATCCGTGTTTTCTGTGAAGCTTTTCATAAAATTGCCCCGGTACTGCAGACAAATCTGCTGCATCAGCTCATCGGAATGCTGGCCGGCAGCAGAAAGGATATTACCTCCGGGCATGTGGAGCAGGTACGGCAGCTTTTTTTCGGTGAGGTTGGCAGAAGGATCAGTCTTCCCCGGGGAATCACGGCGGAGCGGACTTATGAAACCGTGGACCTGTTTTTCGTTTGGAAGGAGAAGGAAAAGGAAGCGGCTTTGCAGCCGTTCTGCCGGATGCTGGCGATTCCGGGAGAAACTCTTTGCGGAAACGGGATGCGATTCCGCGTGAAAGTGATGGATTTTGACGGAAATTTTGAAAAAATTCCTGAAAAAAGATATACGAAATGGTTTGATTATGATAAAATAAAAAATACTGTTTGGCTCCGTACCCGCCGTCCGGGGGATTATCTGCAGTCGGACCGGGAGGGCGGACATAAGAAGCTGAAACGGTATTTTATTGATGAAAAGATTCCGGCAAAGGATCGGGATCAGATTCTATTACTGACAGAAGAAAGTCATGTCCTGTGGGTGATCGGCCATCGGATCAGCGAGGCTTATAAAGTGGACCGCGGGACCAAGAGGGTGTTATGCGTACAATGTGTGAACAGATTCATGTAATGTATACGGAAGAAGAAGTATGTGAAAGAATCAGACAGCTGGGAGCGCAGATCAGTGAAGATTTGAACGGGGAGCCGGTGAAGCTGATCTGTATTTTAAAGGGCGCCAGCTTTTTTGCGTGTGAGCTGGCGAAACGGATTACGTCTCCTGTCTATATGGATTTTATGTATGTATCCAGTTACGGGAACGGAACGGAGTCCAGCGGACAGGTAAAGATCACAAAGGATCTGGAAAGCTCCGTGGAGGGAGAGAATGTGCTGATTGCAGAGGATATCATTGATTCCGGCAATACGCTTCATTTTCTTTCGCAGGAGATGAAGGACAGGGGGGCAAAGAGCGTCCGTATCTGCACACTGCTATCCAAACCGGACCGCCGTGTGGTGGAAGTGCCGGTGGATTATGTGGGTTATGTGATACCGGATAAGTTTGTGGTCGGCTATGGATTGGACTATGCACAGAAATACCGCAATCTGCCTTATATCGGTGAGATTGAGTTCTGTTAAATATACAGGAAGAATACGGAAATCAACGCTGTTGTGGAGGTTGCAGGCAGCAGCAAATCAACAAGAAGGAGGACCGGTTCGTTGAAGCGAAGTTTTAGAGGTTTCGGTGTTTATATCGTTATTATAGTAATTTTTATACTGGTGTGGCAGTCGCTGAGTTCGGGCAGTGTGAATACTTCCACTTATACTTATGCGCAGTTTGAACAGGCTGTGGAAGAGGATGAAGTGAGGTTTGTTCAGATTCGGCAGAATCAGCAGGTTCCCACCGGCACACTGGTGGTTTCCCTGAAGGACGGCAGTCGGGAGCAGGTGGTCGTTTCTGATGTGGGTGAGGTGGAGGACTATCTGGCCCAGGAGAACTTTTCGGATTATGTTCTGCGGGATGTGCCGAGGCAGAGTATTCTGGTGTCACTTCTTCCGTCTATTATTCTGATTGTAGCCATGATTTTTATTTTTATGCTCATGGCGGGTCAGGCCGGAGGAGGCGGCGGGAATTCCAAAATGATGAATTTCGGAAAAAGCCGGGCCCGGATGACGACCGGAGAAAATGTAAAAGTGAAATTTAAGGATGTAGCGGGACTGCGGGAAGAAAAAGAGGAGCTGGAAGGTCTGGTGGACTTTCTGAAGGATCCCGGAAAATATACCCAGCTGGGGGCGCGGATTCCCAAGGGTGTGCTGCTGGTTGGACCTCCCGGTACGGGCAAGACTCTGATTGCCAAGGCGGTGGCCGGTGAGGCGGGAGTGCCTTTCTTTTCTATTTCCGGTTCTGATTTTGTGGAAATGTTTGTCGGCGTGGGCGCTTCCCGTGTGAGGGATATGTTTGCAGAGGCAAAGCGTCATGCGCCCTGTATTGTGTTTATTGATGAGATTGATGCGGTGGGACGCCGCAGAGGCACCGGAATGGGCGGCGGTCATGACGAGCGGGAGCAGACGCTGAATCAGCTTCTGGTAGAGATGGACGGTTTTGGCGTTAATGAGGGAATCATTGTGATTTCCGCGACCAACCGTGTGGATATTCTGGATCCGGCTCTGCTTCGGCCGGGACGGTTTGACCGGAAGGTATATGTGGGCAGGCCGGATGTGGCGGGCCGTGAGCAGATCCTGCACGTTCATGCCAAGAATAAGCCGCTCAGCGATGATGTGGACTTAAAGCAGATTGCCCAGACGACGGCTGGATTTACCGGAGCGGATCTGGAGAACCTGCTCAATGAGGCGGCAATTCTGGCTGCCAAGGATAAGCGGATGTATGTCTGCCAGGAGGATATAAAGCGAGCCTTTATCAAGGTGGGAATCGGCGCGGAGAAGAAGAGCCGTGTGATTACCGACAAGGAGAAGCGGATTACCGCGTTTCACGAGGCCGGTCATGCGATTCTGTTTCATGTGCTGCCGGACGTGGGGCCGGTGTATACTGTTTCCATTATTCCTACCGGCATCGGCGCGGCGGGTTATACCATGCCTCTTCCGGAAAAGGATGAGATGTTCCATACAAAGGGGCAGATGCTCCAGGAGATTATGGTGGATCTGGGCGGCCGGATTGCCGAGGAACTGATTTTTGATGATGTGACGACAGGCGCTTCCCAGGATATCAAGCAGGCTACCTCGCTGGCAAAGGCCATGGTAACAAAATACGGTATGTCTGAATCCATCGGACTTTTAAATTATGACAATGATGATGATGAGGTTTTCATCGGGCGTGACCTGGCGCATACCAGGGGCTACAGTGAGAATGTGGCGAGCCGGATAGATGTGGAGATCAAGAGCATTGTGGACGGATGCTATGTGAAAGCGAAAGAAATTATCCAGGCACATGAGGATGTACTCCACCGCTGCGCAGATCTTCTGCTGGAGAAGGAAAAGATCAGCCGGGCAGAGTTTGAGGCTCTGTTTGACGCGGAGCCGGCAGAGAATCTTGACGACAGGATGGATGAAAAAAATGAAGTATGATTCGGCGCAGCAGTTTTACAGTGTAGAAAACTATATTTTGCAGATGAGACCGATCCTGCACAAGAATCTGCTTTTCAGCGACGGAACCGCAGATTACCGTATTCCTCCGGAGCCGGGGAAAAATGAGAAGGTGCGGATCCGGTTCCGTACCGATATCAATAATGTGGATCTGATTATTCTTCACCACGAAGAGGAAAGTTTTGAGATGAAGCTGGTGGAAACAGACAGCCAGTTTGATTATTATGAGGTGGAGATTCAGTTGGGGGAGGAGCGTTTTAATTATTATTTTGAGGTGATTACCGGAATGCTCCGCTGTTATTATGACCGTGCGGGAGTCTGCCGGGAGCACCGGCACCGGTATGACTTCTGTATTGTTCCCGGATTTTCCACGCCGGACTGGGCCAAGGGAGCCGTGATGTATCAGATTTTTACGGACCGGTTCTGCAACGGAGATCCTTCCAACGATGTGAAAGACGGAGAATATTTTTATATCGACCGGCCGGTAAAGCATGTGGATAACTGGGATAAGTATCCGGAAAATTTTGATGTTGCGAATTTTTACGGCGGCGATCTGGCGGGTGTGATGAAGAAGCTGGATTATCTGGAAGAGCTGGGGGTAGAGGCAATTTATTTCAACCCCCTCTTTGTGTCTGCTTCCAGTCATAAATATGATACCCAGGATTATGATTATATCGATCCTCATTTCGGAGTAATTGAGGAAGACGGCGGGGAAGCTCTGCCTGAAGGCTGCAGGGATAATCGTCAGGCACAGATTTACAGGAAAAGGGTAACAAGCCTGAAGAATCTTGAGGCCAGCAACCGGCTTTTTATCAAGCTGGTAGAGGAGGCTCACCGCCGGGGGATTAAAGTGATTCTGGACGGGGTGTTCAATCACTGCGGTTCTTTCAATAAGTGGCTGGACCGGGAGAAGATTTATGACAGCAGCGAAGAGTTTGAAACAGGCGCTTATGCCGCGGCGGACAGCAAATATCATAATTATTTCAGATTTTATAATCAGGATGCGTTCCCGGATAACGGAAGCTATGAAGGCTGGTGGGGACATGATACGCTGCCGAAGCTGAATTATGAGGAGTCTCCGGAACTGGAAGCCTATGCGATGAAAATTGCGAAAAAATGGGTTTCTGCGCCCTACAATGCCGACGGATGGCGGCTGGATGTGGCAGCGGATCTGGGACACAGCCCGGAATATAATCATGAATTCTGGAGAAAATTCCGTCAGGCAGTGAAAGAAGCCAAACCCGATGCGATTATACTGGCGGAGCACTACGGTGACGCCAGCAGCTGGCTGAGCGGCGATCAGTGGGATACGGTGATGAATTATGACGCTTTTATGGAACCGTTGAGCTGGTTTCTGACCGGAATGGAAAAGCACAGTGACGACTATAAGGACTATATGATGGGGGATTTTGATAATTTCCGAAATGCCATGACACACTATATGGCCAATTTCCTGACACCGTCTCTGCAGTGTTCCATGAACCAGCTGTCCAATCATGATCATTCGCGATTCCTGACCAGGACGAATCATAAGGTGGGACGGGTGGCTCAGCTGGGAAGCGAGGCGGCATCCCAGGATGTGAACAAGGCAATTCTGAAGGAAGCGGTAGTGATTCAGATGACCTGGCCGGGGGCGCCGACGATTTATTACGGCGACGAGGCAGGGCTCTGCGGATTTACCGATCCGGATAACCGGAGAACATATCCCTGGGGACGCGAGGATAAAGAGCTGATCCGCTTTCACAGGGAAATGATCCGTATCCACAGAGAAAATCCGGCGCTTCGCACCGGGTCTGTAAAGTTTCTGGATGGCACCAGAAACATGCTCTGTTATGGACGCTTTAACCGGCAGCAGCAGTTTGTGATTATCGTAAATAATGAAGCATACCCTAATACCATAGATCTTTCTGTGCGCACGACAGGAATTCCGAGGGAATGTATCGTCAAGCAGGTGATGTATTCCACGCAGGACAGTTTTTCCGTTGTTCCTGTAGAATATGTGATTACCAGAGGAAGATTAAAGATCACACTGCCGAAGTATTCTTCAGTGGTGCTGAAACATGAGAATAACAGCTGAGAGAAGGAGGAATGTATGATGCAGAAGACAGCACTGGTTATTATGGCGGCCGGCATTGGATCGCGTTTCGGAGGCGGGATCAAACAGCTGGCGCCGGTGGGGCCGAATGGGGAGATTATCATGGATTATTCGATCCACGATGCTCTGGAAGCGGGGTTTAACAAGATTGTATTTATTATCAGAAAGGATCTGGAAAAGGATTTCCGGGAAGTAATCGGAGATCGTATAGAGAAGCTCTGTGAGGTTGCGTACGCTTTTCAGGAGCTTGACTGCCTTCCGGAGGGTTTTTCTGTTCCGGAAAACCGGACGAAGCCCTGGGGAACCGGACAGGCTGTTCTGGTCTGCCGGGAGGTGCTTCATGAGCCTTTTGCTGTGATTAATGCAGATGATTATTATGGAAAGCAGGCTTTTAAAGAGGTGCACGATTATCTGGTGGCTCATGCGGGAGAGCAGCATCATTACTGCATGGCTGGGTTTATTCTTAAGAATACGCTGAGCGAGAACGGCGGTGTCACCAGAGGAATCTGCAGGATTGACGAGAATCGCCGGCTGACGGATATCGTGGAAACTCCGGGTATTGAAAAATGTGCAGGGGGAGCCAGAATCGGAAGCACCGGACAGCAGGTAGACGCAGATTCTTATGTTTCCATGAATATGTGGGGACTGACACCGGAGTTCCTGGATATTCTGGATGAAGGATTCCGGAAGTTTCTGGAAGGACTGACGTCGGAGGATACCAGGGCGGAATACCTTCTTCCTACTATTATAGGTGGACTGTTAAAAAAGGGAAAAGTACAGGTGACTCTTCTTGAGACAAAGGATAAATGGTTTGGCGTGACTTATGCGGAGGATCGGCAGAGCGTAGTGGATTCTTTTGCAAAGCTGATTGAGAAAGGAGTATATACTTCTCCGCTGAACCGCGCGGACAGGCAGTAAACGGGACTGATTCAGTCCCGTATTTTTCAGAAATTTGACAGTTCTTAATAAATTTTAATAAAAATTCAGTTGTCAATCCTACATGATTGTAGTACGATATGGAAGGTTATTTAATTTAAGAAGCGATATTATCTTTTGGAGAAAATTATATGGCAGGACGTAAGAAAAGCGCGAGAAAAAGAAGAAAAAGAAAACTGATCGTATTTGTAATAGAGATTGCGGTTCTGGCGGTGGTAATCGCGGGATTTTATTTTTATAATAAATTGAATATGATAAACAGGCAGGAGCTGGATCAGTCGAAGGTTGCAGTCGGCGATGTCAGTGAGGAGACAGAGGTTACTTTTCAGGGATACACCACTATTGCGATTTTCGGTCTGGATAACCGGGAGACTGGTGTTTATACTGCCGGAAACAGCGATATGATTATGATTATGAATATTAATAATGACACAAGGGAAATGAATCTGGTTTCTGTGTATCGCGACACTTATCTGAATGTAGCCAGTGCAGAGTCAGATGAATTAGTGTTCCGCAAGGCGAATAACGCCTATGCCCGGGGCGGTCCGGAGCAGGCGATTACCATGCTGAACCGGAATCTGGATCTGGATATAGATAATTATGTGTCGGTAGATTTTGGAGCAGTTGCGAAGGCTATAGATGTCCTTGGTGGTGTGGATATCGAAATTGAAAGTGAAAAGGAACTGGGATATCTGAATGATTATATTCTCGCAAATAATGATATTCTGGATGAGAGTGCTGATACGATAGATTCGGTAGGCAAGCATACACTGAACGGGGTGCAGGCAGTTGCTTATGCCCGGATCCGGTATACGGCAGGCGGTGATTTCAAGCGTGCAGAACGTCAGCGGCGTGTATTTTCTGAAATGATGTCCAAGGCTAAGGATGCCAATCTGTCTCAGATTAATCAGCTGATTGAGGCAGTCTTTCCTGATATCCAGACAGATCTCACGATGAAAGAGCTGCTGGATATGGCGTCTGTGATGCTGGATTACGATCTGGCTTACAGCAGCGGCTTCCCTTATGATAAAACGACCGATGAGCCCAGTAGAAAAGTGGGAAGCGTGGATGTTCCATGTACGCTGGAGAGCAATGTAATCGAATTGCACCGGCAGCTGTTCGGCACAGAAGATTATCAGCCCTCGGAACTGGTTCAGGAATACAGTGATTATATTATCAATAATACCGGTTTGACGGAGGAGGATGCGGTGACAGATGAGTTCTCCGAGAAAGACGATTTTACCGGCGGCGGAAGCGGGGAAGACACATCAGCAGATTCATCATCATCGGAGGCAGACGAAGAATGATAAAGTTGTTTATTTGTCCAAAATGCGGCTGGATCAGAACTGTGTCCAGAAGAGTAAATGTGGAATGCCTGAGATGCACGGAAAATGTACAGATGCTTCCGGCAAAGCTGGATTACGCACAATATACGAAGATGTCTGCACAGGAAAGACAGGATTATGTAGACAGTTGGATGTATATACACAGGAATCGTTAACAGATTAAACACAAATAAAGTTTACAATAAGTCTGCGGAAGAATCCGCAGACTTATTTTGTGTATAAATCAGCAGAAATCTGATCATTATAGATCTGAGAAAGGCAGGAAATATGAATCGTTTTGAAAAACGCGGAAATGAATCAGACTCTGTCTATTCTTACAGCTACAGGGACAGAGACAGAGATGCGGCGGTACATGATGGAGATTATCGCGCAAATGATTCTTCTTATGAAAAGCATACTGCCGGGCAGCAGAATCAGGATACACAAGGCTGGAGCGGCAGTTATTATGGAACAGAAGAAAGGGCCTCTGCCCGAAGAACGGGACGCGGCAGGTTTACCGCAAAAACCAGAGCGGCAGGAAGCGGGAACAGAGCCGGGTTTGGAGTCAGGCTTGTGCGCTGTGCGGTGCTGGCAGCAGTATTCGGCCTGGTGGCCGGAGGTGTTTTCCGGGGAATTACAGGAATCGGCAGCGAGTCTTCACCGACGGCAGAAGTACAGCAGTCCGCAGGCGGACAGCTGAATCAGACTCAGGTCAGTACAGTGTCCAGTGAAGATTCTCTGGTGGTATCGGATATTTCCGATATTGTAGATGAAACTATGCCGTCTATTGTGGCAATTACGAATATCAGCCAGACAGAGTATTATAACTGGTACGGTCAGTCCCAGACTTATGACAGTGAGAGCTGTGGTTCCGGAATTCTGGTAGCAGAGGACACAGACTATCTCTATATTGCTACGAATAATCATGTGGTTTCTGATGCCAGTTCTCTGACCATATGTTTTGTGGATAACTCTACCGTGGCGGCAGAAGTGAAGGGTACGGATTCCGGGACGGATCTGGCAGTGGTATCAGTAAAAAAGACAGATCTGAGCAGCGAGACCCTGGAGACGGTCAAAATTGCCACATTAGGTGATTCGGATTCTCTGAAGGTGGGGCAGGCCGCTATTGCGATCGGAAACGCTCTGGGATACGGCCAGTCAGTGACAACGGGAGTAATCAGCGCTCTGGACCGCCAGGTGACAGTGACAGATTCCGAAACAGGGAATCAGGTGACCAATGCGCTGATTCAGACGGATGCGGCAATAAATCCGGGAAACAGCGGCGGAGCTCTTCTGAACAGCCGGGGAGAAGTGGTGGGGATTAATTCTGTCAAGTATTCGGATACACAGGTGGAAGGAATGGGATATGCGATTCCTATGACGACGGCGGAACCGATTATTAATAAACTGATTAACCGTCAGGTTGTGGACAGCTCCGAGAGAGCTTTTCTGGGAGTGACAGGTGTGGATGTGACATCGGACGTGGCTTCGGCTTATGAAATGCCGGAGGGAATCTATGTAGTGCAGATTTCCGAGGGAAGCGCTGCGGAAGAGGCCGGGATTCAGGAGGGAGATATTCTGGTTTCACTGGATAATTCCGCGGTAAGTTCGATGGAGACTCTGGAGGAACTGCTTCAGTACTACTCTGCGGGGACACAGGTAGACGTTGTAATCAAGAGGGCGGCCAAGGGCGGCTATGAGGAACTGACACTGCCTGTTACCCTGGGAAGCGGGCAATAAAAATCATTTGCGGGCTTTTAAACTTCGGGTAAATGTGGTATGATGTTGGCGAAAGAAACGGCAGTAGAAAAGACCATACCGCCGGAGGAATACGGAGGCAGCAGAATGAGAAAGAAGAGAATAGCGATTGCCCTTGGTCATGACGCTCTGGGCACTACGCTTCCGGAGCAGCAGAAGGCTGCCGGAGAAGCGGCAAAGGCCATTGCGGATCTGGTGCAGGATGATTGTGAGATTGTAATCACGCACAGCAACGGTCCCCAGGTGGGTATGATTCATACGGCAATGTCTGAGTTTCATCGATTATATACAGAGTATACGGCCACGCCAATGGCAGTTTGTTCCGCTATGAGCCAGGGATATATCGGTTATGATTTACAGCAGGCGATCCGGAGTGAGCTGGTGGGACGCGGCGTTTATCGTACAGTTTCTACTCTGCTGACACAGGTAGTTGTGGATCCTTACGACGATGCGTTTTATAAGCCGACCAAGATTATAGGACGTGTGATGAATGAGGAGGAAGCCCGTGCTGAGGAGAAAAAGGGCAACCATGTGACTCCGGTGGAGGGAGGTTACCGCAGAATTGTGGCGGCGCCTACTCCGATAGAAATTGTTGAGCTGGATGCCATTACAACCCTGATGGATGCGAACCAGATCGTAATTGCGGCCGGCGGCGGGATTCCTGTTCTGCAGCAGGGCACGAAGCTGAAGGGAGCCAGCGCTGTGATTGAGAAGGATCTGATCGCGGGACTTCTGGCGGACGGCGTTAATGCGGATCAGTTGATTATTCTTACAGATGTGGAGTGTGTTTATAAGGATTTCGGCAAAGAGAAACAGGAGCCGATCTATATGATGGATTGTGAAACGGCCCGGAAATATATTGAGGAAGGGCAGTTTGGAAAGGGAAATATGCAGCCGAAGATAGAGACGGCTCTCTCTTTTATCGGAGATTCCGGTTCCAGGAGCGTGCTGATTACGAAGCTGAGCAGCATCAAAGACGCGATCCACGGGCGTACCGGGACTGTGATTAGAAAATAGGAGATACGAAGGAGTAAAGAGGGGCAATACAGGAGCGTATTGTCCCTTTTACCAAATAGAGTCTGCTGTTTTTTTGAGCAGCAAAGAAAGGAATTGGTTATGAAGGAAATCAGAAAGACAAAGATCATTTGCACTATGGGACCGTCCACGGACGAGGGAGATGTGCTGCGGCAGCTTATGCTGTCGGGTATGGATGTGGCGCGGTTCAACTTTTCTCATGGAAGTCATGAGGAGCAGAAGGCGCGGCTGGACAAGCTTGTGGCCCTGCGGGAAGAGCTGAACCTGCCCATTGCCACTTTGCTGGATACCAAGGGACCGGAGATTCGTTTAAAACAGATCAAAGGCGGTTCAACAGTGCTGAAAGACGGACAGCTGTTTACCCTCGCGCTGGGCGATTTTGTGGGGGATAATCAGCGGGTTGCAATTACTTACGAAGATCTGTACAAGGATGTAACAGTGGGAGACCGCATTCTGATTGATGACGGTCTGATTGAAATGAAGGTTGTTCAGATTGAGGGAACCGACATCGTCTGTGAAGTAGAGAACGGAGGAAAGATTTCCAATAAGAAAGGTGTAAATGTGCCGAATGTGGAGCTGTCCATGCCTTATATAAGTCAGACTGATTATGACGACATTGTATTCGGAGTAAAGGAGGATTTTGATTTTATTGCGGCTTCCTTTACAAGATCAGCAGATGATATTCTGCAGATTCGTTCTATCCTGGAAGAGAATGGCTGCAGCACCATTAATATTATCGCGAAAATTGAGAATAAACAGGGTGTGGATAATATTGATGAGATTATCCGGGTATCCGACGGTATTATGGTGGCCCGCGGAGACATGGGCGTTGAGATCCCCATGGAGGATGTGCCGATTATTCAGAAAATGATCATTGAAAAAGTTTATAATGCCGGAAAACAGGTTATCACCGCGACACAGATGCTGGATTCTATGATGAATCATCCCAGACCTACCAGAGCGGAGGCTACGGATGTGGCAAATGCAGTATATGACGGAACCAGCGCAATTATGCTTTCCGGGGAGACTGCTGCCGGAAAGTATCCGGTAGAGGCTCTGAAAACCATGGTGAAAATTGCGCTCCGTACAGAGCAGGATATCAACTATGCATCCCGGATGAAGAAGAGAGATGTTCTGACAAATCCGGATATTACCAATGCCATTGCCCATGCGACCTGTACTACAGCTATGGATCTGAACGCATCGGCGATTATTACGGTATCCACTTCCGGGCGTACTGCCCGCATGGTATCCAAGTATCGTCCCAGCTGTCCGATTGTAGGCTGCTCTGTCTATAAGGGTGTCTGCCGGAAACTGAGTCTGTCCTGGGGAGTGACACCGGTACTGGTGGATATGCAGGACAATTCCGATGTGCTTTTCGATCATGCAGTGGAGCGTGCGGAAGCGGCGGGCCTGGTTTCTCAGGGTGAGATTGTAGTTATTACGGCAGGTGTGCCGCTGGGAGTTTCCGGAACAACGAATATGATCAAGGTACATGTGGCAGGCCATATACTTCTGACCGGAAGAGGGCTGACTGGGAAAGCGGTATCGGCAAATCTCTGTGTGGCGAGTTCCGCAGAGGATTTGAAGAAAAAGTTCAAAGACGGTGATATTATCGTAATGAATGATACAAGCAACGAGATTATGCCTCAGATCCGGATGGCGTCCGGGCTGATTCTGGAGACCGACGGTTCCAATTCTCACGGAGCCATTGCAGGTCTGAGCCTGGATATGCCGGTAATCACCGGTGCAGAAAACGCTACCAAGATTCTGAAAAGCGGTGCGTATGTGACCATGGACGCAGGCAAAGGTACTGTAAGCTGCAATAAATAAAAAACTACCCGGGGGTTTTACCCCCGGGCAGTTTTTATTTCCAGAGTGGAGCCGGATACAGTCCGGCTTTTGTCATATCAGCCAGAGCCTTTTCTACATCGGGCTTATCCTCCCGGTAGGTGACGCCGTACCATTTGTCAGGACACTCCAGGATCCGGACTGTGGCTTTATTTTCGGATAAGAGCTGAGTGACCACAGAGGGGAGGAAATATTCCCCTTTGAGAGGATTTTCAGCTATTGCCTGATCCAGAAATGCCGGGAACCTTGCCGCTGCTTCCCGGATAAAACTTTCTGTGAAGCCCCAGAGATTCATGGAAACAATGGTATCACCGTCGATATCTGTCCAGGTTTCTCCCTTATCTTCGGTAAAGCGGATTCCGTTTTCATACTGTTCGATCTGGGTATGCTCTACTACGCTGACCATATTGCCGTCTTTGTCGGCGGTGCAGACGCCCCGGGCGACGCTGCCGTTTTCTGTAACAGTATTTTTTAACAGGTAGCCTACCATACAATAACGGTATTTTTCATCATCTCCGTGGCTGCATAAGTAATCGTAAATGATCTGGAAGCACTGGCTGCCGTAATAATCATCGGCATTGATGACCGCGAAAGGTGCGTCAATCAGATCCCGCGCCGCCAGAATGGCGTGACAAGTGCCCCAGGGCTTTTCGCGTCCTTCCGGTACAGTATATCCCTCCGGAAGATCATTCAGATCCTGATAGGCATATTCTACTGTCATATATTTTTCGATATGGCTGCCGATTTTTTCTTTAAAGATATCCTCGATGGAGTGTTTGATAATAAAAATCACTTTTTCAAATCCCGCGCGCTTTGCATCGAAGAGGGAATAATCCATGATCACTTCTCCATGACTTCCTACCGGATCGATCTGTTTTAATCCCCCATATCGGCTGCCCATGCCGGCTGCCATTACAACTAAAATCGGTTTTTTCATGGTGAAATCCTCCTCATTTTTTAGCTTCATTATATGCTGAATCAGAGGGAAGCGCAATAACATTCTTCTGAAAAAACAGTTGAAAGAAGAAGGTGGCTGTGTTAGAATATCAGGGTACAAAAGAATTGTGCATATGGGTGGATTCCCGAGTGGCCAAAGGGGACAGACTGTAAATCTGCTGCAAATTGCTTC
>CAMLYL010000030.1 GCA_946491665.1 uncultured Lachnospiraceae bacterium | reverse complement strand
AGCGGGACTTTCACCCACCGAATTTCAAGCCCTTAGCTGGGCGCACCCTATAAGATTAAAACGGCTGTTATTTGCAGGTATCCCGCAAATAACAGCCTTAAAATTTTACAACTATTCTGTTCAACTATCACCGTAAACGGCATGCAAGCTTTATGTAAAGCAGATATTTCTGAATGACATAATATCTACGCCAGAACCAGCCTTGGACTACTTTCTTCCAACCAGAGCGTCATCCAACGACTTGCCTGCTGCCTGACGATACTTGTCATCTTTCTCTTTTACATGCTTAGCACTGAAAAGAAGCATCAGTACAACACATACCACGCCACAGACTGCAGTTACACCGAATAAGGTTTTATAGCCAAATCCCAGAAGCAGGAATGCTACGACTACCGGTCCGATAGCATTGATAATATTGGCGATCGGGTTTACTGCTGCAAATACGGTACCGAAATCCTCACGGCGCCAATACTGAGCCGCCAGAGATACGGTAAAGTTGGAAGATGCTCCCATAAAAATTGCCAGACAGATCAGAGCAGCTACCAGAAGACCAGCTCTCTCAGGAGTGGCAACTGCACCGAAGATACCTGCCAGTATCATAATCACACAGGCAATGATCATCGCCTTCTTGGTTCCCAAAGCAGAATCCACGAATCCCAGCACAACACTTCCGATAATACCGAAAATACAGATCATCATCATAATGCCGGAGAACCCGCCGAACTTTGCAACTCCATCGCCCATAGCTCCAATAATAGAGCTTGTCTGAGTCATCGTACCTACAGACCAGAAAAGAAGGAAACCAGCCGGAATCGTAATAAACCAGAAATCTCTTGTAGTTAATGTATGGTTCAGCTTCCATACACTCGTCTTCTTATCCTCAATCTCCTGTTCCATCATGGCTTTTGCCACTTCCGGAGTCATATTAGCGTCATTATCACGATATGCACCGCACTGTTCCGGATAATCCGGAATAAAGATAAGACCAATCACCAGTCCGATAATAAAGATAATCAGGAATGGAGCAAACGCCAGGGCAATATGGGGAGTGCCATCCTTAAATGCCGCTGCCGCGAAGGGGCCAAGTACACCATTACCAATGGGGAATGCAATTGTAGCAATACCCATAACGCTTCCCTTTCTTGTAGGGAACCACTGTCCGATCAGAATGGACAGTGCAAATGTACCATACATAACAGAAAGAACTGTACCAAGTCCGTAAACAACACGCCAGATCATCTGCGGAGTACCCGGAATATAACCCGGAATAAACATAATCCCCAGAAGAGCTACAATAGATAAAACGCCGAAAATGGATCCCATTTTCTTAATGCTCTTCAGCCTTCCGATAAAACTGGACGCAACCAGCTGAATCACAACACCGATTACGGACGCCACCGTATAAATACTGGATAACGTCTGCTGTCCGCCGTACAGATCCGAAAGAACGTTCAGAGGATAGTTACCAATCGCGGTGTACGCCAGAAATGCTGTGGCAATCCAGATGATCAGGAGCCAGCCTCTTGCACCATATCCTTTCACTTTTTTTTGTTCCATACCAAAATCCCTCCTATAAATAGATTAAAATAACAGTTGTGCATCTGCCATACAGCCACAACAGTTGAACATAAATTAATTATAAAATAGCAGTTTCCAAAAGGGAAGCACATTGTACATGCACACTTGCAATTTTTTGTTGCAAGCTGACTCACTTATCCACTTTTTGCATAAGAAAGCATGGCTTTTTTACATTTGAATCGTTACATTTTTCAAATTTCTCAGAATATCGGCCATGGGATGGAGCTTTTTAAAAGCACAGATCACCGGTATTTTGCAGCGATATTCTTCCGGCAGAGGAATCGTCCGATAACCGCCTTCCCGGCGGCTGTAACCCAGGCCCACTACTCCGAAAACGTCTCCCTGATCTACCCGCGCCATGTAGGTCTCAAGATTCGGCACACGCATCCGCATCCCCGCCTTAATCTGAGGCATGAAAACAGAAAACTCCGGATTTGCCCTGTCGTACTCAATCATGGTCTCCTTCATCATGTCCTGCGCTGTAACTGTTGTTTTTTTGCTCCAGGGATGATTCTCACTGACCAGAATTACTGCCTCTTCCCTGGTCAGCGTCAGGTATTCCATCTTTTCCCACTCTTCCGGATTTGTAATAATCGAAACCACCATGTCCAGTTCATCCGCCATCAGAGCAGCTCTCTCCGTATCGATAAACATCGCGCGGACCGTTATCGTAATATCCGGCACAACAGACCTGATGTACCGCAGGAGAGGCGCCACAATTCTGGGATAAGACAGGGTATCGAAATATCCCACCCTCAGAGTATTTTTCTTATAACGTATAAACTCTCTCAGTTCCATCTGCGCCTTATGCATACTTTCAAGCACCGGAACATACAGATCATAAACCTTCTGTCCCACCTCTGTCAGCGCTACTCTGGTAGTGGTGCGTTCCAGCAGGCGGACCCCGGTTTCCTGTTCCAGAATCTGAATCTGCCTGGACAATGCCTGATGGGAAATATGCAGTTTTTTGGCTGCTTCACTGAAATTCAGTGTCTCCGCAACACTGATAAAATACTCTATCCTCCGAATATCCATAACATACTCTCCGCATAAATAATCTTCTATATCATAACACAGGAACCGCCGCTTTTCTATCTTTTTCCATACGCTTTCTGCAAAAGACCGCCCGCCTGTATCCTCAGGACGGACGGTCTTTACACTTTATCAGAAAATTCCTCCGATCAGAAGTCCGATCAGTCTCACAATCAGGGCGCACACCCAGGCAATCACACACTGAAATACCACAACGCCAAAAGCCCATCGTCCGCCCAGCTCCCTTTTGATGGAAGCAATGGCCGCCACACAGGGCGTATACAGCAGACAAAAGACCAGAAGCGATGCCGCAGCCAGCGGCGTCAGTACTGTACCGATTCCCATGGTTCCGGAAAACAGTACCGTGAGCGTGGAAACAACGCTTTCCTTCGCCATAAATCCGGTAATCAGTGCGGTAGACACTCTCCAGTCACCAAATCCCAGAGGTGCAAAGGCCGGTGCAATAACGCCGGCAACAAGAGCCAGAATGCTGTCCTGAGAATCCGCCACCATATTCAGATGGGGATCAAAGGTCTGTAAAAACCAGATGACAATGCTGGCAATAAAAATCACAGTAAACGCTCTCTGCAGAAAATCTCTGGCTTTCTCCCACAGAAGCTGCAGCACATTTTTCGGGCTCGGCATCCGGTAATTAGGAAGCTCCATTACAAAGGGAACCGCCTCCCCCTTAAACACGCTGTTTTTCGAAATCAGGGCAACCAGAACGCCTACTGCAATCCCCAGGAAATACAGACAGACCATAATCAATCCGCTGTAGTCCGGGAAAAATGCCGCCGTAAAAAATCCGTAAATCGGAAGCTTTGCGGAACAGCTCATAAAGGGCGTCATCATAATCGTCATTTTCCGGTCACGGTCCGAAGGCAGGGTACGGCTGGCCATGACGCCGGGCACCGTACATCCGAAGCCGATCAGCATAGGAACAATACTGCGGCCGGACAGACCGATTTTCCGAAGCAGCTTGTCCATAACAAAAGCCACCCTGGCCATATATCCCGTATCCTCCAGAAGGGACAGGAAGAAGAATAATACAACAATAATCGGCAGGAAGCTCAGAACGCTTCCCACGCCCACAAATATTCCGTCAATAATCAGAGAATGAATCGCATCGTTCATCCCCCATGCAGTAAAAGCCGCATCCGCCGCCTGTGTCAGCCAGCCAATACCGGTTTCCAGAAGTCCCTGCAAAAAGGCCCCGATCACATTAAAGGTCAGCCAGAAAATCAGAGCCATAATCCCGATGAACATGGGAATCGCCGTATATTTTCCGGTAAGAAGCCGGTCCATCTTCCGGCTTCTGGCATGTTCTCTGCTTTCCGCAGGCTTGACAACCGCTTCCTCCACCAGATTCCGAATAAAAGTATACCGCATATCCGCAATGGCCGCCGCCCGGTCAAGCTGACGTTCCTCCTCCATCTGACAGATAATATGCTCCAGCATTTCCTTTTCGTTTGTGCTGAGATTCAGCGCGTCCAGCACCCTCTCATCGCCCTCTACCAGCTTTGTGGCTGCAAACCGCAGGGGAATCTGCGCCGCCTCTGCGTGGTCTCCAATCAGGTGCATAATGCCGTGAAGGCAGCGGTGAACAGCTCCGCCATGGTCGCTTTCATCACAGAAATCCTTCCGTTTCGGCGTCTCCTGATACTTCGCAATATGTACTGCATGGCGGGTCAGCTCATCAATACCCTCGTTCTTAATTGCAGAGATCGGCACAACCGGAATTCCGAGCAGCTCTTCCATCTCATTGATCCGGACAGAGCCGCCGTTTCCCCGCATCTCATCCATCATATTGAGAGCCAGCACCATGGGTACATCCAGCTCCATCAGCTGCATGGTCAGATAAAGATTTCTCTCTATATTCGTAGCATCCACAATATTAATGATAGCAGTGGGCTTCTCTCCGATAATAAACTGTCTGGTAACAATCTCCTCCTGGCTGTAGGGAGACATGGAATATATTCCCGGCAGATCTGTGATCTCTGTATTCTCATATCCACGGATCGCGCCGGTTTTGCGATCCACCGTTACTCCGGGAAAGTTTCCCACATGCTGGTTTGATCCGGTCAGCTGATTAAACAGCGTCGTCTTTCCACAGTTCTGATTTCCCGCCAGCGCAAAAGTCAGCGTGGTCCCCTCCGGAAGCGGGTGTTCCTCCGCCTTGCTGTGAAAACGTCCTTCTTCGCCAAGTCCCGGATGTTCCAGTTTCTTTATATGATCCCTGGCAGGATATTCCCGGCTATCTTTTTCTTTTTCCGAGACCGGCTTTACCTGCACCTTCTCAGCGTCCGCCAGCCGCAGAGTCAGCTCATAGCCGTGCAGCCGCAGCTCCAGGGGATCGCCCATGGGCGCAAATTTCACCAGTGTTACCTCCACACCGGGAATCACACCCATATCCAGCAGATGCTGGCGCAGCGCGCCCTCTCCGCCCACAGCTTCAACAACCGCTGACGTTCCTATATCCATATCCTTAATCGTCAAGAATATCTCCTCCTGTGTATTCCAAAACTCTGATAATTTTTCTCAACAAATTACATTATACGGTGTTCTCCCGGACTGTGCAATCCCCCATTCTGAAAATGAAAAGGAACCGCCGCAACAGCGATTCCATTTCCATATTTCATGTTCAGCCATAAGAAAATTCTTCAGCTGATTCGTATCCATCTTCTGTACCCCATACCCTTATATCTCGTACCAGATAATTTCATTTGCGTCCAGATGAACCGGGAAGCTGCTTCCATCCCCACGGTAGATCACGGTATCCTGGGGCTCATAAGTATTATTTACCACACAATACTTTCCGTTCTTCACATAAGCATGGACATCCACATTGAGATTCTCTGAAAACCACTTTTTCAGATTGTCCTCATCATGACAGCTCCAGAGAATACTGCGGTACAGGATCCTGGTATTTTCGAATGAATAGGGAAGTCCGCTGATATAAACGGACCGGCCTTTGCCGAATTCATTCACCGCCATCTGGACTTCTCTGTCCCGCTGGATCAGAATCTGAGTATCCTCCATGGCGTACATGGATTTTTTGCCTTCCCCGAAATCCACTTCATGGGTGCAGTCTGCCAGAATGAAATGATCCTCATGATTTTCCCAGTTATACTTGTCATAATTCAGGGTAAAGCCCGTCTCCTTCTCCACTCCGAGAACATTGCGGAGCTGAATATAACGGCCCTGATACTGATGCCCTGCCGGTTCTCCCACGCCGATGAAACCGCCGCCCCGGTAAACAAATCCCTGTACTGCCTCCACAATAACCGGATCTGTCCACTCCGCGCCGCCGGTATGGGCGGTATCCCCGTCTCCCACATTAATGATCACATCTATATCGTCCAGGATTCCCGGATTCTCACGGATATCATCAAAGCTGATAAACTTCACATCAAAAGGCGCTCCGCTGAGGGCTTCAATTACCCCCGCATAACTGTAGTTCTGCTTCTGATACAGCGCATGATGCACCATATGGCAGCCCCAGGAGCGCATCTTTCCCCAGCAGTTGAGCACGGCCACGGTCTTTACGCAGTAAGGCGTAGTTCCCTTGGCATTTTCATAAAGCAGACGGAACTCGTCGCAGACACTCTCAATATAATCCAGGAACTCCGGGAACTTACAGGCCAGCTTCAGATAACCGCCGTAGCCGATGCGGTCAATGGGTTTCCGCAGAATCGCCCGCCGGGCTGTCACCCAGTTCACTTTTGCCTCCTTCACCGGATCTCCGCCCTCATGGAAGGTATCCGGGAAAAAGTAGGGAAGAAACCGTCCCTCTCTGTACTTCACGCCTTCCACATCGCTGATCAGACGCAGAGTGGAACCATTTCCCACACTTCCCACCAGGGCGTCCAGACCGATCTCCTTAAACTCATCCCTAAAAGGCTCGGTACCGATCCAGTGATCGCCCAGGAACATCATGGCTTCCTTTCCTTCTTCATGGGTAATATCTACCAGCTCCTTTGCCAGCTTCGCAACCTCCCGGCGCTGGAAGGCCTGAAAATCCCTGTACTCTTTTGACGGAATCCTGTACTGATTGTTATGGTATCCCTGGTCAATAATATATTCCGGCCGGAAAGGATAACCAACTTCCTTTTCAAACTGCTCCAGAATATACGGACTGACAGAAGCGGAATATCCATACCAGTCCACATATTTTTCCCGTGCCAGCTCATCAAATACCAGCGTGAACTGATGGAAAAATGTTGTGTAACGGATTACATTCACATGAGGGTTGCTGCGGCAGAACTTCCGCAGACGCTCCAGGGAAAAAGCATGTGTTTTCGGCTGCCTCACATCGAAAGTAATCTGGTGTTCCACGTCCTTCCAGTCGTTGACTACCGCATTATACATATGTACCGGATCCCACATAATATAAGCCAGGAAGCTGACCGTATAATCATGAAACGGTTTTGCAGGATCAATGGTCACATCCCCCGACGCCTCGTCATAAGACCACTGTTCCACCGGAACCACCTCTCCCGTCGTCCGGTCGATCACTTCCCACCAGCGGCGGATGTCGTCCCTGCTGTTGACGGCCAGCATCTCGGGATAGATACCGCTCATCAGATGAATGGACAGCTTTTCTTCCGAGGCAGTATAAAACTTTGTCATGATATAGCACTGCTGGATTTCATCGGGATTGGCCTTCGCCCATTCATTATCCTTCCGGGTAGTGTAATAAGTGGAATAAACTTTCGCTCCTGCCTGTTTCAGCTCCCCCGGAAAATCCGTCCCGTCACAATCCCGGATTGCATCCGCTCCCCAGCGCTTTAACAGCTCCAGAGTCTCCGGCACTACGTCCATATCGGTAGGAATTGTAACACGCCCCGTTAATTTTTTCTCCATAGTCCAAATACCTCCATACCTTATAATTATTCTATTTTCAGATAACAGAATCCATAAGGCGGCAGCTCCACATCAGAAGCCCTCCGCTCCTCTCCGGAAACCAGCTCCTCATACACCCCGTCATCCTCTTTGATCCATGCTGTTCTAGGCTGCTCACTGAAATTGAACAGCCCCAGAATCCTTTCCCCCTCATAATATCTTCCGATACACAGCACCGAAGGATCCCAGGTCTCAATAGTCCAGGTGTCCGCCTCCGAGACAAAGGCTCTGTGACTCCTGCGGATCTCCTCCAGCTGTCCCAGCCGGGCAAATATCTTTCCTTCCACCGTATCCGGATCGTCAATACGCTCCGCCAGATCCCAGCGAAAAGCTCCCCTGTGAATATATCTGGAATCCTCCTTTTTCTTCGGATCTTCCTTATAAGTATAATCATTGACCTGACCGACTTCATCGCCGCTGTAGAGCACCGGAATCCCGGACTGCATGAACATGCAGGCATGAAGCATTACATCCATCTGGATCGCCCGCTCCATGGCTGCCGGATCCTGTTCAAACCCGGCCTTTTCTATACCACACATGGATGCTGTTGTCGCACAGAAGCGCGCATCCCCCGTTACCGGATCCGCATTATAGAGTTCTCCCCGGCTGCAGCTGTCTCCCGCATACCCCTGAAAATAATCATTCAGATACTTTTTGTGAGACACCTCCTGAATTCCCTCTTCCCGCAGAGAAGCGTAATCCAGTCCCCAGCCAATATCGTCATGGCATCTGAGATAATTCAGGAACACATACTCTTTGGGCAGACCGTTTACAATATCCAGCTGCTTCTTCAGCAGACGGACACTGCGGGTCGCCACTGTATGCCAGGTGGTCGCCATTGTAGTTACATTGTAGAGCATATGGCATTCCGGCTTCTCCACTGTTCCGAAATAGGGAACCACCTTTTCCGGCTCCATTACCACTTCCCCCAGAAGCAGTACGCCCGGGCACACAATCTCACAGATCATACGCATCATGCGGACAATTGTGTGCACCTGGGGCAGATTCCGGCAGGGCGTATGCAGCTCCTTCCAGATGTAGGGAACCGCATCAATCCGCATAATATCAATCCCCCGGTTCACCAGGAACAGAAAATTATACATCATCTCATTGAACACCCGCGGATTCGAATAGTTCAGATCCCACTGATAGGGATAAAAGGTAGTCATTACAAAATGACCGATATCAGGAAGCCACGTAAAATTCCCCGGCGCGGTGGTCGGGAATACCTGCGGAACCGTCTTTTCATATTCAGCCGGAATATCATAGCTGTCATAGAAAAAGTAGCGGCTCATGTACTCTCCTTCTCCCCGGCGCGCCCTTTTTGCCCACTCATGATCCTCCGATGTATGGTTCATCACAAAGTCCATGCAGACACTGATTCCCTTTCTGTGCAGCGCCGCGGTCAGACTCTCCAGATCCTCCATAGTTCCAAGATCTTCTCTCACCTTTCTGAAATCCGCAACCGCATATCCGCCGTCCGAACGGCCTTCTACAGTATCCAGAAACGGCATCAGATGAATATAATTCACATTCGCCCGCTCCAGATAATCAATTCTGCCTTTCACGCCTTTCAGATTACCGGCAAAATTATCAATATAGAACATCATCCCCAGCATATCGTTCTGTTTATACCAGTCAGGATGCGCTTCCCGGGACTCATCCAGCCGTTTCAGCCCGGCGTTCCGCTCCTGGTAAAACTGCTCCATCCGGCTGCACAGCTCCGCAAACATGGAACCGTTATTATAAAGCTCCATATAAAGCCAGCGAAGCTCATCCATATGCTTTTCCAGCCGTTTCCGGTAAACTTCCTGTCCTTTGCGTTCCACATTCTTTTTCGCAGTATTTTTCTTCGCCTTTTCTGCCATTCCCTGCCCTCCCGATTACTCCGCTCATGAACGTCCGCTGTCTGCACAGCAGCTCTGAACTTTCATATATTAAATAAGGATATTGTAACCCAGCAAATACTGAATTACAACATCCTTTCCCATAGTTCCTGAAATTTTATAAAATACTCCGGCCGGTATCAGATACACCGGCATATGAGGACATCAGTTATCCTCTGTGAAACTGATAGGATCCGATCACGCTCTGGATCCTCTGATCATCCGAATCGTACTGCAGACACAGCGGCTTTGAAAAATCCATAGAACACACGCCCAGAATGGACTTCGCGTTCACTACCTGTTTTTCTGAGCAAAAGTGAAAATCTGTCTCAAAATGATTGATTGCGTTTACAAAGCTTTGAATCTGCTCCACCGTACAGAACCGAACTTCTGTCTGATGCATAAGAATCATCTCCTTCTAAATCCAAACAAATAATACTATTCTGATTTATTCCCTTTTTTGCCGTTGCTATTCATTTTCTGACGATTTTTTACCATAAAATGAGCAAAAAGTAAACCCGGAATTTTTCACAATTCCGAGTCTCCTTTTTTATATGTTTTGCACTATAATACGAGTTAATTTGACAACTTCTCCGGCTTTCGCAGTTTTCTCCAGACAATGAAGAAGGCAATCACAACCATCAGACCTGTCATAATCCAGGAAACCGGATAAACCAGCATCAGAATATGGTAACTGTGATGCACAGCCACCACAGTATTCACATAAACAATTCGCAGCACACAGGTTCCGAACACAGTCAGCGCGGCCGGAACCAGCGACCTTCCCAGCCCCCGGAGCGCCGATCCGGTAATCTCATAGGAACAGATCAGAAAATGTGTCAGCAATACGATGCTCATCCTCTGGACTGCGAAATCTGCCACCGCAGAATCCACTGTGAAAATGCGTATCAGAGGATTTCTGGCCAGAAACACACAGGTATTCAGAATCAATACGGTAACCACCGCACAGGTCATTCCGATTCCATACGCCCTCTTACAGCGGTTCAGATTTCCGGCTCCCAGATTCTGGCTGACAAAGGTCATCACCGCCGAATTAAAGCCGTTGACAGCATAATAGGAAAACATCTCAAAATTTACCGCCACCGATGATCCGGCCACTGCATCAGATCCAAAGCTGTTTACCGAAGACTGAATACAGACATTTGCCACGGAAAAAACCACACCCTGGATTCCTGCCGGAATACCGATTCTCAGGATCTGCAGCAATTCTCTTCTGTCCAGGCACAAAGCCTTTATATTTACCCGTACCTTTTCATCTGTTCTCTGCAGAAAATACAGCATGAGCCCGGCGCTGAGAACATTTGATATCACCGTGGCAATGGCCACTCCCGACACACTCAGATTGCATACGATAACAAAAAACAGATTCAGCGCCGCATTCAGCAGTCCGGCTGCCACCAGGCAGATCAGCGGCCGCTTCGTATCTCCCACACTTCGCAGAATGGACGCTCCGAAATCGTAAAACATACTGAATGGCATAGACAGACAGTAAATCCGTAGATATAAAACTGCCATATCAATCACATTCTCCGGCGTAGACATCAGTTCCAGCAGCGGTCTCGCAATAATCAGTCCCACAGTCATCATCAGCACCCCGCTGATCAGAGCCAGCGACAGTGAAGTATGTACCGCTCTCCTGACACGCTTCTGCTCGCCTCTTCCGATCAGATTGGCAATCACTACATTGGCACCGACAGAGATCCCGACAAACAGATTCACCAGCAGCGAAATCACAGACGAATTGGCTCCCACCGCCGCGAGAGCCTGACTGCTGGAGAAACGTCCCACTACAGCTACATCTACTGAATTAAAAAGCTGCTGAAGAATACTTCCTGCTGCCAGAGGCAGCGCAAACAGCAGCATTTTGTCAAGCATGGAACCGTGAAGCATATCCATTCCAACCGCACCTGACTTCTTCATCAACCTCATCCCCTGTTCGTACTTCTATAACTCAAAATGCATCAGATATCTTACCCCTTCTCAAACAAAAAATCAATCCGCAAAGTTTATATTTATTTCACTTGCGGGAATGCCGGATTCGATATATTATAAGAAAGAGTTTTTTTAATAAAATTTTAAATATTTGACAACAATTCACAAATATTCATAAAAGGAAACAGACATGAATCAGATCAAAACACTTATCGACTTTTTACAGGAAAAGGTAAAAACGGAGGGCGACTGGGCGCTGTACCGTTTTGTGGATTTTGATGACGAAACGGAAAAGTGGATTCTTGAAGATCATACGATCGGCGAGCTGTATCAGAAGGCTCTGGAAATCGCCTATATGCTCCGGAAAAAGGGACTGCGCCCCGGCGACCGGGCCGTCATCTTTTCCATGCAGGATTTCGGAACTGTCTATGCCGTGTATGGCTGTATGATGGCAGGAGTCGTTTTCACCATTATTCCTCCCCCGCTGGATGAGGATAAGATAGAACGCTTTATTTCTGTTTTAAAATCCTGCCGCCCCAGAGCTCTGATTTCCAACTATGCTCTGGAGCAGGGTTCCGGCGTCAGTATCACCGGGCGTCTTTTAAAGGAGGCCTTCCGGGATACGATCCGCCTGAAACGTATTTACACAGACAAACTGCTTCCCTACCGCCGCAGGGATGTGATCGTTCCTGCAAAAGAGAATCAGCTTGTCTATCTGCAGTATACATCCGGCTCCACCAGCGCCCCCAAGGGCGTCCGCGTTACATGGAAGAATCTGATGAAAAACCTGGAACAGTGCTTCCACTGCTACACCTTTGATCATGTATCGCTGGCGACCTGGGTTCCGTTCTTCCATAATCTCGGTCTGGTAGTAACGATCTGCATGCCCCTGCTTGCCACCTGGTCTCAGGGATATTTTCTGCAGACCCTTCGGTTTCTGGAGAATCCGAAGCTGTGGCTCCGCCTGATCTCGGATTTTAAAATTACGCTGACAGTAGGCCCGGGATCCGCTTACGATGCCTGTACCCGGATTTTCTCCGAGGAAGAAACGGCTCAGTATTCCCTGTCCCAGGTAACTCATTTTATAAACGGCTCTGAGTTTATCAGCGCAAAAACGGTGGATCGCTTTATAAAAATGTTTCACTGTGATCTCAACGCCATGGCTCCGGGCTACGGCGTATCCGAAAACGTCTGCCTGGCTACTTTTGCCAGCCATGACTACCGTACGCTGAAGCTGGACTACGAGGCTTATCAGAAAAACCGCGCCGTCATTGTAGAAGACGGCGAAAACGTAAAAGAAATTGTCAGCGTAGGAGCGCCCGTCAAGGATCTGACCATTGTGATCGGCAATCCCAAAACCAAAAAGGTTTACCCGGAACTACGCATCGGCGAGATATTTCTCGCCGGCGACAGTGTAGCGGACGGCTACTGGGGCAATCACCGGGATAATAAGAATTTCTACGTAAAGCTGGAAGGATACGACTGCAATTTCTATAAAACCGGAGATCTGGGATTTCTCTATCAGGGTCATCTCTATATTACCGGGCGCATTAAGGAAATGCTGATCGTAAACGGCCACAATATTTATCCCAGCGATCTGCAGGTAACCATCGGACGCTGTGTCCCGGCGCTTGCCGGAAGCGCCTACGGCTTTTTTGCCTGCACTTCCGATACAAAAGAACAGATTATCGCAGTGGTGGAATCAAAACCCACAGAAGATTTTGTCCGCCGGACGCAGCAGATTAACAAAGCAGTCTCTGACCGGTTTGCCTTTTCCTTTTATGATGTGGTTTTTGTTCCCCAGGATACAATTCCCCGGACAGACAACCGCAAGCTTCAGATGCTGAAGGCGCGCACGCTGTACCAGGAAGGAAAGCTTCCGATTCTCTACAGCAGTCACGAGGATCAGGTTGCGCATCCTGAGAAAAATCTGCTCTGCGAGACCGGCAGCGAAAATCCGGATCGTTCCCAGGAATGGCCGGAGGATCTGATCGACAAAGCAGACGAGATCTTTGTTCAGGTCCGGGCAGCATTCCAGAGAGTGTTAAAAATAGACCATTTCAATCTTAACGACTCTTTCCTGGCTCTGGGAGGAGATTCTCTCATGGGATTTGAACTGGTAAATAACATAGAGAAGAAATTCCACATCAAGCTGGATCTTCGTGAGCTTCTGAGGGACGCTTCCGTCATGGGTATCACCGAATATATCCACTCGGTTCTGTCCGGAAGCCGGAACACTTCAAAAGCCGTAAATCTTTCGAATGAATGCCGGCTGGATGAGACGATTCAGCTCTCCGGCGAATACAGAAAGTCCCCGGCGGAATGCCGCAGGATTTTCCTGACCGGCGCCACCGGCTTCCTCGGCGCCCAGCTGATCCGTTCTATTTTTAAGTATTATCCTCATGACGGACTGGAAATCCATTGTCTGGTCCGCGCAGATTCCAAAGAAGCAGGACTGACCCGTCTTAAGGATAATATGAAACACTACAACTGCTGGCAGGAGGAAATGGAAAAGTATCTCCGTCCTGTCCCCGGCGACCTGTCCGCTCCCATGCTGGGACTGGATGACTCTGCATGGCAGGAACTGGCGGAACGCACAGAAGTCATTTATCATAACGGAGCTATTTTAAATTTCGTGTTCCCTTATGATTTCCTGAAGACAACCAATGTAAACGGCACTGTGGAAACACTGCGCCTGGCCTGCAGCGGACAGCCGAAATACTACCACTATGTTTCTTCCTACAGTGTCTATGACACACCTTCAAACCGCGGAAAACATGTGATGGAAGACGATGCCCTGAGCAGCTGGCACGGTTTTACCCTGTCTTATTCCGAGACAAAATGGGTGTCAGAAAAACTGGTCAATATTGCCCGGCAGCGGGGCGTAAAAGCAGTGGTCTACCGCCCCGGCGATATCACAGGAGCAGCAAACGGAATCTGGGAAATGGATGATATGGTCAGCCGCATTCTTGTGAGCACAATTCAGATGAAGGCTGTCCCCCATGCAAATTATACCTTCCATATGACTCCGGTAGATTATGTAGCGGAGGCTCTGATTTATATTTCCCGCAAGGAAGATGCTCTGGGCCATGCGTTTAATCTGGTAAATCCGAAGCCCCAGACCCTGAAGGGAGTCATTGCCGCCATTAAAAAATGCGGCTATACTGTGCATCATATCCCCTTCCCCCTCTGGAAGCGGCGGATCAAAAAATCAGATGCGTCTGAAAATGCCATGGTGCTGCTGGAGTGTCTCTTTGAGGGCGGAACCGACAGGAACCCCAATGTACTGCGGCATTTCGTCGGCAAAGATCCGGTGTACGACACCAGCAATACCCGGCTTCTTCTGGGACAGTCCGGCATTTCCTGCCCGCCGGTAAACCAGAAAATGATTGCCGCATATTTGAAATACTTTAAGAAAAAAGGATATATTGATTAGTTCAGGAGTAAAAAATGAAAATAGGAATTCCACGCGCGCTGCTTTACTACCGTTACGCCGTTCTCTGGGACACTTTCTTCCGGGAACTGGGTATCGAAACGGTACTGAGTCCGCACACAAATAAAAACCTGTTAGACGCCGGCAACTATTATGCCATCGATGAGAACTGCCTGTCCAGCAAGCTCTATCTTGGTCATGTAGCTGCCCTGGAAGGGAAATGCGACAAAGTGTTTGTCCCCCGCGTCGCCAATTACGGAAAGGACGGTATCCTCTGCACCCGGTTTGAAGCCATATACGATATGTGCACCAACACCTTCCGGTCAAAGGACATCTGTTTTATTTCCTGTGATGTTGATATTCAGCAGAAAAAGCCTGAGAATGAGGCCTATATCCGTCTCGGAATGGAACTGGGCGCCTCCAGGTCAGAAGCTGATGCAGCCTGGCAGAAGGCAAGGACGGCCTGGATCCAGGATCAGCAGAAGAGAATCCGGAATCAGGAGGCGGCTCTCGCCGCCGATAAGATCAGGGTTCTGGTGGTAGGTCACAGCTACAACCTCTATGATGAATATATCGGAAAGCCGATTTTAAGAGGAATTGAGCGGCTGGATGCGCTCCCGGTCTGTTCCGATGCTGTTGATCTGACACAGGCACAGGAGGATTCCCGTCATATCTGCGATAACGTTCCCTGGATTATGAGCCGGGAGCTGTTGGGCGCCATCTGGAAATACCACGACAAAATCGACGGCATTATCCTGATTACCGCCTTCCCCTGCGGTCCGGATTCCATGATCAATGAAATGATCATCCGGCGTATCAAGGACCGTCCCATTTTGAATCTGCTGCTGGACAGCCAGGACGGAAGCGCCGGTGTGGAAACCCGCCTGGAAAGCTTCATTGATATTATCCGTTTCCGAAAGGAGGCGACTGCAAATGCCGGAAAAGCAATATAAGCTGTGCTACCCGCAGCTTGGCAATTACGACATCGCCATCAAATATTTTGTAAATCACGGACTTCATCTGGACTACATGAGCCCTCCGGCCATGACCAAGCGCACCATTGAGCTGGGCGCCAAATACAGTCCCGATTTTGTCTGTGCCCCTTTTAAATGCCATATGGGAAATTACCTGGAAGCCCTGGAACAGGGCGCCAATGTCCTGATCCAGACCGGAGGTACCTGCCGGCTGGGATATTACGGAGAACTTCACGAACAGATTTTAAAGGATATGGGCTATGATTTCGAAATTTTCAATCTGACTCTGTTCCGTTACAAAAATATCTTCGGTATGATTAAGGGCATGAAGAAATACGCTCCCCATGCCACGCTGCTTCAGATTGCGGCGTCCATTCCGGCTACCTTTAAAATGGTTCTGAACATCGACAAGGTGGAGGACTATTACCGCCGGAATATGGGCTTTGAGAAAGAAAAAGGATCTTTTGACAAAGTTTACAACCGTTTTCTGGCCGAAATGCGAAAGGCAGAAAAACTGCGGGACGTAAACCGCATTTTCAAACGCGCCATGGCTGATTTTAAGGCGATCCCCCTTGATAAACCGGAACGCCCGCTGCGGATCGGCGTTGTGGGTGAATATTTCACCATTATGGATCCCTTTTCCAATCACGAAGTAGAAAAAAAGCTTGCGGAAATGGGGGCGGAGGTCCATCGGTGGATGAACCTTTCCCACAGCCTGTTTATCTGCCCGGAGGAATCTACACTGAAAAAGCTGCGGCATTATATCCACTATGACCTGCACAAATTCCCTTCCTCCATCTGGGTGGACATCCAGAAAAAACAAAGCTCCAAATATGTAAAATACGATATGGGAAGCTCTGCGGTCTCCACCGTCACCCTGGCGGAATATTACGCGAAAAAGGGATTTGACGGCCTGGTACATATCAAATCCTTCGGGTGTACTCCGGAGATGGACTGTATTCCGGTGCTGCACAATATCAGCGCCGACTACAAGATTCCCATCCTGTATATGAGCTACGATACTCAGACCAGCGACACCGGTATTGAGACCCGGCTGGAGGCCTTTTACGATATGCTCTCCATGAAACGGGCACAGGCCCCGAATGATCAGAAAGAAAGGAAGTAACAGAACTTGAAAAAAGCATATATGGGAATTGACATTGGTTCGATTTCAACCAAAGGCGTCATTATTGACGAAGAGAAAAACATTCTGGCCAGTATTTACCTCTGGACAGAGGGGAACCCCATGGGCGCGGCAAAGAAAGTTATTGCTTCCCTGGGAGACCAGCTGGATCAGAACGAATATCAGGTAGTGGCCGCCGGAACAACCGGCAGCGCCAGGAAGCTGGTAGGAGCCATGTGCAATGCCAGCATCGTAAAGAATGAGATTACCGCGCACGCCGTGGGAACCACCACACTGCACCCGGATGTCCGCACCATTCTGGAGATCGGAGGACAGGATTCCAAGATCATCTGCGTGGAAAACGGCGTTGCCGTGGATTACGCCATGAACACTCTCTGCGCCGCCGGAACAGGTTCCTTCCTGTCCAGCCAGGCCAGACGTCTCGGCGTGGAAGTGGAAGAGTTCGGAAAAATTGCATTAAGCAGCAAAAATCCCACTCCCATCGCAGCCCGCTGTACCGTTTTCGCTGAATCCGATCTGGTACACAAGATTCAGATGGGCCATAAAAAGGAGGACATTATCGCAGGTCTCTGTCATGCGGTTGCCAATAACTATTTAAATAATATCGGAAAAGGCAAAAAAATCGCCGCTCCCGTTGTTTTCCAGGGCGGCGTCAGCAAGAACGAGGGCGTGGTAAAAGCTTTTGCCGACGCCCTGGGCGAAGAGATTATTGTAGATGAGAACGGTCACCTCATGGGCTGCTACGGCGCCGCCATTCTGGCTCAGGGCTGCGGCGTAGAACGTCCCTTCTCCTTTGATGTGGCGGATATGGACTTCCTCACCCGTGAGGTGGTCTGCCCCAACTGTCCCAATCACTGCGAGATTATCTGCGTTTACCGCGAGGGCGAACTGATTGATTCCTGGGGAAATCGCTGCGAGCGCGGAGAAGTACGGCAGGGCGAGATCTGAAACGGCAGTTCCGCTTCTCCGATCCCACAAAAACTGAAGACATGAAAAGATCCCGCCGGTCTTTCAGCCCTGCGGGATCTTTTCATGTATGATCTGCATCACCATTCCGGCACACGTTCTCTTAAAACTTCACACAGCCGGTATACTGTTCATTGATTACATAGTAAGCTGCATTGTCCTCCGGCTTAATGTACAGCGTAATGGACTTCACAGCTACTGTTTCCTCAGTTGCCGCAAACTGTGCAAGAGCTCTCTCTGTCAGCTCTTCCTCGCTGATCTCCTGACCCATGTACTGGAGAACAACATTCTTTACGGGCTTTCTGGTATATTTACGCTTGGGAGCAGCCTCAGCAGCTTCTTTTACGGCCTTTCTTGTCTTTGCCGCTGTCTTCTTCGCAGCCGCTTTTGTTTTCTCAGCTACGTCTTTTGTCTTCTCTACAGCTTTCTCTGCAGTATCCTTTACAACCGCTGCGGTTGCCTCAGCATTTTTCTTCGCAGCCGCTTTTCCTGCTTCTTTCACTTTTGCATTCGCTTTTTTCGCTGCCGCAACTTTATCATCTGTCGTTACTGTCTCTTCACTGATGATCGTTGCGTCTACAGCAGCACCGGTAGTTTTCTTTGTTGCCATGATAAGTTCCTCCTTTTCATAAATACACTTATCTTAAACACACTAACTCTCGTTGCGGGCATTTCAAAATCACAAAAATCCTCCCGGCAGTACCCGATCTCCAGAGAAAACGATTTCCTGGAAAAATCCGGGGGAACCCGCTTATTTCCTTAGTTTTTCAACCTCATGCATTTTACCGCAAGTAACTTCTCTTGTCAACTTCAAATATTTTGATTTTCAAACTATTTTGTCAATTTCCGGTCAAATATACACAATAACCTTTCGGTTACTTCCTATTCATTATAGTATATTTTTACGGAATAATATTTTTCACATGGTTTTTTTTAACTTTTTGCACAAATTTGCTGGATTTTATGATTCAAGATGCTATAATAGAAATAGTTGTGGGAAATCCTGTTTTCCATATCTGTATATAATTACATCATTCATTTAGGAGGGAAAGAAATGGCTAAAACAAAAGTTATTTCTGCAAAGGAAGCAGCCGCACTGATCAAAGACGGCGATACCGTGTTAGTCGGCGGCTTCATGACAAACGGAACAGCAAAATCTATCTGTAACGAAGTAACTGCAAAAGATCTGACTGTTGTATGCAACGACGGTGGTTTTGAGAACGAAGGCACCGGCAGACTGCTTCACAACGGATGTATCAAGAGACTGATTGCAACACACGTTGGTCTGAATAAAGAAGTTGCCGCAAAATTCAATGCCGGAGAACTCGACCTGAAGCTTCAGCCCCAGGGTACGCTGGCAGAGCAGATCCGCGCTGGCGGAGCCGGTCTTGGCGGATTCCTTACTCCCACCGGTATCGGTACCATCGTAGCTGACAGCAGCTCCCCGACAACACTGGAGGGCAAACAGGTTATCGAGCTGGACGGCAAAGAATATCTGCTTGAGAAAGCAATTCGCGGCGATGTAGCTATCATTCAGGGATATATCGCTGATGAGTCCGGTAATGTGCGGTACAAAGGTTCTACACGGAACTTCAACATCCCCATGGCTTCTGCTGCCGACACTGTTATCGTTGAGGTAGAGAAGATCGTACCGGCAGGCGAGATCGGCCCGGATTACGTGGAGACCCCTCATATCTTCGTTGATTACTTAGTATTAAAGGAGGAAGCATAAGATGGAAAGAAGTGAAATCAAGCCTTTTATCGCAAAACGTGTTGCAAAAGAGATTCATGACGGCGACGTTGTAAATTTAGGTATCGGTCTTCCTACTATGGTTCCCGATTACGTTGATCCCAGCATCAAGATTACCTTACAGTCTGAGAACGGATTCATCGGTCTTGCAGCTGCTGATCCCGATTCACCGGACGCTCCCTATATCGTAAACGCAGGCGGACAGCCGGCCGGTATCGAGAAAGACGGTATGTTCTTTGATTCCTGCACTTCTTTCGGCATTATCCGCGGCGGACATGTTGACGCTACCGTACTTGGTTCCCTCCAGGTAGATGAGAAGGGTGACATTGCAAACTGGATCATTCCGGGCAAAATGGTTCCCGGTATGGGCGGAGCAATGGATCTTGTCGTAGGCGCCAGAAAGGTAATCGTTGCTATGGAGCACACTCAGAAGGGCTCTCCGAAGATCTTAAAAGAGTGTACATTACCGCTGACTGCAAAGGGACAGGTAAATATGATCGTTACAGAAATGGGCGTTATGGAGATTACACCGGAAGGCATCGTGCTTACCGAGTATAACCCTGAGTTCACTGTAGAGGAGATTCAGGCTGCCACAGAGGCACAGCTGATCATTTCCCCTGATCTGAAGCCCATGGTTTAATGCGAATTTAAAATTCAATAATCAATAATGAAAAAGCGTCGGACAGGCCGGTATGATAACCGTCAATCCGGCGCTTTGTCTGTTTTCTTTACCTTCTGTCCTGAAATATAAATCCTCTTCTTTTATATGAAATGGTATAACATTTTCCGGAAGAGTGCATAAAATAGTATAAATTGGCAAAACCCCGGGCAGACGCCCTCTTGACAGCAAAAACAGGAGAGGAGTATTCATTGAACGTTTTCTATGCTTTTTTATTTACTCTCATTGCCGGATTATGCACGGGAATCGGCAGCTGCATTGCTTTTTTTACCAGGCATACCAATCGGAAATTTCTCTCTGTCAGCCTTGGCTTTTCAGCAGGTGTTATGATTTATGTATCTATGGCAGAGATTTTTCCCAAAGCCCAGCAGATATTGACTGCAGAATCGGGACAAAAGCCGGGAAGCTGTATGACAACAGCCGCATTTTTTGGCGGCATGCTTATCATTGCGGTCATAGACAGACTGATGCCTTCAGAAGAAAAACTCCATGAACCCGGGCTTTCCGGGATGGAATCCGCCCACAACAATACCCGTCTAATGCGCATGGGCATGTTTACCGCTCTGGCCATTGCCGTACATAATTTTCCGGAAGGTCTTGCCACCTTCGTGTCTTCCCTGCAGGATCCGAAAATCGCCATCCCGGTTGTGGCCGCTATTGCCATTCACAATATCCCGGAGGGCATCGCGGTCTCCGTCCCCATCTACCAGGCCACCGGATCCAGAAAGCGGGCATTTCTATACTCCTTTTTATCGGGCCTTGCAGAGCCTGCCGGAGCGCTTCTGGGATGGCTGATCCTGATGCCTTTTATGGGTGATCTGGTCTTTGGACTGCTGTTTGCCGCCGTCGCGGGCATCATGGTATTTATCTCCTTTGATGAGCTGCTTCCCGCGGCGCAGGAATACGGAAAACATCAGCTTTCCATCTGCGGTCTGATATCGGGTATGGCGGTCATGGCCGTCAGCCTGCTCCTCTTTATGTAATTTGTACAGTCAGAAGGCCAGAATCTTCCTCTGCTAATGCAGAAGCAGACTCCGGCCTTTTGAGTGTTGTCCGTTTTCTCTGTTTTACGAAAACTGGCTGTAATACAGGGCCGCATAGGCCCCCTTCTTCTTCAGAAGTTCCTGATGATTTCCCTGCTCAATAATGTTTCCATGCTCCATATACAGGATAATATCCGCATCCCGGATAGTAGAAAGACGGTGGGCGATCACGAAACTGGTACGTCCCTTCATCAGCTCCTGCATGGCTTTATTAATCTCCGTTTCTGTCCGGGTGTCCACGCTGGACGTAGCCTCATCCAGAATCAGGATCGGCGGGTTGCAGAGGAACACTCTGGCAATGGTCAGAAGCTGTCTCTGACCCACGGACAGATTGGAGCCCTCATTATCCAGCACCGTATCATACCCCTGAGGCATGGTCCGGATAAAGTAATCCACCTTGGCTGCCTTTGCAGCCGCAATAATCTCTTCTCTGGAAGCATCCGGCTTTCCATAAGCAATATTTTCGGCGATGGTTCCCCCGAACAGCCATGTATCCTGCAGCACCATGCCGAAATTCCGGCGCAGGCCCTTCCGGGTCATATCTACAGAAGACACGCCGTCCACCAGAATCCTGCCTCCATTTACCTCATAAAAACGCATCAGCAGATTGATCAGCGTGGTCTTTCCCGCTCCGGTGCTTCCCACAACGGCAATCTTCTGACCGGGTCTTACGGTAAAGCTGATATCCTTCATCAGCAGCTTTGAGGAATCATATCCGAAACTCACATGTTCAAAGGAAATCTTTCCTTCCGCCCTCTCCAGATTTACCGGCTGCTTTGTATCCGGCATCTCCTCTTCCGTATCCAGCAGTTCAAATGTTCTCTCCGCCGAGGCAAGCGCCGACTGCAGAGTGTTAATCATATAAGAAGCCTCTGTCAGCGGCTCCGCCGTCTGATTCACATACTGGAAAAACGCCTGCACCACACCGACAGTCATGGTTCCATTCAGCATGGAAACACCTGCAATCACCGCGATTGACGCCTGGGATAATCTCGTAATCAGCCGGATCAGCGGATTCATACTGAGCAGAAGAAAGTCCGCCTTCTGTGTCGCTTTCCGATTCAGCTCCGTGGCGGCATATACCTGCTCCATACTCTCCTTCTCATGATTATAGGCCCTGATAACATTTCTGCCCGTATAGTATTCCTCCACAATTCCGGTCAGAGTTCCCAGCGTTTCCTGGCGAAGCGCCGCGCACTTCAGATTTTTGCTGACAACGATCCTGGTAATTATAATGCAGACCGCCATAAACGCCAGGAAAATGACTGTCAGCAGAACATTATAGTAAAACATCACTGCCAGAGATCCGATAACGGTGCCGACAGCTACCAGCAATTTCAGCAGTCCTGTCTGAAGGGTCTCTGTAATTTTATCCAGATCATTTGTCACCCTGCTGAGAATTTCTCCGGATTTATTCTGGTCAAAAAACTTTAAGGGCAGTACATTTAATTTTGCGGCAACCATTTTTCTCAGGCTCATAGTCAGATTATCAGCAACACTGGCCATTAAAAATGCCTGCATATAATAAAATACACACATAATCAGATACAGCACAGACAGGGCGATAATGCTGCTCCCCACGCCGTCCAGAGCTGCGGAAAACGCTGTTCCGTTCTGTCTGGCCGTCTGCACTCCACGCCAGATAGCATCTACCACCAGAGCGCTTTTAAAAGGTGTATAAATCGCCAGAATTACATACAGCACAATGGAAACTCCCACAGCGGAAAGCCTCACCCGCTGCGGCTTCAGCAGCCGGATCAGACGGACAACCGTAGCCTTTGTATTTTCCGGCGCATCATATTTCATTCGCTTGCCACTCATCACTCACCGTCCTCCTTTGTCTGGGAATTTACAATTTCCTGGTACACATCACAGGTTTTCATCAGTTCCTCATGGGTTCCCTTACCCACCATTTTCCCTTCATTTAAAACGATGATCTGATGAGCATGACGAATGGTGCTGACCCGCTGGGCGATAATCAGGACCGCCACATCCTCCGTCTCCTTTTCCAGAGCCTTCCGAAGCGCTGCGTCTGTCTTAAAGTCCAGAGCAGAAAAGCTGTCGTCAAAAATATATAATTCCGGTTTCTTTACCAGCGCCCTGGCAATAGATAAACGCTGCTTCTGTCCGCCGGAAAAGTTCGTTCCGCCCTGGGCCACATAAGAATCCAGACCGTCCGGCAGAGAATGTACAAAGTCGCTGGCCTGAGCAACCTCCAGCGCGTGCTCCAGTTCCGCGTCTGTGGCATCCGGATTTCCATAACGCAGATTTTCCGCAATCGTCCCGGAGAACAGCCATGCCTTCTGCTGAACATAGGCCAGTCTGTCCCGGAGATGATGCTGTGTCATATCACGGATATTTTTCCCGTTCAGGCGCAGTTCTCCCTCCGTCACATCATGGAAGCGCAGGATCAGTGAAGCTACTGTTGATTTTCCGCTTCCCGTTCCTCCGATTACGGCCGTTGTCTCACCGCGCTTACAGGTAAAATCCAGATCTTCCAGTGTATTTTCCTCTGCGTCCGCAAACCGGAAATTCACATGGTCAAACACCAGGACATCGTCCTTTTCCTGGTCTGCACTGTCTTTTTTCACCAGATCAACGATTTCCGGCGAGTAATCCAGAACCTCCTGCACACGCCGGCAGCACTCCAGGGATCTGGGAAGCGTCAGAATAATAATCTGCGCCATCATAATGTAGAACAGGGCAAGCAGAGCGTACTCAATCAGAGCCGTAATGTCACCCATCTGAAAATATCCCGCCGTTACCCTCGGACCGCTGATCCAGTAAACAAGCACAACGAATAAATTGACTGCCAGGAAAGAAAGTCCGTCCAGGCTGGCAAACATCCGGTTTGCCCTAATGGAAGTATAGGCATAATCCTCAAACGTTTTATCCAGACGCCTCTGCTCGTCATTCTGCTTGTTGAAAGCCCGGATAACGCGGACACCGGTAAGATTCTCCAGCAATACAGTTCCCATACGGTCCAGCAGCTTCTGCAGCCGCTTGAACAGCGGGGAAGCCGCTTTCATAATGCCAAGGGCAATCACAATAACGGCAGCCAGAACAATCAGCAGTATCACCCCGGCCATCCGGTCCAGATGGAAGGTCAGAAATAATGCAACCACGAAAATAATCGGAACCGGCAGCACCATCTGCATCACATTCAGAATAGCCGTCTGTATATTCGTAACATCAGATATCGTTCTGGTTGTCACAGAGGCTGTGCCAAACTGTTTAAAATCATAAACAGATAATTTCAGTGTTTTCCGATACAGAGCATCCCTGATATCCTTGCAGACTCTTGATGCCAGCTGAGAGCAGGTATATCCTCCGACAATCGCGCCTGCACCCGATATACAGGATGCAATCACAATCTGGACGCCAATCCTGTACAGGTCATTGACGGTACTCCCCGAGGAAACGCCTTCGTTCATAATTTCTGCTACCAGCGTGGGGATATAAAGCGCTCCGACCACATCCAGAATAATCAGCGCCGGCGTCAGCAGAAATAACTTTCGGTAAGGTTTCATAAATTGCAGAATAAGTTTCATGCTAAAATATCCTCCTTCCTGTTTTTATTCCGCATAAATATCCGATAACAATTCAGCAAATCGGCAAAACAGCTCATTGTAGCGCGCATCTCAAGCGGAGCGTTTTGTTTCATGGGAAACACATTTCCCGTAAAACAAAAAAAGAGCGCCCCCGGTTTATTTCCATAAACCGAGCGCACTCGACATCTTCTCGACCGTTGCAATTGCGATTGCAAGTCCTCTGATGAATGATTCAATTGTCTGTGATCGAACTTTCAATTACATTCAAAACCTGCTGTAATGTATCGAACAGGAGGTATTATAGTAAGTTAATTACCATTTGTCAACCACTTTTTATCTTTTTCTTCTAAATTTCCAGGAAACTCCGCCAACACCGGCAGATCCTGCCGCCAGCGCCATCAATGCAAATACTGCCGACGGATCACCAGTTTCAGGTGAATCCTTCCGGTTTACTGCCGTCTTCCCTGCAGAAGAAGTATCTGTTCCCTCTGTGCTCTGATCACCCGGCTGCTGAACCTGTCCTGAATTATCATCCGGGTCCGGATTCTGGGGCTGATCCGGATTTCCCGTGTCATCAGGATTCTGCGGAACGTCCGGCTCGTCAGGGTCTTCCGGTTCTTCGGTCTCCTCCTTCACATAGGTAAAAGTAAGAGGATTTGTATAGCCCTCGGAAGTAATTACAATTTCATAACTTCCCGGTTCTGCCAAAAGTTCAGAATCTGTCACTATAAAACCGTTTTCATCAATAATATCAGACAATGTACACTCTGCCCCATTGACTGTTACAGTTGTTACATTATTCAGAAATTCCTGATAATCGCTCAGACTGTAATTTTCATCCGGAACAAGAGCATCGTTCACATCATCGTAAATAACCGGCACATATTCTTTATCATATGCTTCCACCAGTTCCAGGGTAAAATTATCAAAATCTCCCCATGCCTCACTGCCGCTATAAACCGCTTCCGCATGAGCGCCTACACGCAGACTGCCGTCCAGCACTTCGATATCATCCAATACCATCTGTACAAAGTTTCCGCTGCCGCCCCATCCAATGGTTTTATAAATGTCAGAAATATATGTACTCTCTGCTGTGTCAGCAAACAGATTCAGACTTGTCACACCGGAATCTCCCATTACATAACCGGTCAGACGATATTTTCCGGGAGGAAGCTGTTCGATATCCTGATAGAATGTAAAATCAAGATCCTCTGTACCTCCTGTGAAATGCAGGGAACAGGTACCGCTCATAGCGTTGGAGCTTGCTCCCAGAGTCGGTGTGCCCTTATTGCCCTCTGCATATTTCCAGCGTCCGTCATCTCCCAGCTCAAATCCTCCGTTTTTCAATCCCGGCTGTTCCGGAGTAACAGTAATTGTACAGGAACAGGTATATGTCTCATAACTTCCATCGCTGCCGGCATAATTTGTGACAGTAATTGTCGATTCTCCCAGCCCCACAGCATTCACCTGTCCTTTATTCGTCACGGTGCATACTTCCGGGTTGGAACTGCTCCATACCATTCTGGTAATATCCGGACTTTCCGGAGTCACATTCAGAGTCATCTGATAAATATCATTCTGCTGCAGAGTAAGAGCATCGCCCTCCGCAAGAGATATGCCGGTTACAGGATTCTCATTAATCAGCTGCGCACCGGGCGAGAAAGCTTCCCAGACCCTGTTGGGCCGTCTGTCTCCCCAGGAGCCCGTCATCTCATAATTTTCAATTTCCCAGTAAATACAGCCGGCACCCCGGCCGTCCGGAACTGCCTTTAACTCGTTGATCACATTAACCAGCATATTATATCGCTGATTTTCAGTGGCATTTTCCATATAATTGGCTCCGATTTCCACCACCATGATCTCCCGGTCTGTACCAACGCAAAATTCATTGTACAGAGAATCAAAGGTGTTCGCCAGAGACTCAATGCTGACCGTAGGATCATTATCTCTCGGATAAAAAGAAAGTCCCATTACGTCAAAATCAGTAACGCCTGCATTTACAATATTTTCATACCATTCTGTCACAGCTTCTGTATCAGCGCCGTTATCAATGTGAAGCACTACTTTGGTTTCCGGGGATGCATCCCTGACTGCGTCTATTCCCTTTTGCAGTACATAAACAAAATTGTCAAAATTGGAAATATTACAGAGCGGCCATAACATCCCGTTTGTAATCTCATTACCTACCTGAACCCATTCCGGAGTCACCCCGGCTTCCTTCATATGAATCAGGAAATTATAAGTATAATCATATAAGAGCTGCCCTACACGCTCTGCCTCCGCAAATGACGTATCATCTGTTACATTCCAGTCTTCCGGCGGCGGCTGTTTTCCCGGATCCGCCCAATTATCTGCATAATGGAAGTCTATCATTACCCGAAGTCCCGCGTCCTGACATTTCTTTGCATAGCTGATAATCGCCTCTTCGCTGCACTGTCCGCGGCTGTGATTTACCCAGGTTCTCAGCCGAACAGTATTCATCTCATAATCTGTCCTGCATATATCATACAATGGTTTGGATTCTCCATCCTTATTATTGTAATATGTATTGTTGGTGGCCGCTGCTGATATATCTGATCCCAGAGCCATTTCACTGTTTTCTGCCGCCGCCGCTTCCCCGGTTAATCCCGGTGCAAGCAGTGTAAAGGCCATAAAAAGCGATAACACCAGCGCCGCCGCACATTTCAGATACTTTTTCATATCCATTTCCTCCTTCCGGAATACTTTATACTGCACAAGTATCCCCTGAAAATTTCCTCCATTACCTTTTTGCCTGATTTTTGGGGATAATGCGATATCCCGTAAACATCTTCGATTCATAAATTCCCTTTTCAATCCGGCTGATCAGCTTCTCACATACCATCAGTCCCAATGATTTTTCGTCAAACTGGAGAGTGGTGATAGAATCCGAGTATCCTCTTAAAAAACGGCTGTCATAGAATGATGCCACCTCAATATCCCTTCCGACAACAACATTCATCTTATGCAGTTTTTCCAACACCTGGTAGCAGATTCTGTCATCCATGCACACTATACAATCTGCGGAACCGCGCAGGATATTTTCTGTTACCTCATACACAACATCTTTGGTATTACAATCCAGATAAATTTGATTCTGATTGACCTTCTTATTACAAATCGCATGTCCCACCTGAAACCCTTTCAATCGTTTCCATGTCACGATATGCTCTCTGTTTCCGCCAATCAGCGCCATATTTGACAGATTTTTCTGAAGCAGATAGATTGTCAGCGCCTCACAGGCCCGCTCTGTATCATTATCAACATACTGTACCGAATATTTCTGTGAATTTCCAATAACCAGAAAAGGCAGTTCCTGATCCTGCAGATATTCTATCACCAGATCATGCACTCTGACTCTCAGCAAAATCACGCCGTCCGCCTTCTTCTGTTCCAGAATCGTCCGGAGTTCCTGAACCTCACTGCTCCCTCCGGTCATCAGCAAAATGCTGTATCCTGCCTTTTGAGCGCCTTCACATATCCCCATGATACAGTTGAAAAAAAAGGGAATTTCTGACAATTCCTGATCCGGCGGCAGAAGCACAAGCAGATTTTTTGTACGCAATGTCTGCAAAAAACGCTTTGCCACATCAGTCCGATAACCACTTTTCTCGCAATACTGCAGAATCCGCGTTTTCAATTCTTCACTGATCCGCCCTTTTCCGGAAATTGCCCTGGATACAGTAGACTTTGAACATCCGCACGCCCTTGCTACCATATCCAATGTAACCTTTTCACCTATTACCCTTCACCCCCCATTCATCATTCAAATTTTCCATAACCGCATTCAGATCTCGTTCCTGCATTTTATATTTTTTATTATATCACAGAAAAAGTTTTTGTTTAACTTGCCAACTAAACAATTAAATGCAACTTTTTTATTAATATTTTACAAATTTCACAAGAAATTTGCGCAATTTTGTGCAACTCCCCCAAATTGAACAGCTTGACATATTGTTTTGTCTCTATCTCAAGACAGCGGTCGGACATATACCAACAGGCAGCAGGCCGATTGCTCCTGATTAAAAGGACAACCGGCTTGCTGCCTGTTTCTGCCACGCTATGTTTTTTCACTGATGATGTAATTTCAAGGTTCTTATCGGATGGACAAAGAATTATTAATATATTTCCTTTGCATCCAAAGGTAATTTTCGTACATGTCTCAACTGCTATAGAATATGTTTCAAGAAATTTTTCATATTCTTTTTCAGACAAATACTTTCTCAGATATTTTCCTGACTTTCCCACACTAACAGTAAAATTATTTTTTAATCCTATTTTCCTCTCTAAAAGCCGCATCAACTGAGGTCTTGAAAGCAAATTCATCACATTCATAGCGTATAGGAGTTCGTTCCGCCAAAGCCCCTTTCTGCTTTATATATACTCCATACAAACCGAAAAATACCCGGATTCCAAAAAAGAACACTATCAGATTATCTTATCACTATAAAAATGATTTTCTTTTAACATATCCTTTATGGATGTAAACTTGCATTCGCATAGTTTTTCACATAATGTCAGAACCTCATCATTGAAATAATTTTCTACATAATAGCGTTTAATTCCGTTATCCAGGCGAAACAAAAAAACTACCCCGTCCTCTGTCAAATACTCATTCCAATACCCAATTTCCAAATATTGCTCAATAAAATGTTCCCATTCATCTGCCTTTTCTTTAGAGAAGGATACTCCATAATTCTGACCAAACTGTTCGATGGCAAATCCCTTATCTTTTAATTCTTCAATTTCATTTCCAATTCCCATTACATAAGAATAATACATATCGTCCTCCAATCACACTTGCGAATAATCTTTCGATTCCGTCCCAAAAGTAACCTTGCATACAGTTAATTCTCCCTCCGATATGCGTTCAAAATGCCTACCCAGATCTCCTAGTAAAGATTATTCTGATAAACCAAAGGTATCCCGCAGAGTATTAATGATATCTGCTTCCTGCACTCCGGTAATCTTTAAATTTTTTAATTCCTCTTTTGTAACTTTCAATGTCCGGGTAAAACTTTCCATATCTTTTCTGGCTTTTTCCGGCAATTCACAAAACTCTAATGGCATTTCCGATACAATTCTTAAAATATCATTTCTGTGCTTTTTTATATCTCTGGAATCCACATGTTCTCCCTGCCCCAGTTTTTGATTCAGGTCAAGCCATGCCTTTGCTTTAAAGACAATTAACCCGCTTGGTTTTAATACCGTTATTCCATCTATAATATTCCTCTCCCTCAAGAGCAGTTCATAATAAGAATCATCCAATAAAATAGCCGAAAGACTGGAAACAGAATCATCAATATGGATCGGCGTCAACACTGTTCCCGGATCTAATTCCCAGTTTGCTCTGGAAAACAGCTCTATCATTGCAGGATATCCATTTTCTTCCGGCTTATCAAATCTGTAAAACTGCGGTTTCCCATTGCTTTTGGCACGATTTCGATACTTTCCTTTTTGCACAAATTCCCAAAATTTCTGTGCAAATTCTTTTGTCTGCGCCTCAATTACGAGTACCATATCCAAATCTTTTGTAGCTCTAAAATCCAAGTCATTATTATGAAAAAAAAAGATCGCAGGCCGCACCGCCGATCAAAACATACTGATCCGTAAATTCTGAAAAGTAATTATAAAATATATCCAATCCTTTTACCATACGTACTCCTCCAGCATTTTCTCTAAGGCAGTTTCCACTCTGGGATCATCCACATCCTTTAACAACAAGTAAATAGACAGCGGATCGATGATATTGCCCTGATGAAAAGGAATGCAATATCCTATTTCCTGAACCACACATCCCGGTATTTCATCACGAGGAATCTGTCTTTCCTGATTAATTCCTTTTTCTCTAATTTCATATTTTGTAACCGCATATGTGGGATATGAATTATCCTCCAACATTGACAATTCTGCCAGTCCCGATATTCCACTCTTCATAGATATATTAGAAAGATCTCGTTCCAGATAATATTCTCTCACCAACGGAGTCCGCAAGAATGGCTTGATGGTATCCCATATTTCTTTCTTACCGCCTGTTTTTATATACCTTCGGCTTCTTCCTCTTTTTGCTAAAACAGGAATTTCCAAACTCTCCATTTCGTCAAAAATTCTTGTAACAGACATTTTAGAAACCTTCATTTGTTCTGCAGCCGCAGTCACCGTAAAATCGTCCCATTCTTCATAAAGAGCTGTCAACAGAAATTTCTGCGCAAGAAACGAAATTTTGAAACAGGGCTTTATCTGCCTCGCCTCATTCTGCTTAAGCAACAGACCCAGGAACGGAATATAAATCTGATGATTTTCCCAGACAAAAGGAATACCTTCTTCCAGCATTTTATCCCTGGAATAATAATTCAAGTGGTTTAAATAAAGCACACAATACGCACCTGTCAGACGTTCTATTTGCTTTTGCTGCCTGCGTAATACTGTCAGACCGGATTTTTCTTTGGGGCTGGCTAAAACACATACCTGATCCATGAGTTCCATCTGATAAAACTCATAATTCGTCCGCAGCACCAGCGGAAACTTTTTTATCTCTTTATATGGGGTAATTTCTACTTTTTGATGTAAAGTTTTCTCAATAAAATCTTTCATATCATCACCTGAAATTTTAATATTTTAATTGTAATCTATTTTATGTTACAAGTCAAATTTAATGCAATAAAATAGCAGATACTCATTAAGACTATCTGCTATACTTACATAATTTCTTATAAAGAATTAAAATCAATTATTTTATATTAATGAAAATTATATTAACCCGACCATTTATATACCACCTATCGGTCAGTGGTAAACTTTCTTTGTACCTACATCCTAGCAAGCGAAAAAAAGGGAAGTCAATAGAACCTCCCATTAAAATTTTATGCAAGAAGTAACTGATTATACATAATTACAAATATCTGTAAAAAGATATCTTTGTGCAAAAATTACTTTGTATAAAATTTTGCAAAGAAAGCTGGCATTTCTTCCGCTGATACAGCAACAGGATCATTATTAGCACCTATACGTGTATAATATGCATTATCATACATTACAGCACCATTATCGGATATCAGTTTTAAAATAATAACAGACTTATTATAATAATTAACCATTCTAATCTTACTACCTAATTGCCTTCGATAATGTTCTGTAATTGGTGCATTTTGTAATTTATCCTTTATCATTGAAAAATATTTGTCATGATTTCCTCCATAATACTTCTTTACCTCCCCATCAATACCAGTAATATAAAACGTGCCTACTCTTATATAATCTTCACCATATTTATTTTTTATCTTCTCTGCGTCTTCAAACTTATCAGCAACTCCAATAATAACATATCCGACAGCTCTATTATCTGTATTAGCCATTGCTGTTAATGTTTTAAAAATTTTACTTACTAGGTCATCATTCAAACTCTCTGCTTTTAAATCAAATAATCCTTGTTTAAAATCATATTGACTGTTCTCTGTTTTCGATTGTTTTAATAAAGTTTCTAATTCTGTGGTATATGAATAGTACATTGGATCATCCATATTTCTATCCACAAAACAAGGTGCAAGGACAGCTGAGGCAGCTTGCATTAATTCATTTTTTTCTTTACTTGCCCACCAGCCACCACCACCAGCAATATTCATTGTCACGCTACTAATATTTGATAATTTATTATATACTAAATCGTAATCTTCTATTTTCTTTTCTTCTTTAACTAACAAATTATACAAAGCTAAAAATAATATCTGGAAATATCGCGGTCCTCTGTAAAGCCTTGGCCCCCACCATCTGTCCAATAATAGTTTTATTTCTATCATGAAAAATTCTTTTTATTTCATCAAACACATATAAAAATTGACTTTCTAATACTTCCGGAGTAATTGCAGAAATAGCATCCTCAATTTTTTTACTTCTTGTTTCTGAATCTACAATTTTAAATCCATAATATTCGTCTAATACACTCACATTTGAAGGTGGAATAGGCGATAATACCATGGCTGCAAGAATATCCGCAATGGAGCATACATTTGATTACACGGTTACATTGTTCGGCCCTTCAGCAACTCCCATTTCAGGGCTTTGCCTACTATGGCCTCTGCTGACTTCTCACAGTTCGTTGTTACTACGGTGAGTTTCACCGCCTGTGAGACCTCACGGGATAAGCCTGCCAGTCTTTCCTCGTCTACCTGCCTGATTTACGCACATGGGTTACGGTTGCCTTTTGGACTTCGCTGTCTGTAGTCAGCTTATCCGGCATGTACGCCTTATATCAGGTTTCTGTTCGTCAGGCTACGATTTCGCTATCCCTT
>CAMLYL010000029.1 GCA_946491665.1 uncultured Lachnospiraceae bacterium | reverse complement strand
GAAGCGCGGAATCTCCCGCGGATTCTGGAAACTGATGGTCCGCGGCTCCAAAGCTGTCATCCACATCGGCGGTTCTTCTTTTGTCCAGCACTATGATGATTGGTCCGCCTTTTTCGGAACAGATTTATATCTGGCGGAAAAAAGTAAGGGTCTTTACTTAATCGGCAGCAACTTCGGCCCATTTACAGATCCGAATTATCTGAGCGCCTACCATAATTTATTTCAAAAGTACAAAGGGATCTGCTTCCGCGATCAGCAATCCTATCAGCTTTTTTCGGATCTTCCCCATGCCGCCTGGGCCCCCGATGTAGTGTTTAACCTGCATCCCACATTAAAGCCCAAAAAGAGAAAGCTTCTGATCGCCCCGGTATATCTTGAAAACCGCACAGGTAAATATCCGCTCCATATGTTCCAGGACGCGTACCTGAATTTTCATTTAGTCATGATCCGTCATTTTATCCAGATGGGATATCAGATTGTTTTGACGGGTTTCTGTGTTCCTCAGGGGGATGGAATTATCATACAGAAACTCTATCAGGCCCTGGATCCTCCCCAAAGAGATTCTGTGCGATGTGTATTATATGACAAAAACCTTTCCTCCATCCTGCAGGAATTTAAAGAAAGTGAGTATGTGATCGGAACCCGATTCCACAGTATTATCCTGGGTCTGATATGCCAGTGCCGGGTTTTTCCTGTCATTTACGATCAGAAAACCGCCAACACCCTGGAAACTCTTCGCTTTCCATCTCATTTTCATCTGACTGAACTGAATGGAATTTCTTCAGAGGATCTGCAGAAAGGCTGGATCCGGCTCGATCCGCCGGAAATCCAGAGACTCCGCAGGGAAGCTGAAAAACAATTTCAATGGACGGATATCCTGTTTCGGCATAATGCCTCCAAATCAGAATAAAAATCCCCTGGCTGCCAATATATGCTGCTGGCGCCAGGGGAACTCTTTTTCCGGCATAGATCTAAAAAGCGGAAATACCCGGATTTATTATGTTACAGATTATATTTCTCGGCAAAACGCATAATGACGGCAGCGCATTCCGCTCTGGCCGCGCAGCCCTGCGGATCCAGCACTGTCTCATTGTATTTTCCGGTAATAATTCCGGCTCCTACCGCCCACTTCATGGCATCTTCCGCAAAGCTGCTGACATACGCCGCATCCTGATAGCCGCTTAATTCTTTTGAATCGCTGACATCATAACCCTGGTATTTCGCATAGCGGTACAGCATGGTTACCAGCTGCTCCCGATTCATCGTATCACCAGGGCCAAACAGACCTGTATTCTCATATCCGGTCAGGATTCCCCTGCTGTTTGCCCAGATAATCGCGTCTGTAAACCATACCCCTTCCGGAACGTCAGGGAATACCGGCCGGTACTCTGACGGTGTTTCCCCGCCGATGCGGTAAAGGATCAACGCTGCCTGCGCTCTGGCGACTTCTTCTGTAGGAGCAAAGACTGTATCTGACAGCCCTGTCATCAGTCCTTTTTCAAACACATATTTTACATAGCTGTAATACCAGGCTTCCTTCGGCACATCTGTAAAAACCATCTCCGCCGGCTGTACACTGGAATAATCTGTAAAGGAGGGAGTCCATTTTCCAATGGAAGAACCGAATCCCATCTGATCCAGAAGCTCCTTTATCTGATCCCGGACATCTTCCGTCACCTCCATGGTTCCCAGTGTAATTTCTTTGTAATCCTCCGGGTCAAGATAGTTTCCGGATGGATCTTTACTATTGATCTCCGCGAAACGGACATCTTCGTGGTAAGTGACATCCCTGGTCTCGCCGTTTTGATCCTTTCTCGTCCATACGCTCCATCTCTCATCCTGGATCAGGGGATCCATGTAGCATTCGATAAAGATTGCCGCTGAAGAAGTATTTTCATACGCGGGATTTTTGTGTTCCGGATCGTAAACCGTCAGGTAGCTGCTTCCATCTTCTCTTCTGGCTGTTTCCGTATAGCATTCCGTCTGCCAGGGCCGTCCCAGGCTTACAGTGCTGCCTTCTCCATAAGAGGGATCCACCGTCAGGGTACATCCGGAAAATACAAAACCGACATTGCCTTTTTTGGTGTTGGCCGCGGTAAAGTAGCCTGTATCTCTGCCGGCAAATCCGGCCATGTGAAGTTTACAGTTCAGGAAATAGGCTTCCGCATCGCCAAATATAAAATCTACTGTTCCTTCAATATAACAGTCCTCCACCTGTACTCTGGCGCCTGCCCCATGGAGATACAGGGTGTCCTGACGGCCAAGAAACTGACAATTTTTCAGATAAACCTTGTCCGCCGCGGATCCGAAGGCCGCGGCAGGCGTCTGCTGCCCCTCCCCGGTATGATCCGCAATATTATAGCTGTTCTGAAAGGTAATGCCGGAAGCGCTGAAGCCTGTGGCATTGGCCGTCAGCAGCACCGTACCGCACTGGTCGGTTCCCACATCATATTCATCCTGAGGAATAAATTCCCCCTCCGCGTTAAATGTATTAGAAGAATAATAACTCTCCTCAATTACAATCTCTCCGCCATTGCTGTACATGGGCTGGAAAGATACCCAAGGCTTATCCACCGTAACTTTTTCAGTATAAGTCCCCGGCGCGATCAGAAGTACCAGCGGTTCTGACGCGCTGGACTCATTTTCATTGAGGGCTTCCTGGATGGATGTATAGTCACAGTTTCCGTTCAAACCGACCGTTACAGTTCTGGCGTTAACCGTGCTGTCGCTCATGTAATCTACTGTGATTCCCGTAAGATAGCAGCTTCCCGTTCCATCCTCGCTGAGGAACTCCAGCGGAAGATATGTATTTTCCTCTACTGCCGGAAGGGCTGTCTCCTTCCCCAGAAAAATCTCTGTCCCATCCAGCAGGACCGTAAGATTATTATAATTATTTCCGGACAGCATAATGGACGCGCCCTGTGTATCCGGCGCTACCGGAATATAAAGAGTGGTTCCTGCCGCTATCTGCGTATCGTTTCCTCCCGCGGCTGCTGTACGCGGAGAGAATTTTCCCGTTGTGGCGTCAATCTGAATCCCGTCAAATTCTCCTTTCGCGCCCTGCACAGCAGGCCGTTCTACCGGACTGCTCTCCGTAAAATCCCAGGTCTTATCTTTTGCCTCCACCACAGGCGTGCCGTAATCGCTGTCCGACCCATAGTTCAAGGAAATTGTATTTACATAGCAGATTGTATCAAACTCCACCTTCAGGTATCGGGGATAGGAAGCCGCATCGCTCATATCCAGCGTAATCTCCGCATTGGAGGTACAGACAGTACCTTCCACTTTGATCTGCGAGGCAGTATGCCCGTCCTGGGTACCTGCGATTAACAGCACCGCGCCTTTTTCATCATAGGCTGCCGGAATATAAAGCACCGTGCCCGCGTTCACCACCGCCCGGTTCTGATCCGGCTGGATATTAAATTTACCCGCTGCGGCATCCACCTTCATATCCTCGAAGGTTCCTCTGTTCCCTTCCAGCTTGCTTCCCTCTGCCGGGTTTCCGCTCTCATCCAGCAGCCCCGCAGCACTGGCAAAACTATACGTTTTATCTTCCGGGAGAGCCTCTTCCGGTATTCCCGGGTATTCTTCTGCCGGCTCTTGATAAGACAGTGAAATTGTCTTTACATAGCTTTGTGAAAGAAATTCAATCACACAGGTTCCATCCGTCTCCCGAGCCTCCAGTGAGTAACTTCCGCTGCCCGAAAAAACCTCCTGCTCTGTACCGTTTATACAGATCTGGGATGTACTGCCTGAAAGCTGAATGGTCAGTTCCGCTCCCTCTGCATTTGCTTCCACCGGTATCATAAGCACAGTTCCCGCATTAATCTGAGTGTCGCCGGTCCTGGGAGAAAATTTTCCTTTCGCGGCGTCAATGAGAATACCCTGATATTCTCCCGTGGTACCCTCAACAAAGGGACGGGACGCATCTGTGCTCAGATCCCAGACTCGATCTCCTTCATGATGCTCCTGGGCTGCCTGCACTATCCGCGCGCTGCCTGGGATAAAAAATGTTCCCGCCAACATGCTGAACGTAAGTACTGCGGACAGCACGCCCGCTATCCACCTGCTTTTCATAGTGACCGCCTCCTTCTCTGGAAAACAAACTATATGTTCCCTTACATGGTATATTTTCCCAAGGAGAGCGTCAAGCGATTATCTTACTTTTTTATACTGGTTTATAACTGTTTCTCCGAAACACCCCCTGTGCCCCGGTCATGTCAGGCTTTAACATCTGGCTTTACAGCGTCCGGTTCTTGGCCGCCGCCCTGCATAAACAGCATAGACATCATCATCGGAACGCAGACAATGATGGGAAATGCGTACCGGATCGCCAGCACCGGGCCCAGCAGCATTGTTCCCCAAAACGCGAAAACCATCAGCAGCGGGAGCATCAGCTTATATTTTCTTCTGATCAGCAGACCGCTTCCCACAAACACTAAAACCAGGAACGGAAAAGCTTCATTTAAAATTACTGATAACACCGGTATCTTTTCGTGTGTAAGCTGTTCGGATACTCCCCGCAGATATTCGTCATAGGCTGGGAACAAAGAGTTTCTGGAAATATTTAATATATTCTGTCCGTTATCCAGCCAGGCGCCGTCATACAAGATAAATTCAACCCAGTACGGCGTATAGTCTGTGTAAAAATAGCCGCAGCTCAAATATAAAAAGGCGTCTACGTAAGCTGAAATATTTTTAATCCCTATGGAAAGCCATACTTTAAAAAACGGCAGCGGATCTTCTCTGAACTGTTCCGCGTTAAATCCTTCCTTTACCGTATCTGAGGTAACATTCAGATACTGATTCACATATTCTTCAGGAATATACTCGTAGACCGTATCTTTCTCTTCCTGCGTAACATGATCCGGATCTTGAGTCAAAACTCTTGCGATCTGCTGTATGGGGACGCTCAGTGCTTCCCTTGGATTGGCTGGTTCCACTCCCAGCCCGTTTGAAATTGGGCCGGTAAAAATATTCACCGCCACCGCGGCAGACAGGAAAGTCAAAAGACATTTCTTTCTGAACCCGCGCAGACAGAGCACCAGCACAATCCCCATGAGATACAGAATATAAATGCCCTGATTCCTGAACAGACACATGAGAATACACCATGCAATAAATCGGATTACATTTAATTTTGATCTGAAAAAATTCCGCGAATCCGTAATCAGCCCTACTGTCTCCACCATCACCAGCAGGAAAAAACCGGCAAAAATTGTATCCTTCGTGGTCAGGCATACCCAGATCTGCACAATAGGGTTCACTGCCAAAAACAAAAACGAAAAGACGCGCACAGCCGCGGGGATTCTGTAAGACCGCATTCTTTTCAATACATAGGCGAATACGGCAGCCATAAATGCCATCTGGATCAGCGTATAAAGCATCAGCCCCATATTATAGTCATTGGTCAGCCATTTCCCGAAAATAAAACAGCCGTTCAGCAGCCATGTATGCAGCAGAGGATGATGCGCGCTCAGCCCCTGTCCGCCAATGATCTGAAGGACCTGCGGATACGCGTCATAGGAATAAATTCCCGGAAACACAGCTAAAAATGCCGGTATCCAGCATATTATAATCAAAATAAAATAGCATAACAGCTGATGCCTCTCATAAAATTTCCAGAATCCTGACTTTCCGGAAATCTCAAACCGCAGAGACAGCGTTTCCAGTTTTGTATAGATAAACGTCAATGCCAGCCAAAAGACAAGGGCAGTCACTGCGATTCCTGTATACAGGCTGATTTTTTTTAAGTTCAGATGGCCTGTGGCGTAAAATTCTGTTCCAACCCGATAGCAAGTCCCCAAAATCACTGCCGGGAGTATACTGACAATTCTGGTTCTCTTTGTACTGTGACGGAACACCCAGGAAAAAGCCAGGAACGCGGCTAAAAATACCATCAGCGCCGTTACGCTGTTTGCCTTAATGCACCCTTCCGCCTGAAATACATAGGGCTCTGTCAACCCCCATGCAAACACATACGCCAGGATCGCCATGATTATTTTTTCAACTAAAATACTCCTCTTATTCGACATATATCTTCTCCTAATCCTGCTTTCTCACCATCTTTTTCATTTTATCTATGATCGCCCGCACCGGCGCTGTCAGTTTCCAGCTGGCGGAAGACAGAATGGTATTCAGATCCCCCGCTAATTTTTGATTGAGACTGTCCCGCATAGATATTTCTTCTCTGAGCTGCGCAGTTTCTCTTTCTCTTTCCCGGATCTGCCTTCTATAGTCTTCCAGTTCATTTTCCAGCTTAAAAATATGCTGCCGGGTCAGATTCAGCCAGTGCTCCTGTCCCCTGATCTTTTCTTCGTATTTTTGCGTATACAGATCATTAAAGATGTGCTGTCCCGTATATTTCCCGCATTCAATCGTTGAAAAATTATATTTTTCTTTCAGCAATTTTGAAAACCGCTCATCCGCCAGCATTTCTTCTAATTTTAGCAGGCCTAACGCCTGCGGGCAGTGTGAACCGTGGATCGGCCTGCAGAGCAGAAAGGCCTTTTCGCAGGCCAGCTCCTCCGGGCTTCTGGAATCCGGGCATACAAACATTTCCTGAAAAGCACGTAAAAACAGTTCGTCATCCATGTCATCAAAAAAATGATACCGGATAAACATATGCTCGTTAAAAAACCGGATATTGTGCATTTCTGAATCGCTGCTGACATTGACCTCCGGGTCGGAAACTCTCCTGTAGTAAACCAGCGATTCCTCTAGAATCCCAAATGAATACCGCTTGGCAAAACGCACCCACCATTCAAAATCCATCCCCTGAATATAAAACAGGCTGTGCCGGCCGATTTGAGAAAACGCTTCATATGTGACCAGCGAAGATGGATTGTTCAGCCGGTTTCCATAAAAGAAAAAGAATCTGAGCCAGTATTCCCTGGATTCCGTACTGGACGAATACAATTTCTTCAGTTCCGGCATTTTATCATCTATTACATGGCCCTGCTCATCGATCAGCGTAACCCAGGTGAAGCAGCCCTGATGCCGGGGATGCTGCCGAAGATACTCTAATTGTTTTTTGAGTTTATCCGCGTCCCAGATATCATCGCTGTCTATGATGGCAATATATTCTCCCTTAACCTTAGAAAATCCTACGTTGGTGGCATGGGCTATATGGCAGTTTTCCCCCAAAGAATAATACTCAATCCTGGAATCGGAAAATTCCGAAACAATAGCCTCTGTGCTGTCTGTAGAACCATCATTAACAATAATAAACTGTAGATTCGCATAGGTCTGATTCAAAACACTCTCGATACTTTTCCTGATGAACTTTTCCGCATTGTATGCCGTCATAACCACACTGATCAGCGGTGCATCCATACCTTCTACCCCCTGACTTCAATTTCCGCGCTAATATAAGTCATCATATCATGACGCGCCGGGTAATGCAACAGAGGAGCCATACCTGTCCGTGAAAAGATAGGTATGGCTCCTCTTTATCTGCTCAGCTAAAAACCGCCCCGTAGCACTGGTCCTCTATGAGACTGCCGCTCTCATCATAGATCCGGAAATAAGTCCAATAATACCCCTGATGCGGCGGCTGCCATGTCGTCCAGAAAGCACTTCCAACGTCCAGTGTCTGCAAACCGGTTCCGTAGATCCACGGATGCGGATCCCCGGAAACATATTTTCCGCAGTCCAGGATCAGCAGTTCATATCGATATTTCTGCCCCGGATTTATATTCGTGCTGACTCCAATGAGCCATCCCCCTCCGGAAGGATCAGGTCCCTGATATTTTCCGTTAATATAGACCGGATAATTTCTGTTCACCGCAAAATTAATTGTTTTAGAAACTATTTTCCCATATGAATCTCTCACTTCCACATGAAGCCAGTAATTGCCCTTTTTAGGCTGCCACGACGACCAGTTGGAACTGCTCCAGTCGCTGATCAGATTCCAGCTCAGAGTATCGAGATTATAGGACTGCCATCGGATTTCCGTCTCCTCATCCGGACTTGAAACCGCCGCGCCGATCTGTATCTCATCTTCCTGATAAATCCAGCTCAATCCCTCGATCGTCACCGGCCGGACTGCAGCTGTTACCCCTGCTACATCAGAAGCTTCCTCCCCCAACGCATTTCTGGCGGTACAATACAGCCAGTAGCCGCCGCTTTTTTCCGGCCTGTACTCAAACTGATTGCTTTCGCTCCACTCGGAAGCGTAGATCCACGCGGCCGTGCTGCAGTCGTATACCTGCCATTGATACTCCATTCCTTCTGTCAAGCCTGACACAAGATATTCCGCGCGGACAGTACCGCTGTCATTTTGAAGAACCCGGATTCCTTCCGACTTCAGAACCGGCTGATCGTACTGAAGCATATGCCATATTTTATAGGCCCCCTTTTCGTTAATGTGGAGATAATCCGGTCCGCACATATCTTCCTTCTCGTCCAGACCTGACTGTCTTAAATCTACACAGCGGATTCCGTAATACTGACAGATCTCCACAATAGAATCCGCGTATAAATCTACGTCCTCATTGGTGCTGCTGCTCCACGAACTGATATCCCGGTAATAGGGAGTCAGGCAGATAATTTCCGCCTGGGGATAATATTCTTTTAACCGCGCCAGGGCAGTCTGGTATGCTGAACAAAATTCCGAAACATTTCCTATGCCCTCGCCGGGTACAAATTCACCCACCGGCGTGCTTGCGATATCATTTGTTCCTCCGAAAAACAGGATTATATCAGGCGTTCCGTTATCATCCAGTCTGGCAATTCTCTCTTCTGCCGCCATACACTGCTTGCTGTTGTATCCGCTGGGCTCTCCTTCCCACCATGCGACTTTTGATCCGCCTAAGGACTCATTTACCCCCAGCCTCATCTGATTGTTTTCAATATACCGCATCCACCAGGTTTCTGATACATCCATATACTGACTGCAGTAGTAATAATAATAAATACTCCAGGTGGTATACCCTTCATAGGTCCCCAGGCTGTCACTTAAAATAGAAACGACTTTTTTGTCTTCACTGTCTTGCGAAAAAATCTCCGGATGATCTGTCTCTCCTTCACGCAGCCACGGGGGAAAATCGATGTTTTCAATATTCTCCAGATCTTCCTTCTGCCTTTCAGATGCATGCGCCGCAAAGGCAGAAACAGAAAAAATCGCCAGGGTACATCCGCACAGAAGAATCATTCGTTTAAGTTTTCTCTTTAATTTCATCGCTGCCATATATTCCTCCAGCTGTATTTATAAACTCCCATTCAACGACACAAAGATGGCATGAACGCTCCGAACTGCCATAATTGTATAGCTAAACAATTATTATCTGAAACGTTCATGCCATCATCAAACGATTATTTACTCCATGGATCGAAAACTATGATTGCTGTCCTTTCAACCCTGATTTCCCAAAGACCTGTTTACACGTTTGGATCGGTGGGATCCCAGTTCTGATTTGGATCTGTAATCCGTATAATCGGCCCCTGTCCCAGCGGTCCGGGATCCGGACTGTCATAAATATCTACCTGCATTCCCAGAGGGCAGTTGTCATAAATCCATTTCGCGTCTCTCACACATAATCTGACACAGCCGCTGGATGCAGGGCTTCCTAAAAGGTTATACTGATTTGGATCCAGATTATAGCTGGTCATATTAGATCCCGCAACTGAATGGAATAAAACGCCTCCAACAATCCGGGTACAATACTGGCCGTATGAAGGACCGATCAGTTCATGCCAGCGGTATTTCGCCAATGTGTGGAAGGTTCCCGTGGGAGTCTCTTTGCCCGGCAGTCCCACGGAACACGCAAACCGCTTTACGGGAATGATATACCCGTTATTTCCATCCTTAGCGTAGATCGTAACCGTGCAGGTGGTACGGTTGATCTTTGCCAGATAAGAAGACTGTTTGGGCAGGATCCCGTCAAGGTCAAGCTGTTTTACGTTATTGATATAATAGAATTTATATCCGTTTTCATAATACCATCCGTTTTTCCCGAAATCCGACGGATAAATATGTTTGTTTACCTGATCCACCACTGTTCCCTGGGCGTTTGTGATCCTGCAGCAGAATTCATAATCGCCCACAGCCCACGGAACCCAGCTGATTGCTTTCGGAGTGCTTCCTGTATACAGTGTATCCCATCCGGATCCGTTCCACTGCAGATAGGTAAATGTATAGTCTTCATGCAGAATGTCTGTTCCGCTGACCGACAGGCTGGCCTGATACCCCACCTGAAGACTGCTGGAAAAGCCAAAGCTGCTGATTCTGTACCCTTTAATTAAGTATCCGATGGTTTTCTCATAGGTTTTTCCATTGCTTCCCGTAATTACCACATGAATCCAATAGGTTCCGCTGGCTTTCGGCTGCCAGTAGGTATTGTGCCCTGTCCCGATATTTGACCACTGCTTCGTCTGCAGATCATAAATCTGATACAGATACTGGAGATTCGGGTCATTGGATTCTACATTCTGCTGAATATAATAGGTGGCGTAATCCGGTGTATAAACCTGCAGATCCGTTAAATTCACATGGTATGGGTTGACCTGATAAGCAATCGTCGCCTGACTGCTTCCGCCGTCCTCTGTTCTGGCCTCCACATGGATCCAGTAGGCAGCAAAACGCTCCGGATTCCACACTGCTTCGGAAGACGCTGACCAGTCCTGAATTAAGCCCCAGGTCTGCTTGTCCAGATCATAATACATCCAGCGGTATTCCAGGCCGCTTCCGTTGGTGCTGCCGCTGATATTAACATGAATTTCTTTTTCACCTTCTGCCGATGTCTGGATTGATCCCAGTGTAATCGCAGGTTCTTCCGCTATATAACTCAGAAAGCTCTGCTTCAGGATCGTTCCCTCTCCATCATAAATCTGGAAACAGAGAAGATAGCTTCCCGGTCCGTCTGCCCGATAATCCGCGCTCTGCAAAGTATCCGTCTTTAAAATGCTCTTCCAGTACCGGCCGTCATATGCGAGATATTCATAGGTCAGAGGCTGTCCCAGAGGATTATTGACGCTTCCCGTCAATTTTACCGTGGAGGACCAGATCTGCTGTCCCCCTCCCTCTATGGAAAATCCGGCGATATCCGCGCCGGCGACCCGGTATCCCATGGTGCTGGTAATTTCCCGGCCGCTTCCGTCTTCCGCAACTACGTGGATCCAGTAATCTCCTCCTTTGGACGGTGTCCAAACACAGGAGGTGCCGCCGTTATCCTGAAGCGTATACCAAATCTGGTCAGACAGATCATACAGCATATATGTAAAGGATACATCCTGCATATTTGTCTCATACCGCGGCCGGATTTCGATTCCGCCGCCCGAAGCCGGATTGGTATCTATTCCGTTCAGACGAAGATAGGCCTGATCCACATGCAGAGTCTGAAAAGCGTTTGTCTCCTGCCCATTATACTGAACCTGATAAGCTACCAGATAATCTCCAACGGCATCCGGGGTCCACTGAACCTGGATTTCCGGATTCGCGGAACGGTAGATCTCTCTCCATGTGGTACCGTCATAATAAATATAACGAAATACCGCGTCCGGTTCCCCGGTTACAGCCGCTTTCCCTTTTAATGTAACCGTGCTTCCGATTGGAATATTCTGTGAAGGCGTAATCTCCAGCGCCGCGGCACTGGCGCTGGCCGCGGTTTTCTCCGTGACAGCCGCCGGACCGGAAGCGTCTTCCGCCAGAACGGGAACACTGGTAAACAGCATAAGAAAGCAGAGGAATGCTGCCAGAATTCTTTTTCCCTTCATACTTGTCTCCTTTCTGATCAATCACTTGTTTGTCTTTAATCATACTACATTTCTCTTTGCAGGAAAAGTATAAGATGAAATCTTTTCTTAAAGCCGTTTCAGCGAAAAATCCTGGCTGTCCAGCGTCAGATTCGGATTATAATAGGGATCTCCGTTTTTCAGAATATCCGGCCATTTTTCGGCAAATGTGGCGATTTCTTTCTGAAATCTCCGGATCTTTTCCGGGGTATCTTCCAGCCCTCTGGATTTCGACTCATAATGATACAATTCTGCGTATGGATTGTAAACGACAAGTTTTCCGAGTTCTCTCACCTTCATACAGAAATCAATATCGTTAAACGCCACCTCCAATTCCTCAGAAAATCCATGGACCGCCTCATATACAGATTTTTTTACCATCATGCAGGCTGCTGTCACGGCGCTGTAATCCTGCGCGCAGATAATGCGGTGGCAGTATCCGGTGGATCCCGGCGGCTGCTGCACAAAGCAGTGGCCTGCAATGCCTCCGAAGCCTACCACCACTCCGGCATGCTGGATAGTACCGTCCTCATAATACAGTCTCGCGCCTGTAATTCCCACATCCTCTCTCGAACAGTATCCTGCCAGTTCCTCTATACAGTCTTCATTGATAATTGCCGTATCATTGTTTAAAAGCCATAAGAGTTCTCCCCTGGCATATTTTTCTCCGAAATTATTGATCGCGGAGTAATTGAATTTTCCCTTATAGAAAACAACGCGTACTTTTGGATTGTTTTTCTGCAATTCTTCGTAGAACTGAAAAGTTTTCTCCTCTGTACTATTGTTTTCTATAATAATATATTCATAATTTTCATAGGAAGATTTCTCTTCGATCGAATCAATGCATCTTTTCAGATCATCGACATGATCCTTATTCGGGATCAGGATTGAGATCATCGGTTTGGGATTTAAATGGTATCTGGTCCGGTATAAGCCGGGATACTCTCCCCGAAATACTTCCGCGTCAATACCGACTCTGGCATAATGTGCTTCGATGGCTCTTTGTCCGGCTGAGAAAGCATATTCTTTGCTCTCCGGCTTCTCGGCAGTAGAATTTTCGTGCGTTCTCCAATGATACAAGGCCATAGGAATATGGCATACCTTCTTAGCCTTCTCTGCGCACCGCAAAATAAAATCATAATCCTGCGCCCCGTCAAATTCCTGCCGGAACACTCCCACTTCCTTCTGCAGCGATCTGCTCACCACCAGAAGGTGGCAGATATAGTTTACGGTTCTCAGCAGATCGATATTAAAATCCGGTTTAAAATTGGGCTCAAAATACAATCTGCCATTAGCGGAAATCTTATCTTCGTCGGAATAGATCATATCCGCTCCCGGATTCTGATTGATGCATTTTACGAATTCATAGAGCGCGTAATCAGCCAGCGTGTCATCATGATCCACAAAAGCCAGAAAATCTCCTGTCGCCGCTTCCAAAGCATGATTTGTATTATCGGCAATTTTCAGGGGTTTTTCCGAAACGATCACCCGGATTCTTTGATCCGCCGCCGCAAGTTCCGCCAAAATTTCTCCGAGAATCTTAGGATCCCCGCTGCCGTCTGAAAGACACAGTTCCCAATTTGTATAAGTCTGTCTCTTCACAGAGTCAACCAGCTGCTCCAAATATTCCGGTTCTGTCTTGTAGAGCGGCACAACAATACTGATTTTGGGCATAAAAGGAAAAACCTCGGTTTTTTGGCGCCGCAGTTCCCCTTCATCCGGCATCACCTTAAGACGCCATGTCTGATAATCGATCCGCCCGTTATTTCTGTTTTTCCACTTGCTCCATACTTTATCTGTGAGAGCTTTTACACCGTGAAGGCGCAGATAGTGGATCCCCTTCCTGTAATATCCCAGATACTTATCCCGTAAAACGGACCTCTGATCCAATTTAAAAGAATATACCGCCTGTCTGGTCTGGGAGCGCATCAGTATGCGGAATTCCCGTCCTTCCATGTGCTCTGCCTCCAGAGAAAAACCGCAGTATCTCTCGATTTCCTGTCCGCGGTATAATTCCACCACATCCGGTCTGTTTTGTCTGCGCAGCTTGCAGGGAACCTCTTCATTTTTTTCGTTTCTCAATTCTATAGAAACACTGGAAGAATCCACAGCCCATCCTCTGATCACACAGCTGCGGTCCGAAGCATCCCGGATCATTTCCTCAACAAAAAAAGGAAGTTCTTTCTGCTTTTTGCTGAGTTCTTTTACAGAGATGGAAAACCAGTGAAAGCGCTGCCTTCCCGCCGCCGCGTATACGTCCAGATTCCGGCCGCTCAAATTTAATCCTGGGAGGGTAAGAGCAGCTTTGACCCTGCATTTTCCGCCGCCGTCCAGATCCCCCATGCGCGCGAAAATTCCCGCGTCTTCCTGCGACAAAATTTTTAATGTCAGCTTTTTTTGGTCCAAAAAAGCTTCCAGAGCCGCGTCTTCCGGAACAATCCCCTGGAGATAATATATCTTCTGATCTTTCAGATCAAACCAGTCTTTTTCTGCCTCAAATCCATTATTCCGCATTTATCTGCCCTCTAACTGAAAAATTTGTACAAAATAATAATAAAGATATACAGGTATGCCAAACAGAACATCACGCTGACAAAGGTCTCCACATCAAACATATCGCTGACTGTCCGCAGGGCCAGCGTATTATTCGGAAAATCATCTGCATTCAGGTGAAGTTCCGCGTCTTCCTCCCCCTTGGGAACATTGTAGACGGTCAATGCATTTCCGGAAGCAGCATCCTGGGAACACAGGGTGAAAATAAACTTCTGTCCCCTGCAGTCTTTGATTTCATCGAATTTAATGGTATAATATTTTCCGTTAGCTACCGCAGACGCGTCCAGGATCCCGCTGCGCAGCGGCTCTTTTGATTCCGCGTCCAAAATCTGATACTGATAGGTGGATGTCAGCGTATTTCCATAGGTTGCGCACATAATGCTTATGCCGCTCAGCACTGGTTTTTCGCAGGTAAACTCCTGCTGTACCAAAAGGTCCGCCGTCAATTCTCCCATATTGCCATACAGGGAAGAATCTACCGATTTATCGTAAACCGGCACCTTCTTCCCCACATGCGCGTAAAGAAAAGCAATTATTACAATCACCGCAGCTGCTATAATATATTTGACAGATTTCTTCATCGCTTTTTCCCATCCTACCTATGACATTTCATACTGCCGCCCTATTTCTTCAGCAGTTCCCATCATTTTTATGTGTCCTTTTTCCAGCCAGATCGCATGCTTGCATATAGATTTCACCTGTTCTATGCTGTGGGATACGAACAGCACCGTTGTGTCCTTCCCCATCATATGTTTAATCCTGTCCTCGCATTTGAGCTGAAATCTGAAATCTCCGACGGACAGCACTTCATCTACGATCAGTATATCCGGTTTTCCAATCGTAGCGATGGCAAAGGCCAGTCTTGAAAGCATTCCTGAAGAATAATTCTTCACCGGAACATCCATAAACTCCGCCAGTTCAGAAAATTCAACTATATCGTCATAGTATTCCAGCATCTGTTTTTTGGAATAGCCCAAAATCGCGCCGTTCAGAAAAACATTTTCTCTGCCGGTCAGATCAAAATCAAATCCGGCTCCCAATTCGATCAGAGGCGCGACGCTTCCCGAAATCCGGACGGTTCCCTGGGTAGGCTTTAAAACCCCGGCAATGGTTTTCAGCAGGGTACTTTTTCCGCTTCCGTTCAGACCCACCAAGCCTACCGAATCTCCCCGTTCCACCTGGAAGGTGATATGTTTCAGCGCCCAAAATTCATCATACTGAATCTGTCCTTTCAGACGACGAATAAAATATTCCTTTATGCTGTTAACTTTTTCTTTCTCCAGATTAAACCGGATGGAGACATCGTTAACATCGATCATTATATCTCTCATATTTTTCCTTTATAAATTCAGAATAAAAGTATCCTGCTTTTTGTAAAATACATACAGGCCGATCAGGATCACCGCCGCGCATTCAACCAGCGCGATCACAAAGGACATCGGTCCCGGCATAATCCCATCCAACGCCAGATTTCTGAACATGAGAACCATATTCGTCAACGGATTCATCATGACAATTTTATGCACCACTCCCGGCAGCATGGACATCGGATAAATAATCGGAGTCAAATACATCAATGCTGTGATAAACACCCCGTACAAATGGATAATGTCCCGGAATTTTACCGCGTATGCCGCCAGAATCAATCCCACGCCGCTGGAAAATAAAATCACAAACAGTATGGGAATAACCGCGAGAAACATGGTGTAATGGAATTCGGCTCTGGTCGCCAGCATAACCACAATCAAAGCGGCAAAGGTAGCCATTACATTGACGGCACTTGACAAAATACGCGACAGCACAAACAGATATTTCGGAATATATGCTTTTTTGATCAGTGAAGCGCTGCCGATAATCGCCGTCAACGAACTGCTGGTGGATTCAGAATAAAAATTGAAAATGACCTGACCACTCAGGATATACAACGGAAAATTTTCTATGTTATTCCGAAACAGATTGGAAAATACAATGCTCAGCACAATCATCTGGCACAGCGGACTCAAAAGCGACCACAGCACCCCCAGCATGGACCGGCGGTACCGTGTCTTAATATCTCTGACCGCCAGTTCGCTCAGCAATGGCTTGTACTTTTTAAAATTTTCTACATAAGCTGTCAAGGCCTTACCTCCGTCTTATCTTGTCAGGCTTTCCAGACCCGGCCATTTCTGGTCTTTTTCAGAAATGATTAAATCATCGAACGTCATTCCTTCCGGCAGCGGCCACTCTACGCCGATGGCAGGATCTTTCCATGAAAGCCCGCCCTCGTCATTGGGATGATAGAAATCCGTACATTTATAAGCAAATTCCGCATTTTCTGACAGAACAATAAAGCCATGGGCGAAATTTTTAGGAATAAAAAACTGTTTTTTATTCTCCGCTGAAAGAATCACCCCATGCCATTTTCCATATGTTTCAGATCCCTTCCGCAGGTCCACCGCCACGTCAAAAACCTCTCCGCTTACTACACGTACCAGTTTATCCTGAGGATAATTGATCTGAAAATGCAGTCCCCGAAGCACTCCCTTTCTGGAGGAAGACTGGTTATCCTGTACAAACTCCTGATCTATCCCCGCGTTTTTGTAATCGTTGTAGTTATAAGTTTCCATAAAATAGCCGCGCTCATCTCCATAGACAGCCGGGGTGATGATTTTCAATCCTTCGATCTCACATGTTTCAACTGTAATTTTTCCCATAGCTTGTATACTCCTGTTCTTCTCTCTATCTATTGCCGCGTGTCATTATAGCATTATCTTTCTCAGACCGCAAGATTTCATTGTTCAATGAAACACACTGTCATCCGCGAGTTTATTTTTCAGATATCGGCGCAGCGCGTCCTGCCACGGCGGAAGCAGATGAAAACCGTTTTCTGTCAGCTTGGATTTGTCCAGCCTGCTGTTATGCGGACGTTTTGCCTTTGCAGGAAATTCTTCGCTGGTCAGGGGCGTCACCTGCACATCTTCCATCCCCGCCTGTCGATAAATTTCCTTCGTAAACTCATACCAGCTGCAGTATCCCTCATTGGAAGCGTGATAAATACCATATTTATCCGTCTCCACCATTTCTGTCAGCAGCACTGCCAGATCCCGGGTGTAGGTCGGCGATCCTACTTGATCGGCCACCACTCCTACTTTTCCGTTTTTTTTGCCGAGCCGGAGCATTGTATTAATGAAATTATGTCCGTTTTCCCCGAACACCCATTCCGTACGCACGATAAAATAAGACTTGACATACCGCTGCACTTCTCTTTCCCCGTCATATTTTGCCTGACCGTATACATTCAGCGGCTGAACGACAACGTCATCCGGCTTCCAGGGACGTGTGCCTTCCCCGTCAAAAACATAATCTGTACTGATATAAATCATTTTTAACTGGTGCCGGCCGCAGACCTCCGCAATATTGCGGGTTCCGTCCACATTCACCCTTCTGCACAGCTCCACGTTTTCTTCCGCGGCATCAACAGCCGTGTATGCGGCACAGTGGATCACCGCCTCCACATGGGCGTTCTCTATCACGTTCCGCGTCTCCTCCGCGTTGGTGATATCCATTTCCTCTATATCCACGCCGATTGCTGTATGATTTCTTTTCTCCAGTTCCTGCACCACATGGTAGCCCAGCTGTCCTTTTACACCTGTGACCAATACTCTCATGGCATCAACCTCCCTGCCTGTTTTTTAAAATTTTCCGCATTTTTTCCGGATTTCCCCATACTCCCGGAGAATCATAAGGCCGGTCCGGAAAAGCCCCATACTCCAATCGGATATCCAGATTTTTTTCCTTGATAAACTGCTCCGCTTTTTCAGCCAGAGAAATCGGATGTCCGGTACAAACGTTGATAATCCCCGTTACTTCCTGCTGCGTGGCAGCCAGCGCAATATATTCCGCCAGCTGTTCCACATCTATAAAATCATATAAATTTTTTCCGGAAGTAAAGGGAAAGGTCTTTCCGCCCTCCTGAGCTTTCTGCAGAATCTTTGTAAAGACAGAATGATTCTTTGTATCATCGCCCAAAATATAGTACGCCCGCAGCCAATACAGATTAAACTTTTTTTCCTGAGCCATCTGCATCAGAGATTGCCGAAGGGCATTTTTTGCCACTCCGTACTGAGACTGAGGATTGCAGGGGGTACACTCATCGATGGCGCCCTCCCAATAACCAATCTCATGCATGGTTCCCATAACAGCCAGATTTTTCAGTCCGCCCTCTACCATCTGTCTCAGAAAACGGCAGTGTCCCGAAAGATCTTCCATATGGCTGGAGGCGTTATGGACAAATCCGTTCCGCCATGCCAGATGAATGCAGACGTCCGGTTCTCCCAGTTCATGATAGATGTCCGGACAGTCCTCAAACACAGACCTGTTTATAATCTCCGCTCTTTCGTCTACACCGTCATTGCAGATATCCGCCGCTGTTACCGAATATCCCATGTCTAATAAATGTTTTACTACATGTCTTCCAATATAGCCGCCTGAACCTGTCACCAAAACTTTTTCCATGCCTGTTTCCTTTCTCTTTTCAGTTATTCTTTCTTGTTCACCCGAAAAATAGCGACTGCCCTGTCATGAACCTTTTGAAGCAGATACGCAGCGACAAAAATTACGCAGCAGCAGCAAAGGAAGAGCAGATAACTGTTAAACCGGGTCAGACTGTATAAGTCAAATTTCGCTGTAACCAAAAAAATTATGGTGTGATGCACAATAAAAATAGCATATGAGTACTTGCAGATCCACCCGCAGATCCTTCTGAAAGGAATCCATCTGAGAAAATCCGCCAGCCATACAAGGATCAAAAACACCGCGATCCCGATATAGGTCGCCTGAAGAGTGCTGTCGATCTGTATGGGCAAAATGAAATTCAGCACGATAATTCCTGCTGAAATCAGCGCCGCGGACCACCTTACCTTTTTCCCGCTTTGGATAAACAGCATACCGAAGATGATTCTGGGAAGCAGCACCGGCAGTATGATCGAATTGTGCGGATTCGGCCATATTAAAAATGCGGCGTATAAAACCGCGGAAGCCGCGGCCAGGCTTACGGGATGCGATAGAGCCCATTTTCTGAAAAGCGGGAAAAAGGGGTAAAAAAGAATAATCATTCCCAAAAACCATTCTCCCACAATGGCAAAATTCACCTGGCCGAAAGCCTGGGCATACATATCCAGTCCCAGAATACTGTAAATAATTCTATATTTAGGTATTCCGGGTGTCAATCCCTGGTTCTGATAGAAGTTATAAAAAAAGAAAACTGCATATCCGAGCCAGAACATGGGATAAATACTCCAGAATCTTTTTTTGAAATAAATCCGCAGATCGCATGTCTCCTTATACACATACATTAAGGAGGCCCCTGAGATGATCAAAAAAAGCGATACTCCCAGATCTCCGATATATACGCGGCTGAAAGTAAGTCCCAGCACCGACTTTTCCGGCATCTGCGGATTGGTGTACAGAAACAGCGCGTTATAATGAGTCAGCACAATCAGCAGCGTTGCGGCGGCCCTTACAAAATCCAGATAAAATAATCTTTCTTTTTTCATCTGTTTATCCTGTTCTTTCCTATTTTCTGAACACCTTAGACCGAATACCGCCTGCCCCAAAGCCGCTGTGTCCAACCGCGTGCACAGCTTCTCTCTCCAGGATATCCGCTTCGATCTCTACAGCGCAGGGTCTGGCTTTTTTGTTTTTCCAGACAATCTGGGGATCCTCCGCTGTAAAATAAACCGTATCGCCCTGGCAGAACCCGTTGGTGCTGCATTCAGCCAGGGAAACGGTTTCCTGGCTTCCATCCCCGGAAATCGTCCTGATCTTTATATTAGTCAGCGCGAACATCCCGAATTCAGAGGGATCAAATCTGAATTTTTTAATGCCTTTCGCAGCCAGATCGCTGTCAAGAGCAAAATGTACTGTCAGCTTTGTATCCTTTCCTCTATTTGCCGCCGCGACAGTCCACTCTTCCTTCATCCCCTCTCCGCAGTCCCAGTAAAGTTTCGGCGTCATTCTTGGAACTTTCCGGCTCACTGCGGCTTCGATCAAAGTCTGGGGGATGTGATTTCCTGCATCGCCGGCAAAAAATACGGACTCCACTCTTTTTCCGCTTCTGCACGGAATATAAATCTGCGGATCCTCACCGATAAACAGCATTTTTTCGCCTACGATAAACCCGTTGGTATTGCAGACCGAAAGATTGATCTGTTCGATGCTTCCGTCTGTATAGACCAGATTTCCATGGAAATTTTCGATCAAAAGCATTCCGTTTTCTCCGGGATCCAGACGAAGCTGGCGCACGGGCAGATCAGACTTCTCGGCCGGGATCAGAAATTCGATTCCAAAATGCTTTCCATTAAAAGAAGCCCGGCTGGAAACCGCCCGCATTTCCCGGAAGCCTTCTCCCTCATCATAATACAGTCTCATCATGGTTCCATGGCCGATTTCCTTCTCGCCCTCGCCCTCGAACAAGCTGTTCAATTCCTGATGAAGATCATTCAGGGCTCTTACCGCGGGACCCTGTTCCCTCAGCTTTCCGACAACGTCCACCAGCTTTCCTCCGAGGCCATTGGCCATTACCGCCTGATTGAGCATGCGCAGCATAAAGTATAAATTTGTAATTTCTATGGACGCAACCGTATCGCAGAATCCCCAGGCAGGATAGTATCCCGCGTCCTGCACTGCAAAAGAGTACAGTCTTTCGATGGCATGCATAATGGTCCCATCGGTCTTTTTTACCGGTTCTTCCGGGAAATCCTCAAATTTCCACTGGCGGTCATACAGCTTTTTCATTGCCTTAGGCCGGTACCAGAAGAAGCAGCCCAGTGCCGAAATCGGCGGCAGATCCGCGGACATGGGCACATGCATGCCAAGTTCTTTTGCCAGTGCCTTTGTCGCTTTAAAGTTAGCGCCCCACTCATTCCCCATGGTCGGAAAATAATCCGCGTGGTTCGGGGGGGCCGGGGTCAAAAGTCCCAGTCTCGGATTTTTTTCAAAGGTATCGATGATATTGCGGACGTAATCTTTGTTTTTCAGAACACTTTCAAAGCACTCATAAGCCCAGGAGGCCCCTACTGATTCCACCTCCAACTGTGTCACTTTTTTATCGTGGGCAAAGCATACATAGTCGTATTCCAGAATCTCCGGATTCACGGCTACCAGCACCGATCCCACATCTCTTCCGCGATTCGGTATCAGAAGAACCTTGCAGGAGCGGCAGGGAAGATCCGCGAACTGCTTTTCTGCCAGTTCCTGCATTTTTCTGCTTCCGACCGTGATAAAGACATCTGCCTCCTCCGGCATAGAGCAGGCGTAACGATAGCTTTCCCCGATCAGATCCTCATAAAAGAGATGCATAACCAGCGCGATTTTTCTTTTTTTCAGAATCTCTGAAATATCCGCGGAGGTATTTGAAGGCAGAACATAATTCAGATGCAGGCACTGTTTAATCAAAGCCTGATTGCAGCAGCGCAGAATATTTTCCCAGATCAGTTCTACATCATAATCTGTTTCTGTCTTCAGATACTCCATCAATTCATACGTGGGTTCACCGATGGAGCCGTTAAGAAAATCTTCATAATTATGGAAGAAACTTCTGCGTTTAAATATCGGGCAGCGTTTCTCCTGCATCAGTCTTTTAGGCGCTTTCAGCAGAGGATATTCCGTGAACTTTTTCATATCGTCCGTATTTACATAGACATCCCACTTATATCCTTTGCTCGCAAAGTGATGGGTAAAATAAGATTCATGGTAGGCTACAGATTCCCCGTAGCTCTTTATTTTCGGCATGTTTTCCCAATACTCATGGAACTCCCGGCTGGAAAGCATCCGCTTTCTCACGGCAATGAAATGCGACTGAATGTGCTCTCTGATATACCCGCATTCAATGATTCCGTAGGGATCTACCGGAACCATATGAAATTTAGTAATGCCCCAGAAGTCCAGCTCCGGCCGGGCGTCCATGCTGCCGAACATTTCCGAAAACGGGAAAACCGGCCCCATAATGGTATAATTCATTAAAATTACTTCATCGTACTGCTGCAGCTTTTCCCAGCCGAGGCTGAACATCGCCTCCCGGTAGGCCCATACGTCAAATCCCTTATTTTCCCGTTCCAGGATCTGATCGGTCAGCTCCTCAAATTTCTTTTTTCCTTCTGCGGATAATTTTCCGTTGCTGACAACCAGCAAATCTCTGCAGTTTTTCATCATATCCCGCAGCAGCACCAAATTGTAGTCGTCTACAATTCCCTGCGGATCAAAAAAAAAGTAAATTACTAATCTGTTATTCACGGTTATCTCCCTCTTTCAATGAATCTAATTCTTTATGACGTTCCTCGCAGTGAAGAAGCTGCATTTCAAAATTCTGTCTTCCCTGCTGCGCCACCGACGTAAGCAGCAATCCCGAGAAAAAGGAAATAATTGCCGCCAAGTATACAAAGCCGCACACGATCAGAGTCGGAAAATTAGGAACCAGACCGGTCTTGAAAAACGTAACCAGAACCGGCACCAGAAAAACCGTGCTGAGCGCCGTCAGCAGCGCGGCCAGTACTGAATAAAATCCCATCGGTTTATAAATTCGGTATAATCTGGCGATTGTCTTTAAAACTCTCAGCCCGTCGCTGTAGGTATTCAGTTTTGACTCGCTGCCCTGGGGCCGGTCTCTGTATTCAATAATTACATTTTCTACAAATAAATTTTTATCTACTGCATGAATGCTCATTTCCGTCTCAATCTCAAATCCTTTTGAAAGAACCGGAAAGGTTTTGACGAAGTTATAGCTGAAGGCTCTGTAGCCCGTCATAATATCCTTTATATTACTTTTAAATAACCGGTTGATCGAACGCCTTACCAGGGAATTTCCCATATTATGGAAACGGCGTTTATTCTCGGTAAAATACGTAGAAGAAAGCCGGTCTCCCACAACCATATCCACTTTTTTCTCCAGAACCAGATCCGCCATCTGACGTCCGTATTCTGCCGGATAGGTGTCGTCTCCATCTACCATTAAATAAACTTCCGCGTCTATTTCCCGAAACATACGCCTTATGACGTTGCCTTTTCCCTGCATATACTCATGCCGCACAACAGCCCCTGCCTCCCGGGCGATTCTTCCGGTTCCGTCTGTGGAATTGTTATCATACACATATATAACCGCTTCCGGCAGAGCTTTTTTCCAATCGCTGACAACTTTTTCTATCGTTTTGCTTTCATTATAGCAAGGGATTAAAACCGCGATCTTATCCATTATTTACCTCCATAGCGACTTTCTTAGCTGCTGATTGCTTCCTGGCACGCGCCCAGTAATATCAGCGCATTTTCCCCGTTTACCTCATACACATGTATGTTGTAGACAGCGTTTTTATAATTAAAGTCCACGCCGTAGACCTCTGCTGTATAACTATTTTCCCCGCTGTTCACCGCGTCATACCACATTAAATCGGATTGATCCTCCTCCGCCCAGACTGCGCATTTTATGCCGGTGATATCAGCCGAAAAATCCCCGTTTATCTCTACTGCAAATTTCCCGCTCTGAAAGTTGTAAGGCACAGTGGAAATCACAGGGCCTACCGCCGGATTTGTCTCCGCGGCAGTTTCTGTCTCGTCTTTTATTTCAATACTGCCGCCGGCGCTGTCGTACTCGCTTGCCGACTCATCCTCCTTTTGGATAGTGGAACTTAGTTTTTCCATCAGCGCGGACTTCTGCGAAAGTCCCTGATTAACGCTTTCAACGCCGTACTGTTCGATTAAGGTTTCCTTTGATGAGTATAGGTTAACCCCCAGGCCCAGTCTGTCTCCTTCAATCTCCGCTCCAAGGCTTGCCAGGGTTGTAGGAAAGGCATCAAAGGTGCTGTACTCTCTGTAAGTGTCTGTCTCCGGGCTCACCGGAGCGTTTATGTATGCTGTATAAACTTTTCTCTCATAATCAGAGGACACATCCTCGCAGTAATCCACATCCATGGTCAGATGGTCTCCTGAAATGACGATGGTTGTATTCTCATAAAATGGCTGTTCCTGGATCCACTGCACAAACTCTGACACCTGCCTGCTGGAGCATGCCATAACATTAGAATACTGGTCGTCTCCGAATTCATCTGTACACAGCCCGCAGACATATCCGTCTTCAAAATGCGTATCCACCGTCAAAAGGGTCAGATTAAACGGTTCTGAGGACGCTGATAATTCATTCAGCCGTTCTTTTGCGTGCTCAAACATCCGTTCATCTTCATATCCCCACCATACATAGTAATCTTCCGGAATCTCCCCGTGATTTTTGGAGTAATAATAGTCATATATTTCATAACCGCCATGCTGTTCAAAATAAAGCTTCCGGCCGCCAAACTCCGCGTCCGAACCGATCACTAACTCCTGCCGGTATCCTTCTTCCTCCAAAATATCACCCAGTGTTGTGATTCCCGGAAAAAAATTCTCCTGTGTATCCATTGAATTTTTCTCAATGGGAATCAATAACGGCAGGGCGGACGTCTGGCCGAACATAGCTCCTACCGTCCAGGTTGTCCCGGTCAAAGCATATCCTCCATTTAAAATGCTCTCTTCACCGGAAAAATTTTCATTTTCCAGAGAAAGCCGCGTTAATTCCGGTATAACGTTTTCCTCAAATGCTCCTCCGCTTTGCTGATCCGCATACGTAGTTTCCATAGACTCCAGATAAATATAGATCAAATTTCTTTTTTGTTCCGGAAAATTTATGTCGACGGATGCCGGATCCACATAATTATCATCAATAAAGGAAGAATATGTATTTTGATTTTTTACATACGCCGAGACATCCAGCGTGGTCCAAATGTGATTGACAGACAACGCGATCATCAGCACAGAAGCCGCAGGTACTGCGCCCAGCAGAACCCGGTAAAACCTTTTCTTCTTTCTCATCAGGATCAGCAGACAGGTCAATATGACCGCCGCCAACACCGCGGCAGCCGCGCAGTAGAAAATGTAATCCCAGATGATATCGTCATTTGTGCCCTCCAGCGGCATTTTCAGATGATATACAATCTCTTCCATGCTGAGATTATTCCATGTCTTCAGCACCCAGATTACACTTCTGAAGATTAAAACAGCTAACGTTCCCAAAATCACCCAGAAAATTTTCCCTATGACTCCCGCTATTTTTTTGGCCGAAGTGCTTTTTTTCGTATTTTGTATCGCGAAATTTTCTGTTTCCGAGACAATTACTCCCATGTATCATATACCCTCTTTTCTTTTGTTTCAAGGGTATTATAGCAGTTTTAACATTTGTAAACAACCAGTAAAATCCAGATCAGTACTGTGAAAAATCCACCTATATCTATTTTTTTACGCGCCGCTTTCTGACCCACCCCGGCAGCTTCCTGTACCTCTTCCCCAGCCAGTACCCGGCGTACTTGCAGGCGCTCTGCCAGACCAGAGGGACCAGCAGCCAGGGTTTTCGTTTTTTCACCAGAAATCCCGCCGTCTGCTTCACCAGCCGGATCCCCTCCCCCTCAGAGGGATATTTCGCGAAGATTTCCGGATGATCCGCCTGGGAGACCCCCAGGTCGAAGTTCCGGCGAAACTGCTGGCGCCCCGTATAGTTGTGGGAATGGATCACCTGCGCGTCCGCCGCGTAGGCCACGGCGTACCCCGCCCGGATCACCTTTGAGGCGTAGATCATATCTTCATTGAAGCCTGCCTGCTCCGGGAATCCGCCCAATTCGCGGTAGGTCTTCCGGTCATAGGCAGCGCAGACGTCGGAGCAGAAGAAGGTTTTGATGCCCAGCGTCTTAAGATCCGCCTGGGTCTTGATCCGGCTCTCAGGCGGATAATTGAAGGAACGGGTAAACTGTTCCGCCAGAGAGCAGTCTTCCCTGGGCAGCTGCCTGGCGTAGGCGGCTTTTACCAGTGGATTTTCAAAGGCCTTCACCAGATTTCCGATGAGATCCTCATCCGCCGGAAGAGCGTCCTGGGTCATGCAGAGAAAAAGATCCGCCTGGGACATGGCCGCCATCCGCCGCCTGGTTCCTCCGTGGTCAAATTCCTCCCGGCGGATATGCTCCACCCGGCAGCCGGGATATTCCGCCTCCAGAGCAGGATCCCAGTACTGTTCTTCTGTATTTATGATGATTACCTGACTCGCCGGATAACGCTGACAAGCCAGGCGCCGGAGCAGCATGGCAAACTCCGGTCCTGGCTTATAAGTTGGTATCAATATATCGATGCTGGGCTGCTTCATCGTATGGTCCCCCATATCCCTGTTTTCCTCTCTGCTTTGAAGGGAACTGGTTTACCAGTCATAATCTTCCCAATCATCCTCGTAATCCTCGTAATCCTCGCCGCTGTCCAGCAGGCCCTGCCCCAGAGCCTCTTCGTAGGTAATGCCATCCGGCAAATCCACGTCTGACTGCTCCTCCGGGATATCGGCTTCCCCGTATCCGGTGGTATAGATCAGGTAATCGCTGCGCTCCACCACCGTCTGAGAGGGCGTATAATTCTCCTCCGGGAACAGCAGCTCGTGGAGCTCTCTCACATTATATTCCAGAGTCACCGGCAGGACGCAGTCCAGCCCGGTCACCTCCTCTATATTTCCTCCCGCGTACTGGTGGAAGGGAAATCCCTTTTCTGAAGTAATGGTATAGCTCAGCAGGGGCTGGATCAGGGAAAAGATGTCCGTATTGCTGAGATTGGTGGTCACACAGGGCAGCACCTCGTTCAGAGCGGAATCCAGGGTTCCCAGGCCGGCACCTTTTACCTTGTCAAAAATCAGCTCCAGCACATGCCGCTGCCGGGCAGTGCGCCGGAAGTCGTTTCCAGCCGTCTTGCGGATCCGGGCGTAGGATACAGCCTGGCTTCCGTTGAGATGAAAGGTCTGGGTGATGGCCCCGTCAAACACTTCCTTGGAGGGCAGCTCCACTTCCTCATAGGGCACCCCGCAGGCCTCTGAGGTCTCCACATTATAATTGTTCATGTGGATCACCTCTTCCCTGGTCATCTCCACATCCAGGCCTCCCAGGGCATCCACCAGCTTCTGAACCGCCACGAAATCCACCGTAATATATTTGGTGATATCCAGATCCAGATTGGTGTTCATCATGGTCAGCATCTGTTCCGGACCCCCATAGGCGTAGGCCGCGTTGGCCTTGGTATAATAGGGCTCTTCGTCCGGGTAGCTGATATTCAGATAGGTGTCCCGGTAAAGGGATACCAGCTTAATGGTCTTGTCATTGTGGTTCACGCAGGCGATCATCATGGTGTCGCTGTTCTGTCCGTCGTATTCTCCCCGGGTATCCAGGCCTACCAGGGCAAACAGATCGATGCCGGACAGGCTGGAATCGCTTCCTGTTTCTCCGTCCTCCCCCTCATTGGCTTCTGTGCGGGTAACTACCCGGTCGTCATCCGTTTCCTGATGGTTCACGAGGCCGAGTTTGTGGGTTGCCCAGATACAGCCCAGCAGCACCACCGTCAGCAGCGCCAGAATCACTATCTCTACCGCGAACAGAGCTTTTCTGTTCTTTTTCTTTCTTTTTACCCTTCTGCCGTAACTTGCCATGTTATTCCTACGATTCCTCTCTAGTACGCGTTTTTATTTACAAACCCTTTAAATACCGTCAGAAACAGGATCTTAAAATCCAGCCCCAGCGTCCAGTTTTCAATGTAGTACAGATCGCAGTCGATTCTTTTGCGGATGGACGTATCTCCCCGGAATCCGTTGACCTGGGCCCAGCCCGTCATACCCGGACGGACCTGGTGCTTCACCATATATCTGGGAATCTCTTCCCGGAACTTTTCCACGAAGAAAGGCCGTTCCGGCCTGGGACCCACCAGACTCATATCCCCTTTCAGCACGTTAAACAGCTGGGGCAGTTCGTCTATGCTGGTTTTCCTCATAAATTTTCCGAAGGAGGTGACTCTTGGATCGTCTTTTACGGTCCAGGCCTTCTTCTCCTGCTCCGGAGACTGCACCTCCATGGAACGGAACTTATACATCTCAAAGCTCCGGTTGTGGAGCCCTACTCTGGTCTGCCGGTAAATCAGCGGTCCCGGAGACGTGGCTTTAATCCCGATGACAGCCGCCAGCATGACCGGCGAAAACAGAACAATGCACAGCAGTGAGCCGATCACATCCATAATCCGCTTCACCATGGCATTGAAGGTGTTGCTCAGGGGCACATAGCGGATATTGATCACCGGCAGGCCCATCAGGTCTTCTGTGTAAGGCTTGGTGGGTATGATATTGTGATAGTCCGGAATAAATTTTGTGTGAACGCCGGATTTCTCGCAGAGAGCCACGATCTCCTCCAGCCGGTAATATTCATTCAGACCCAGGGTAATGGAAATCTCATCCAGTTTATTTTCCGGCAGGATCACCATCAGATTGCCGATCCGGCCCAGAACCTTGATTCCCCGGTAAGTAGTTCCCGCTGTCACATGATCGTCCAGGATTCCCCTGACCGTATACCCCCACTCCGGGTGGGCCAGGATCCGGTCAATGTACTCTTCCGCCGCCCGGCTGTAGCCCACCAGAAGAATGTGTTTCTGATTAAAGCCCTTTCTTCTTATATTCCGCAGCGCATACCGGATCAGATTTCTCAGCACGATTTCCAGAAGAATATTGACCGCATAAAAAATGACCAGCATGCTTCTGGAAAAATGCTGCTGTTTGATCATATACAGGCCCAGGATCACCACCAGCAGGCCGATGGTGTTGGCCCGGAAAAGATTGGCCGCTTCCAGTCTGCGCCCCTGCACCCGCTTGGGGGTGTAAAGGCTGCAGGCATAATAAAGCACCAGGTAAATCGGTATGATCAGCACCATGGCCAGGGCATAATAGGCAAAGGGCAGCGTCTGCACCGAATGTCCGAACAGCTCTGTCCGGAATTTTAATGTCCAGGCCAGCAGGTAGGAAATGATAATCACAAGGGCGTCCAGTACCACATGCATCCGGTTAAAGTACTTCTGATTATCTTTAATCACAGTAAATCACCTGTTTATACCTTTCCCAATTTTACATCTTACTATAACTTTCAGGAAAGCGCAATATAATTTTACAATCTCCGGAACACATTGATCCAGAGTTCGACCTGTATCTTCAGATAATTTTTCAGATTTTTCCAGCGGAATTTTACTTTCTTGCCGCGGTTTTCCTCCTGACGGCTCAGGGAAAATCCGTTTTTGATTCCCGCCGCGTACTCTCTCCCGTATCCTTTGAGAGCGAAGAACAGCAGCTTGACGGCGAACCCCGCCAGCAGAAAGGGGAGATTCAGAATCATCTGCGGCACCGGCATGTTTTTATGGATCAGATAAATATTATTTCTGGAAGAGTAACGGATCTTGAACTGATTGTAGCGGGAGCCGCTGGTTCCGCTTCCTATATGATAGACTTTCGCCTCCGGGCAGTACCAGTTCTCATACCCCTGGATCCTGGCCCGGTATCCCATGTCCAGATCCTCCAGATAGGCAAAATGGGCTTCGTCAAAAAGCCCGATCTTTTTCAGCAGGTCCATCCGGTAAATCGCCGCTCCGGCGCAGACCGCAAAAACCCGGCAGGCGCGGCTGTATTTTGCCGGGGGCTTTCCCTTGCCTCTGGCGAAGGCCCATCCCAGTGCGCTGTAATAATCCCCGGCGGCATCCAGTTTTTCATGGTCATGGGCCTGGATCATCATGGCTCCCGCGGAAAAGGCCCTGTCATGACAGCGGATCCCCCGGTACAGCTGCTCCGCGAAGTCCGGAAACACCTGAGTATCGTTGTTCAGCAGGATCACGTATTCTGCTTCCGCCTTCCGGATTCCTTCGTTGACCGCCCGGCAGAAACCCAGATTTTCCGGCAGCGAGACGATCTCCACCTCCGGGTACCGGGTTTTCACCAGTTCCAGGCTGCCGTCGGAAGATCCGTTGTCCACCAGAATCGTATAAAAATCCCTCCAGGTCTGCTGCCGCAGGGCGTCGAGGCAGGTTTCCAGATATTGTATGCCATTGTAGTTGGGTATCACCACCGCCGCTTTATGCATGGCTGACTCCTTACTTTGCCCTGAGAGAGTAATTCCATTTGCTCAGGGTCAGATTTTTGTTATAGCAGGGATCTCCCTTTTTGAGAAAATCTATCCAGCGGGTTCTCATAAACTCAATTTCCTCCTGGAACCGGCGGACTTTCTTTGGGCTGTCCTCCGCGCCCCTGGACTTGGATTCATCGTGGTACAGTTCCACCTCAGGGTTGTACACTACCAGATACCCCGCCTGTCCCGCCCGCAGACAGAAATCCACATCGTTGAAGGCCACTGCCAGTTTTTCCTCAAATCCGCCCAGTTCTTCATACACCTTCCGCTTTACCATCATACAGGCGGCGGTTACCGCGCTGCAATCCATCTGGATAGACGCCTTGTGGAGATACCCGCTGCGGTTTCGGGGCAGATTCAGAAAGGCGTGTCCGGCAATTCCCCCGATGCCGATGATAATTCCCGCATGCTGCACGGTGTTATCCGGATAGTAAAGCTTGGCTCCGGTGATCCCCACTTCCGGTCGCTGGCAGTTGCCCAGAAGCCCCTGGATCCAGTCCGGGGTAATCACACGGGTGTCGTTGTTCAGCAGCAGCAGGTATTCTCCCCGGGCCTGACGGGCCGCGAAATTGTTGATGGCGGAATAATTAAAGGGATTGTCCCACCTCAAAATCCGGACGCCCTCCTTTTCCAGCCTCCGGTAATACGCGAATGTCTCCTGGCATTCGCTGTTATTTTCTATAACCAGAATCTCATAGTTTTTGTAGGTGGATTTCTCCTCTATGGAACGGATACAGTTTTCCAGAGCCTCTTTCTGATCCTTATTGGGAATGAGAATGCTTACCAGAGGTTCTCCCTGAACCGGATAGTTCACATGATAAAAGCCGAAATCCTTGGTCTGAACCACCGTGCCCACTGTTCCCGTTCTGGCAAGATTTCCCTCTATGGCCCGCTTCCCGGCCTCGTAGGCGTACAGTTTGCTGGCGGGGTTGTCGGCAGTGGATGCCCTGTGGGTTCTCCAGTGATAGAGGATTCTGGGCACATGAGAAATTTTTTCCGCCTGCTCGACGCAGCGAAACACAAAGTCATAGTCCTGCGCCCCGTCGAATTCTCTGCGGAACCCTCCTGCCTTCCGGACCAGCTCCCGCTTCACCACCAGGAAATGACAGATATAATTGTTGGACCGCAGCAGATCCAGATTGAAATCCGGCTTCAGATGGGGCTGATAATGTTCTCCGCCCTCCGCGGTGACCTTGTCCTCGTCCGTATAGATGACATCTGCCCTCTCCTCCAGGATCCTGCAGGCAATCTCATAGAGGGCGTCCGGAGCCAGCAGATCATCGTGATCCAGAAGTCCGATATAGTCTCCCCGGGCCATGGCAAAAGCCGCGTTGGTATTTTCCGCAATTCCCAGGTTTTCCGGCAGATTCTCATAGCGGATCCGGTCATCCCGGTTCGCGTACTCTTCCAGAATCCCGGCCATGGAAGCGTCCTCCGGGCTGGCATTGACCAGACACAGCTCCCAGTAGGGATAGCTTTGGGCCAGAAGAGAATCCAGCATCTCCCGCAGAAATTTTTCCGGCGTCCGGTAGGCCGGCACGGCAATGCTGATGGTCGCGGGCTGCTCCCATTTTCTTTTTCTCTGCCGGGACAGGGTCTCTTCCGATGCCCTGTGAGCCTCATACCAGGGACCGTAGGGAACCTCCTCCGGTTCCATCCGCTCCGCCAGACGGGCCAGAAACCCTTTCAGACCATAATGTTTCAGATAGCGCAGCCCTTTTTTTACCGTATAGGGCTTCAGTTTTTTTAAAAGCCGCAGCAGGGTATTTTCCGCCATTTTCTACTCCTTCGGACCGTCAAAATGAAAAAATTCACGGATGCAGTCCACCACATACTCCGCCTGCTCCAGGGTCAGGGAATAGTACATGGGCAGCCGCAGCAGCCGCTGGCTCTCCCGGGTAGTATAGACATCTTCCCCGTGGAAGCGGCCGAACTTTCTTCCCGCCGCCGCGCTGTGCAGCGGGATATAATGAAACACGCTGCAGATCTCACGCTGGCGCAGAAATCCGATCAGACGGCTCCGCGTATCCATATCTTTTACTTTTATGTAATACATGTGCGCGTTGTGGGAGGCGTACTCCGGCACCGTCGGCTGTTCCAGCAGCCCTGCCTCTTTCAGCGGCCTCAGCTCTCTGTGATAAAGCTCCCAGACAGCCATCCGGCGCGCGTCAATGTCCCGGCAGGCTTCCAGCTGGGCATACAGGTAAGCCGCGTTCAGATCGCTGGGAAGATAAGAGGAGCCGTAATCCACCCAGGTATATTTGTCCACCTGCCCCCGGAAAAATTTGCTGCGGTCTGTGCCCTTTTCCCTTAAAATCTCCGCCCTCTCCAGATATTCATCTTTCTGGAACAGCAGGGCTCCGCCCTCTCCCATGCTGTAGTTTTTGGTCTCATGGAAGCTGAAGCAGCCGAAATCCCCCAGGGTTCCCAGCGCCCGTCCCTTGTAATAGGCGTGAACCCCCTGGGCGGCGTCCTCCACCACCTTCAGATGATATTTGTCCGCCAGGGCCAGAATGGTATCCATCTCACAGGCCACTCCGGCGTAGTGTACCGGCACAATCGCCCTGGTTTTTTCTGTAATGGCGCTCTCAATCAGCGTTTCGTCTATGTTCATGGTATCCGGCCGGATATCCACAAAGACAATCCGCGCTCCCCGAAGCACAAAAGCGTCCGCCGTCGACACAAAGGTATAGGAGGGCATAATCACTTCATCCCCGGGCTGAATATCGGAAAGGTAAGCCGCCATCTCCAGGGCATGAGTGCAGGAGGTGGTCAGCAGGGCGTATTTCGTCCCCAGATTTTCTTTCATCCAGGCGGAACAGCGTTTTGTAAACGCTCCGTCTCCGCAGATTTTATTGGCCTCCACCGCCTGTCTGATATATTCCAGCTCCCGCCCGGTATAGGGC